>NZ_JAPFGW010000002.1:0-428142 GCF_059803595.1 Blastomonas sp. 34TW
GGGATGGAGCAGCCCGGTAGCTCGTCAGGCTCATAACCTGAAGGTCGCAGGTTCAAATCCTGCTCCCGCAACCAATATAAAAGCCCATTCCATCCTTCCCCCAATTCCCGCAAACCGCGGCAGGGCCCAGCCCGGATCCGCTGATCGCCCCGAAGCCTATGCTCGCGGGGCCACTGGCGCGTCTGCATCAAGCCCAATACGATGACTAGCGGGCGAGTTGCCCAACACATGATCGATAAGAGCCTTTGCCAGATCGGCGGCGCGCCAGGCGTGAACATCAAACCCTGGTGAGCCTGCTATTGCTGCCGAGACGGCTAGGCGATTTCATCGCGACCTGCGCGAACTTCCAGTCACCATCGAAGGCGTGTCCAAGGTGGGGCAGCTGCGGCAGCCGGGCATCGAACGACCGTGCCAGGCAGAACCTGCATCAGGACGCCGCGAAACGCGATTTGATCGTCCCAATTCTGCCCACTTCCCGACTTTTACATGTCAAATCGCGTCAAATTGACGTCGATTACGTCAACGAACGGGGTAAACTGTGTCTCGAAAACGGACATTTTGTAAAATCCGGCCAAATTCATGGTACCCAATCGGGATTCCCGGCTGCTGGCTGAGCTCCTGCCCACCCTACAGATTAACTACCGCAGCGCGCGGGAAAGCTGGGCTTTGATGAGTCCCAAGCCATTGCAACTCCATGCGAACGCGTCTGGATACCCCCAATATGGGGCTATCCTATAGTCTATTTGCACTATTTTACACTCCGTTAATCGCTCCTAAGGTCCCGTTAACAAAATTCGAGTCGCATGAATTTTATGCCGTTCGAGAGGCAAAAGCTTCCGGGGGCGAGCTGCAGGAGATGAGTTGTGCACTCGTACAAGCGTGCGGTCAGGGCCTTGACGGTGGCCTGGCTGGGAGTGGCCGGTATTGCCATGCCACTCGGAAATGAGGCCGTTGCACAGGACATCGTCTACCAGCCTGTCAATCCCAGTTTCGGCGGAAACCCGTTCAATTCCAATCACCTGCTGGGCATCGCCAATGCCCAAAACGATTTCACCAACCCGGCGTCGAGCTCGAGCAGTTCGCAGGCGGACATCTTCGCCCGCCAGCTCCAGTCGCGTCTGCTGTCCGCACTTTCCTCGCAAATTGTTACCGCGATTTTCGGTGACAACCCCCAGGAAAGCGGCACGATCAGTTTTGGCGGTCAGACTGTCAGATTCATCCGCTCGCTGACCGAGGTGACGATCACGATCATAAATGACGATACCGGTGAAGAAACGGTGATCGTCGTCCCGACCTTTGTGGATGTCGACTGAGCCATGCGTCTTCCGATCCTTCCCGGCCTGGCAGCCCTTTCAATTGCCCTGATGGCAAGCGGCTGCACCACCGTTGGCGGCAGCGGCAAGGCGTTTCTGCCCGAAACGACCAGCTATGCCTATCTGCCCAACGCGACCCAGACCCAGCTGCTGCTGCGCGGCATTCCCAAGCCGTCGCGCCAGGTTGCGGTGGCGGTCTACAGCTTCACCGACCAGACCGGCCAGTTCAAGCCCAGCGCGACCGGCCAGACGCTGTCGCGCGCAGTCAGCCAGGGCGGAGCCTCGGTGCTGGTCAAGGCGCTTCAGGATGTCGGCGATCGCAGCTGGTTCACCATCGTCGAGCGCGAGAATCTGAAGAACCTGCTTAACGAGCGCCAGATCATCCGCGAGATGCGCGAACGTTATCTTGGCGAGCGAGTCGTCAATCCCGATGCGCTGCCCGCACTGCTGTTTGCCGGCGTGCTGCTCGAAGGTGGGATCATCGGTTATGATACCAACACGCTGACCGGCGGCGCAGGCGCAGCCTTTCTGGGCATCGGCGGCCGCACCGAATATCGCCAGGACACGGTCACCGTCTATCTGCGCGCGGTATCGGTACGCACCGGCGAGGTGCTGACCACGGTCACCGCGTCGAAGACCATCGCCTCGCAGGCCTTTGGCGCGAGCGCGTTCAAGTTCGTCGCCTTCCGCGAGCTGCTCGAGGCCGAGGCCGGGTTCACCACCAACGAACCCGACCAGCTGGCGCTGCAGCAGGCGATCGAAAAGGCGGTCTATGCGCTGGTCATGGAAGGCGTCGAGCTGCGCCTCTGGGATTTCGCCGACCGCGATGCCGGCATGGCCAAGCTGCTGCAATATCAGCAGGAACGCGATGGAAAATTCACGCCGGGACAGGTTCAGCGCGCAGAAGAACGTGCGCGCCAGCTTGCCCCGATGAAGGTGAAGGACAGGAAAACGAACGGGAAGAAAAGCGAGGTAAGCTCGGAGACTAATTGACCAGCTATGTCCTGCATCACAGCTAGCGGCGTGTATGCAGGCGCAAGACAGGATCGGGAAAGTCCCCCAATCGGGGTACCCAACCGCTCCAGGATCGCGGACGAGAGCCGAAGCCGGTCAGGCGGCATTCGGAACTGACATAAAGACCTGACAAAACTCGCGCACCGGAGCTGCAACTCCGATGCGCGAGCATGACAACAATGAGTGCGTGTGAAACAATCATGCTGACCCCGGCGGCAATGCTGCTTCCGGAGCAGCATGGTTATGACCCTTGAACAGAGGATTATCAACCATGAAGACCTCCATTTACACCTCGGTCTCGGCACTGGCGCTGATGATCGGCATGCCGGCGATGGCCCAGACCGTCGTCAACAACAGCTCGACGATCGACCAGAGCGGCGCAAACAACAGTGCTGACGTCAGCCAGCTGGGCAGCAATGCCAAGTCGACCGTGACCCAAAGCGGCAACGGCACCACTGGCAGCCGCAACACGGTCGAAGTCGACCAGGCGGGCAACAGCTCGGAATCCGAAGTCACCCAGTCGGGCGGCGCGGGCAATGTCGCCAAGGTCAATCAGGACGGAGATAGCTTCTCCGAGATCGTCCAGTCCGGTGTCCTCAATGACGCCGACGTCGATCAGAAGGGCGGCGTCAACAACACCTCCGACGTCGCTCAGACCGGTGACAAGAATTTCGCGGAAGTCGATCAGGAAGGCAGCGACAACGAATCGACGGTTGACCAGACGGTCGGCGGAGAAGGTGCCACGGCCGATGTGGCTCAGTCTGGTGACGAGAACGTATCGACGGTGACGCAGACCGCCGAAGCGCTTGCGATGGTGACCCAGAACGGTAACGAGAACGACAGCACCATCGAACAGTCGGGTGACGGTTCGAGCGCGACCGTGTCGCAGACGACCAACGAGTCGGGCAACGGTGTCCGTTTCCGCGGCGAGGATGGCCGCGATGATGCGGGTGGTGACAGGATTCGCAGCAACTTCTCGAACATCGTTCAGGGTGGTTCGGGCAACACAGCGGGCGTGACTCAGACAGGCGATCTGAACCGTTCGGAAGTAAACCAGTCCGGAATTGGCGGCTCGGCGACTGTCGGCCAGACCGGCATCTTCAACAATTCGCAGATCGACCAGACCGCTGGCGCAACGGCCACTGTCAGTCAGGGTGATCTCGGATTCTATGGCGACAACAATTCGCAAATCGAGCAGAATGCCGACGGCGCTTCCGCTACCGTTACGCAGCTGGGCACTTCCACTTCAACCAATCCTAACTTCCCTACCAACAGCTCGGTAATTACGCAGGACAGCGCCGCAAGCGCTCTGGTAACCCAGACGGGTAGCCAGAACAGTTCGACCGTGACCCAGGAGGCAACGGCCGCCGGTGCCTCGGCGATCGTCACGCAGACCACAAACCCATTTGAAATTGGCGCAGACGATGTGGAAAACGTCTCGACCATCACCCAGTCGTCGGACGCTTCGGCCACGGTCACGCAGGATGGCCAGCAGAACAGCTCGACGGTTACCCAGCTGATCGATGCCACGGGTTCCAGCGCGCTGGTTTCTCAGAAGGGCTTCGATAACGATTCGAAGATCACTCAGAGCGGCTCGGCAGGGCTTGCTGATGTCGATCAGGACGGCACTTTGCTGACTTCCACCATTACGCAGAGCAGCCCCAACAACAATGCCACTGCGTTCGTCACGCAGACCGGCGAGGAAAATGACTCGAAGATCACGCAGGAAGCCAATGCCGGCGGCTCGGCAGACGTGACCCAGGCGGGTTCGCTCAACAATTCGACGATCACCCAGGCCTCGGTGGACTCCCAGGCTGTCGTGGATCAGGGTGGTACCAACAACACGTCCAAACTGACCCAGGGTCGCATTGCAAGCAACCCCAACCAGACCAATAGCCAGGGCGCGCTGATTGTTCAGCGCGGTGAGGGCAACGTATCCGATGCGATCCAATCGGGTTCTAGCGGTGATCTGAACGTCAATCAGTCGGGCGACCGCAATACGTCGGACGTGCTGCAGTCGGGCTTCGACAACTCTGCCGGCGAAAGCAGCGACTTGAGCATGGTTGGCGTTGATCAGAGCGGCGATGACAATACAGCCGAGGTGACCCAGTCCGGGCAGCTGTCGAATGCTATGATCGATCAGATTGGCAGTGGTAACCTTGCTACTATTAACCAGTCCGTTAACAACGCCCCGAACCCGTCGGGTGGTCCCGATCCGCGCGTGGCCTCGGCTTCGATTGATCAGATCGGTGGCGGCAACACCAGCACGATCAACCAGACCGGTGGCTCCAATACCGTCAGCGCTCGCCTGATGACTGCAACCAGCACCCAGGGTGGTGACGGCAACACCAGCACGATCAATCAGACCAACACGCTGATTGCTGCGTCTGCCGCCAACAACTCTGCTACTGCCGATCAGGGTGGCAGTGACAATATCTCGACCATCACTCAGGACGGTACGTTGATGATCGCCAATCTGGACCAGTCGGGCAGCGACAACCGCTCGACGATCACCCAGAACGGTACCGACCACTTTGCCGACGTGGACCAGTCCGGAAACGATAACGTTTCCATGCTGACCCAGAACGGCACCAACAACAGCGCTGAAGTCACGCAGACGAGCAACGAAAACGTGTCGACGATCACGCAGTCGGGAGCCAACAACTCTGCAATCGTGACCCAGGGCGGCGTCAACTAAGGCAAGAGAACTGACTGGCTGGTGTCCATAACCAGGCACCAGCCAGCATTCTTTGAAGGATATAAGATAATGAAAAAGCTTCTTCTTGCCGGCGCATCGACGCTGGCGATCTTTGCCCTTGCTCCGGCGAAGGCACAGACGGTCAACAACACGTCAACCGTCACTCAGACCGGCACTAATGGCAACGCGACGGTGGGCCAGAGCGGTACCAATGGTATCTCGGTCGTCACCCAAGGCGGCAACACCAACAAGGCCACGCTGACCCAGTCGGGCGACAAGAACGACTCGTCGATCGTGCAGGATAACGGCACAGGCAGCTCGGACGACAACAACACCGCCACGGTCACCCAGTCGGGTAGCGAGAACATCTCTAAGGTTTCGCAGACTAATGATTCGGCCCTAGCGACAGTCACTCAGGCAGGAACCAGCAACGAATCAACGGTGTTGCAGAGCGGCGACTTCGACGAGGCTACCGTCGATCAGGATGGCACGAATAATACATCCACGGTTACGCAGACTGGCAATTCGAACGCTGCCACAGTGACGCAGGATGGCAGTGACAATATCTCCACCGTGACACAGGCGGGATTGCTCGGCTCCAACGAAGCAATCGTCACCCAATCGAATGTCAGCAACGAATCCACGGTGTTCCAGAGCGGAGCCGGGTTCAATGCCGCCAATGTCGAGCAAACCGGTGCTGATAACACTTCTACCGTGACCCAAGGTGGCTTCGGCAACAGTGCTGGAACGACCGGGAGCAGTGCTGCTGCAGGTGTCGTCCAGCTGAGCAATGGCAATTTCGCCACCGTCACCCAGGCCGGTGGACTGCATGAAGCGTTCATCGAGCAGCAGGGCGGCGATGTGAACCGCGCCACGATCAACCAGGGCGCGGATGTCAGTAGTGACCATACTGCGTCGATCAGTCAGAACGGCGGCGCAAACGAGAGCGAAATCACACAGCGCGGTTTCAATCAGGATGCTGTCGTCAGTCAGAATGGGGATGCCAACAAGGCATTCATCAACCAGGGAACCGGAATCGGCAGAAATCATAATGTTCTCGTCGGCCAGACCGGTCGCGAAAACCGCACGGAAATCACGCAGACTGGCGTCAATCAAGATTCGATTGTCAACCAGAATGGCGATGAAAATCGCGCAATAATTACCCAGGGCGGTGACCTCTTCGGCGAAAATCACAATGTCGAGGTCAATCAAGGTGGCGACGACAACGAGACGAATATCCAGCAGACCGGTCGCAACCAGTTCGCTGATGTGACCCAAGACGGGACTGGCGGTCTTGCCAATGTCGACCAGGGTCGTGATTCGCCTTTCGCATCGCAGCGCGGCGACAATCAGACTGCTACGATCAATCAGGCCGCTGGCGGCAATAACAACACCGCACGCGTCGAGCAGCGGGGTGACAATCAGAATGCGTTCATTTCGCAGATTGGAACGCAGAACAATGACGGCGCCTTCCTCGAAGGCGTGACCCCCACAGTCTATGGTGCCGAAATTCGCCAGGGTGGAACTCAGGGTCGCGATAACGATGCGGATATCATCCAGATATCGGATGGAAACCGCGCCTTGACCATCCAAGACGGCATCAGTCTTTCGGCAAATGTCACTCAGGGGGCATTGGGTGTTAACACCGGTGACAACACGAGCTTCATCAACCAGTCGGGCAATGGTGGCTCGGTGCTGAATGCGGACGTTCTTCAGACGGGCTCGGGCAACGATTCCAGCATCATTCAAGGGGGCTCGAACCAGGTTGCGATCGTGAAGCAGACCGAGTTCGGCAATGACAACGACTCGTTCATCATCCAGAACGATTCGGGTCATGTCGCTGAGGTGACTCAAAACTCGAGCAACAACTTCTCGACCATCACCCAGAACGGCACGGGCATGATCGCCACCGTGACCCAGGGTGCACCGAACTGACAACTGATGACCTGAGGGGCGGCTCCGCTTCGTGCGGGGCTGCCCCAAGGGCAGTACAGGAGAGTTTCCATGCGCACATGTTCTGCCAGGCTGGCCATCGCCGCGATGATGGTACTGGGGGCACAGACGGTATATGCGCAATCCGCTCCGAGCGACCCGTGCGCAGGGGCCTCTGCGGGAGCCTGCACGGCGGGCCCGCTTTCGGAACCGATCGAGCTGATGCGGCCCGTGCCGCTGCGCACCAGCGCCTTCATCACGCAGATCGGCGACAACAACACCGCCACCATCAGCCAGAATGGCAGCCAGCAATTTGCGCGCATCGGGCAGGATGGTGACAACGGCACGGCCCGCGTGACCCAGGAGGGTGCGGGCACCGCCTATCTCGAAATCGACCAGGCGGGTCTGCTCAACAGCTTCATTTCCAAGCAGAATGCAAGCGATGGCGGCGGCAATATCGCGGTCGCGGCCCAGCAGGGCGAGAGCAACGCGATCTGGCTTGATCAATCTGCGATGGCCGGTAGTGTAAATACCGCAATGCTGGGACAACAGGGCGATGGCAACCAGATGCGACTGGGACAGAACGGGTCCGACAACCGCGCCGAGCTGTTCCAGCGGGGTGACAACAACGCCATGACCGCGACGCAGAACGGAACCGCCAACCAGCTTCGCTGGGTGCAGAATGGCAGTGGCCTGTCCGATCTCCAGATCGTGCAGAGCGGCAACCAGACGATGTCGATCACCCAGTCGAACGGGGGCAGCTGACATGCCCCGGCTGCCCCTGCTGCGTTCGCTGCCACCGCTTCGTCTGCCCAGCGGCGAAGAGATGGTGCGCTATGCGGTGCTGGGGCTGCTCGTTCTCGCAGCGGTCGCATCGACCCAGTTGCTCCCCCATGCATCGGCGCAGGATGCCGGCGCCGTGGATGCGCAGAGCGACGAGAGCGATGCCGCCGATCGCAGCGCGGCCGTCGTGACCGATCAGGCCTCGTCCCCCGACCGGTCGCTGGCAGTGCCCTCGATCGGCACCAGCCAGGGGGACAGCGCCGCTCTGCCGACCGAATTCCAGCTGTCCTCGCCCTCGGGCAACGCGGTGCCGCAGCGCCAGCTGAGCGCTGCCGGCCAGGATGGCGGCCAGCTCGGCACCCAGCGCCTGGAAGGCGCGGATGCGTGCGATGATGCCAAGCCCGGCGCCGGCCCCGATATCTGCGCACGTCCGATCGAAGCCCGGGCCGGCGAATTTGCCGGGCGTCGCCAGCCGCAGCTTTCCGCCGAACAGAGGCTGCTCGCGCAGCAGGCCGCGACCGGTGCCGTGGCCGACGCGCCCGATGCTGCCGCGCGCAGGCTGGGCAGCGGCCGCAGCGCCGATTTCAGCAATGACGATCTCGCCATTGCGGCAGCGGTGACGTCCGGTCAGGCGGGACAGGCACCGCCCACAGAAGAAGAGACCAGCGACATTCCGGCCGATGCCACCAATGCGATCGATGCAATTCTGGGAGCGATCGTCAATGCCCCACCACCGCGGTGATGCCCGATGGCTCACCCCCATTCTTCTGGCCGCGGCCATCTCCGCCGCGCCGCCTGCCGCCGCAGCGGATGATGCCATGACTGCAGGCGTTGCACAGGACCAGCCGATCACGCTGGTCGTCAGCAAGGATGGCGCGCTGGTCGATGCCAGGGTGATTGCCGCAGCCCCATGCCGCTGCGCCGGCCGGTTCCGCATCGAATCGCGCTCGGGCAGCTCCAACAATTCGGTGAACACCAGCAGCTTCGGCACGATCGAAGAGGCTGGCCGCATGCTCAGCCATGTACGCTTCGGCGGGTCGGACGATTGGAGCATCCGCCTGACTGTCTCGATCGACGGGCGCGACGATTACGTCATCACGCGGTCTTCCGGCACTGGCACATGACCGGCTCATGATCCTTCTTTCCAACCGGTTCGACAGGCTGGATGAGTTGATTGCTGATGCTGCGTTGGGCCATTGCACATGGTCCGATGCGCTCACGCGCATGCTGCCGCTGGCCGGGGCTGACGCCATGTTGATAAGCGTGATCTTCGGCAACAATCGCATGATCCGGCCTTTGGGCACCGCCAATATCGACCAGGGTGTCGTCGATGCCTATGCAGAGCATTTCTACCGGATCGGGCCGCGCGCCCGCCATGGGATGCCGCCGGCGGATCATGGCATCATCCTGCATGATGAATTGCGGCGTCCCGATGATATCGACGAGCAGGACGAATTCTGGGCGTGGTACGATTCGCACAACCCGCCGAGCGATGCCTCCATGCTGATCATGCCCTGTATCGGCGATGCCCGGATCGGCCTCGGGATCCTGCGACGTGGCGCCGAGGCCTCGCAGGCGGATATCGCCGAATTCTACCAGCGCTTTTACGACAAGTTCAGCGCGATCAACCTCTCGCTCCGCCGCAAGGTGGAACCGGAGCAGGCGGCGACGGCCATGGTGGCGCAGCTTCAGCAGATCGACACGTTTTCGCTGGTCGTCGATGAGGACATGCAGGTGGCCGCCGACGAGCGT
The DNA here is from genome assembly GCF_059803595.1 of Blastomonas sp. 34TW. Classification (NCBI taxonomy): domain Bacteria; kingdom Pseudomonadati; phylum Pseudomonadota; class Alphaproteobacteria; order Sphingomonadales; family Blastomonadaceae; genus Blastomonas; species Blastomonas sp. 34TW. Next base: position 9,493 of record NZ_JAPFGW010000002.1, read on the forward strand.
TCGCCGATGATCCGCTATACCTTGCCGCTGACCGGCCTGGCGCGGCTGGACGAGGACGGGAGGCTTGGCACTATACTGCCCGACTTCCAGTCGGCGCTGACGGCGATGATCCAGAACCCCGGTCCTGGCCAAGTCATGGACCTGACGCTCAAGACCGGCCTTGCCGACACCATGGTGCGCGTGGTGTCGCTGCCGCAATCGACGGCGCTCCGCAGCGTCAAGGTCGACGTGACCTATATGAAGCACGCCCAGGACCCGGTGAAGGTGTTCATGGGCGCACTGGGCCTGACCAAGCGCCAGGCGGAATTGCTCGATGTCCTGCGCCGGGTCGATGCGCTCGACGAGGCTGCGGCGCTGATGGCGATCAGCCGCAACACGGCGCGGGTCTTTCTTGCGCAGATCTTCGAACGCACCGGCGTCCGGCGCAAGGCCGATCTGCTTCGGCTGGCGGGCAGCTTCGCCTGAGCCGGGCTCAGCGCTCGCCGGCGAGCGCGATCACGTCGATCTCGACCATCAGCTCGGGCAGCGCCAGTGCGCGCACCTCGACGATCGTGTCGGCGGGCCAGGGCGGGGTGAAATAGCGCCGCCGCGCCTCGACGATCGCGGGGAAATTTGCCATGTCGGTGAGATAGATCGTCACCTTGACGATGCGGCTGCGGTCGCTGCCGCCTGCAGCGAGCACGCGGTCGATATTCGCGAAGGTCGCCTCCAACTGCGCGTCGAAATCGCCCGCGCCGACGATCGCGCCGTTCGGGTCGATCGCCGCCTGGCCCGACAGGAAGAGCAGTCCGCCCGCTCTCCAGCCCGGCGAGATCGCATAGGGTGCCAGCGGATCGGGATCGAGCGTGATGACTTCGGCCTTGGCGGACATGACAGGCGACCTTTCGTGACGTACCATCGGGCATGGATTCGCGGAACGACTGTAACCTTGTGCGCCTGGATTGCGAATGACCGACATGATCGCCGCTCTCGACCCTGCCGAGCCCGTCGCGGTGCCCCAGGCCGCGCCAGAGATCGCGCCTCCGGTCAGCGAACCCGATCACAGCCATGCGCTGACGACGCGGATCTGGCACTGGGTCAATCTCGTTTCGCTGATCACATTGTTTATGAGCGGCCTCATGATCTTCAACGCCCACCCCCGGCTCTACTGGGGCGAATATGGCAATCGCGACGAGCCCGCCTGGCTCGAGATCGGGCAGCAGGGGAGCCGCGGATATCTCGGCATCGGTAGCACCCGGATCGATACCACCGGCGTGCTCGGCGTCTATCGCGATGGCGAAGGGCAGATGCGCAGCCGCGCCTTTCCCGGCTGGGCGACGATCCCCAGCGACTACAGCCTGGCCGATGGGCGCCACTGGCATTTCTTCTTCGCCTGGTTTTTCGCCTTCGGCCTGCTGTTCTTCATGATTTTCAGCCTGTTCAACGGGCATATCCGATCGATGATCGCGATGCGCGCGGCCGAATGGCACCCGCGCGCGCTGTGGCGCACGATCGTCGATCACGCGAAGTTCGATTTCCACACCGCGCCCGGCGAGGCGTACAACCCGCTGCAGAAATTGAGCTATATCGCGGTGATCTTCGTGATGCTGCCGCTGATGATCGTGACGGGGCTTGCCATGTCGCCGGGCACCGATGCCGCGCTGCATTTCCCCAGCATGATGTTCGGCGGACGCCAGACCGCGCGCTCGATCCATTTCATCATCGCCTGGTCGCTGATCGGCTTCATGGTGCTGCACGTCGCCCTGGTGATCGTGCACAAGCCGCTCACGCTGCTGCGCGGCATGACGATCGGACACCGGCGATGAGCGAGACGAAGAGCCCCCTGATCGTCACGCGCCGCGCGCTGGTCGGCTCGCTCGCGGTTGCCTCGGGCGGTCTGCTCAGCGGCTGCGATGCGCTCAACGCCAACCAGGGCTGGCGCGATACACTGCTGCTGGCGGAAAAGGGCAATATGGCGTTGCAGCGCGCGATCCAGGGGCGCGAGCGGATGGCGCGCGAATATTCGCCGCGCGATATCGGGCGCTCGGTCCCCGCCAACGGAACGCGTGCGCCGACCGATGCCGATTATCTCAAACAGGCCGCGACCGGCTTTTCCGACTGGACGCTCGCCATCGACGGGCTGGTCGAAAGGCCGATGCGGTTCGCGTTGGGTCAGATCCGGTCGATGCCGAAGCAGACGCAGATCACCCGGCACGACTGTGTCGAGGGCTGGAGCGCGATCGGCAAATGGACGGGGGTCAACCTCGCGCACCTGCTCGACAAGGTGCAGGTCAAGGACAGCGCGCGCTATCTGGTATTTCACTGCGCCGATACGCTGCGCGCCGGGCCCTATTACGAGAGCATCGACATGGAAGATGCGCGCCACCCGCAGACGATGATGGCCTGGGCGCTCAACGACGAATTGCTGCCGATCGGCAATGGTGCGCCGCTGCGTCTGCGGGTCGAACGGCATCTCGGTTACAAGCACGCCAAATATGTCCGGCGTATAGAGGCAGTCGCCGACTATCGGCTCGCCTATGGTGGGGGCGGCGGTTACTGGGAGGATGCGGCTGGATATGAATGGTATGCTGGCATCTGACTTTGGCTGCACTATCTAGGTCATCATGAGCCTTATCGACCGTTTCCTGAACCGGATCATCCGCCACGGCACGCTCGAGCTGACCGACCATCAGGGTCGTACCCGCAGTTTCGGCACAGCCACGCCCGGCTTTCCCGATGTCGCGATCCGGCTCGCCGACAAGGACGTGGCGAGCTTCATCGCGCTCCACCCGCGCCTCGGGGCGGGAGAGGCCTATATGGACGGGCGGCTTATCATCGAGCGCGGCGACATCATGGAGCTGATCGAGCTCGTCCGTGCCAATGCGCCGTGGGACAAGGGCGGCGACCTTAAGCCGAAAGGGCCGTTGCGCAAGCTCGTCCGGGCAATCGGCGGACGGATCGACCAGATCAATCCGGCGGGCCGCTCGCAGCGCAATGTCGCGCACCATTACGATCTCGACGACCGGCTCTACGATCTCTTTCTCGATGCCGACAAGCAATATAGCTGCGCCTATTTCACCGATCCCGGCAATTCGCTCGAGCAGGCGCAGGACGACAAGAAGGCGCATATCGCCGCCAAGCTTGCCCTGAGACCGGGGCTGAAAGTGCTCGATATCGGCTGCGGCTGGGGCGGCATGGCGCTGTATCTCAACCGCGTCGCCGATGTCGACGTGCTCGGCATTACCCTGTCGCAGGAGCAGCTCAAGGTCGCGCGCCGCCGCGCCGAGGAGGCGGGCGTTGCCGACCGGGTGAAGTTCGAGCTGATCGACTATCGCGCGCTCACCGGCAGCTTCGATCGTATCGTTTCGGTCGGCATGTTCGAGCATGTCGGCGTGCCGCAATACGAGACCTTCTTCCGCCAGTGCCGCAAGCTGCTTGCGCATGACGGCGTGATGCTGCTGCACACCATCGGGCGGATGGGCGGTCCAGGCGCGACCGATGCCTTCACCGCGAAGTACATCTTTCCCGGCGGCTATATCCCGGCGTTGAGCGAGATCGTGCGCGCGAGCGAGCCTTCGCGGCTGATCGCCACCGATGTCGAGACACTGCGGCTGCATTATGCGCATACGCTCAGGCTCTGGTATAAGCGCACGGTCGAGAAACAGGCCGAGATCGAGGCGCTTTACGATGCGCGCTTCTTCCGCATGTGGACCTTCTATCTCGCCGGGGCCACCGCTGCGTTCGAACATGGCGGCATGTGCAACTATCAGGTGCAGTTCGCGCGCAGCCGCCATGCGCTGCCGATCACCCGGGACTATATGGCCGAAGCTGAATCACAATACCGCTCGGGATAGAGCTCAGGCGGAATACCAGGCAACCCCGTCACGCACCGCACAGGTCGCGCGGCCGGCATATTCCAGATAGCGCAGATGCGCCATCGCCTCGCCGGTGGCGATGCCATAGACGCTGTCGTCGACCTTGCGCGCGAACAGGATGCCGAACGTGTCGACCGCGCGCATCTCGCGCTCCTTGAGCGCCGCCTCGAGCGCATCGAGCCGGTCGTGATGACCCGCTGCAAGAGCATCGAGCCGTTCGTGAACCCCGGTGAACGGAAAGCCATGCGCGGGCAGGATGAGCTCGTCGCCGGTCAGTGCGGCACGGAATTTCGCGATGCTGTCGAGCCATTCGCGCAAGGGGTCTGCGGTCGGTTCGCTCGCCATGATCGAGACATTGCTGGTGATGCGCGGCAAGATCTGGTCGCCCGCGATCACCACTTGCCCCGCCTTGTCGATCAGGCACGCATGTTCGGGCGTGTGCCCGCCGCCGGTCATCACCGTCCAGCACCGCTCGCCGATCTGCACCTCGCCGCCGTCTTCCATCCGGACATGGCCGATCGGCAGCGGGGCTACCATGCGCGCGAAATTGCCCCAGCCACGCGCGCGCATCTCGTCGAGGCGCTTGTCGTCCCACCCCGCCAGGCGCATCTGGTCGATGGCTTCCTCGGGAGGCTGTTCGCGCACATCGGCGGTCAGCATCCGCGCCATCAGCCATTCGGTGCGGTTCATCCATAGCCTGACGCCGAAACGGCGGCACAGCCAGCCGGCCGCGCCGACATGGTCGGGATGGAAATGGGTGACCAGCACGCGAGTGATCCGCCTGCCCTGCAGCCCTTCGGCGAACAGCTTCTTCCACGCATCGGTCGAGGCGGGCATGTACAGCCCGGTATCGACGATCGCGACGCCATCGCCCTCGTCGTCGGTGTCGTCGAGCAACCAGATGTTGATATGGTCGAGCGATCCGGGGACCGGCAGCCGGGTCCAGCCGAGCCCGGGCGCGATGGCGAAATAGTCGCCATAGCCGGGCGCATGATCGCCCAGCGGATAGGTCAGCCCGCGAAATTCCTTGGGCTCGAGCCCGTGATCGGCGAGCGAGGCATCATAAGCGGGCGGCCCCGAGCGCGTTGCCGCTTCTTCGGGGACCGCAGCCTCGGTCATCAGTCTTCGCTGCTCTCGGTTTCGACGGTCGCGTTGCCGAGCAGCGACGATTCGATCGCGGCCTCGCGCGCGGCTTCCTCGGCGGCGCGGTGCTGGGCATCGCGTTCGGCGCGCAGTTCCTCGATCAGCGCCTCGCGGTCGCCGCCCAGACGCGTGTCGGTCGGCGCCTGGTCGGTGATCCCGGCCTTCTTGGCGGCCTTGCTGACGATGGCGTCGAGCTCGCGCTGCGAGCACAGGCCGAGCGTCACCGGATCCTTGGGCTGGATGTTCGAGATGTTCCAGTGGCTGCGATCGCGGATCGCGGCGATGGTGTTGCGGGTGGTGCCGATCAGCTTGCCGATCTGCGCATCCGAGATTTCGGGATGGTTGCGCAGGATCCAGGCGATGCCGTCGGGCTTGTCCTGGCGCTTCGACACCGGGGTGTAGCGCGGACCCTTGGTGCGGCGCACCTGCGCGGGCCCTGCGATGATCTTCAGCCGATAGTCGGGATCGGCCTGGCCCTTCTCGATCTCGGCCATGGTCAGTTCGCCCGCGCGCACCGGATCGCGGCCGGTATATTTGCTGCTGGCAAGGTCATCGGCCATCGCCTGGACTTCCAGGATGTGCAGGCCGCAGAAATCGGCAATCTGTTCGAAGCTGAGCCCGGTATTGTCGACCATCCAGGATGCGGTCGCGTGCGGCATCAGCGGCTGGGGGTTGGCAGACATGCGCGTTTCTCCAAAAAATATGGCCACCCCTCGCGGGGTGGCCGAATGCTGCGCACGGCTATAGGCGAACGCGGTGCTTTGGGCAAGGAAAAGGGTCCGGGGGCAAGGAAAGGGGCTGGCGCGGCCCGAAATGTGGTGAACGTCCCCTCGGCCGGTGGCTTCAGGGCTTCAGCCCATAGCGCGCATATTGCCGCTCCAGCGATGGCGAGAGCTGCCGCGCGACCGCCAGATCGGCCGCCGCATCGGCTTCGCGGCCCAGTTTGCGATAGACGATCGATCGCAGGTACCGGCTTTCGGCGAGGCTGGGTGCCTGCAGCAGCGCGGCGTCGAGATCGGCCAGCGCCTCTTCGAGCCGCCCCATGCGCAGCCAGACCAGCGCGCGGCTGTCGAGAATGCCTGCGGTGCTGTCGCTGAGCTCCAGCGCGCCGGTACAGTCCTTCAGCGCCGATTCGGTCTGGACCATCCGCGTGCCCTTGATCCAGCAGCGCATGTTGAGCAGCGAAGGATCGCCGGGCTTGGTGGCCATCACCTGGTCGAGTTCGGTCAGCGCTTGCGTGGCGTCGCCATACATCCCCAGCAGATCGGCGCGGATCACTCGCAAGTCGGTCAGCGTCTTGCCGCCCAGCGCAATGCGTTCATCGACCAGCGCCAGCGCAGCGTCCAGATCGCCGAGCTCCGCCTTCAGCCCCGCGACCTGTCCAATATAGCCGATATCAGCTGGATCAAGCAAACGCGCCGCCTCGGCATCCGCCAGTGCGCCTTTCAGATCGCCCAGCTGCGCGCGCACCGACGCCCGGTCGCTATAGGCTTCGGCTGAAGGCAGCAGCGCGATCTGCCGATCGAGCACGCCTGCCGCCCCCTTGAAATCGCCGATGCCACGATACAGAGACAGGCTGCTGACCAGCGCGGTCGTGTCTTCCTCGTCGGCCTTCTGCACCTCCTTGTCATAGATCGCGCGGATTGCCCTGATCTGCGAATCCGACGGCGCACCGGCCAGCGACCAGCGCCGCCGCGCATCGGCCGGAGCGACCAGCCTGGGCGATCGCGCCAGCAGCGTCGCCATGCGATCGCGTTCGCGCGCCACATCGCTCGCCGCGATCTCGCCGCCCAGCGATGTCAGGTCTTCCTCGATCATCACCTCGCCGTTCGCCATCGTCAGCGACCGGCGGATCGCGGTGCCGCCGACCGTCATGTCGACCGACGGGTCACCTTCGATCGTGTAGCCGCGTCCGCCATCGGCCAGCCGGATCGTCATCTTGTAACGGCTGCGCAGCGGTCCGGCGGTCGCGACCGGGATCGCGGCCCAGGCTGGTCTTGCCCGGTCCGGCTTGAAATCGAGCAGATCCGGCACGCGCGAAAGCCAGCGCTCCATGCGCCGCTCCTGCATCTTCCAGCCGGTGTTGAACGCGCCCCGGCCGCGAATGGTGACAGTGCCCGCATCCGGATCGGGCACGGCCTCGAGTTGTTCGAACTGCGCCTCGCCGACAAATTCCTGGAGGACCGACTGCACGCCGTCGCGCAGCTCGGGTTCGGGCATCTGTGCGGTCATCAGCGTCAGCAGGCTGGCCAGCTCGCCGCGCACGACCATCTTGAGATCGATGACCGAAGGCAGGTCGATGCTGGTGCTTTCATCCGCCGTCATCTCCAGGTCGATCATCGGGCGTCCGGGCGCGCGCAGGTCCACTTGCATCAGATCGGCACCGTCTGCGCGCAATGGCAGCACATGGCCCAGACGCGGCGTGTCGCGCATGTCGGCCAGCCTGGTGCCCATCGCGGTGCCATCCAGCCACAGCGATTCCGATCCGATCGTCGCCCTGACCAGCACATGGTCGAACGCCGCCGCGCTTGGAATACGCTCGGGCACCAGTTCGCCCAGCCGCACGCCGGCCAGCACCGGCTCTGCCTCTATCCCCATCGCATGCAGCATGGCGAGCAGCAGCAGCGTCTTCGCCTTGCAGTCGCCATAGCGCGCGTCCCAGGTCTTTTGCGGTGACTGGGGCATGTAATTGCCGCCATCCATTCCCACGGCGAGATAGCGGATCTTGTCCTGCACCAGCTGCAGCGCCCTGGCGGCGCGCTCCATGGGATCGCTGGTCGCCTGCATGATCGCGGCGATCTCGGCGGCGATAGGGCTGTCCGGCGCGACGGTGCCTTGCGTGGCATAGAGCGGCGCCATCACCTTCGACACGTCGGCCCAACTGGCAAAGGTGGAGGCCTCGATCATCGGCAGCAGGCGATATCGGCCCGGCGCATCGTCGGGCATCTCGGCCAGCTTGGCGAGCGGTGCCGCGACCTCGAGGCGCATGAAATCGCCATCGCGCACCGGCTTCACGTCGAGCCTGCCCGCCAGCGACTTCCACTGCACCGGCTGATCCTTGCGCCAGGCCAGGCTGTAACCCGCCGAGGGGATGCGTGCGGGGGCGGCGGGCAGCCATTGCACGATCTGCGACCGTCCGCCCAGCGCGGCATCCTTGCGGGTGACCGAGGCGCGCAGGCGCAACCTGTCGCCGACGCGCAGCCCCTCGACCGCCAGGGTCGCAGACAGGATGCCGGAAAGCTCGCTCTTTTCGAGCTGCTCCTCGCGGCGCAGCACGGTGAATTTCTGCCCAGCCGCCAGCACGTCGATCGTCTGCCCGTCACGCAGGATCGAAAGCTGGTGGATGATGAGATCGCCCTTGTCCGGGCTCCAGGGCAAGGTGATGATGTTGCTCTGCGTCAGGCTTTCGGGCGAATCCAGCCGCCGGATCGTGTCGCTATACTGCCAGACGGTGGGGCCATCGATGCGGTGCTGGAAATCGAGCAGCATCACCCCGCCGGCCCCGCTGGGCTGCTTGTCATCGGGCAGGGCAGCCGGTTTCACCCATTCGGGGGCGGGAGCATAAAGGGGCTGATCGCCCGCAAAGGCCGGAGAGGCCAGAATCAGTCCAATGCAGCCTGCAACCCATAGCCCCCGCTTCACGCCTCGCTCCCCTGCCAGAATAGGCGGCGAGCTTGCAGACAGCCCGAGGACAAGGCAACTTGATTAAACTTCAATCTGAGGAGAGCGGGGTCGTGCGGCGAAACTCTGCCGCCTTTCGGGTGAGGCCGCTCGCATCGTAGATGGCGGCGGCGGTAGAATACAGATCGGGGGTGCGCCAGCGGGAGGCAAGGACGGTGTCGATCAGGGCGCGTGCCTCATCGATCCGGCTGTTCGCGAGCAGGGCAGCGGCGAGCTTGATCTTCGCTTCGCCATAGGGGCGTGCCTGATGATTGGCCTCCGCAAGCCTGAGCGCGCAGGACCAGTCCCGCTTCGCCATGCAATGGTCGATTGCATGACCATAGGTCGCTTCCGGGAACAGCTTCAGCCGCTCGGCCCAGATGGTCGACGAGCGGGCGTAGAGCCGCTGCGCTTGGGCCTTGTCGCCGCGCGCCTCGACGATCGCGGCCAGCGCATCGATGAACTCGGGATGGCCGGTGCGCCGGACGATATCGCGATACAGCGTTTCCGCCTGACCGGTCTTGCCCTGCAGCGCAAGCACCTCGGCGATATGCTCTTCGATCAGCCAGCGGCCGGGGAACAGCCGGTCGGCCTCGCGGAAATGCACCATGGCCTCAATGAGCCGACCCTGGTCGAGATCGAGAATGCCGCGCTGGAGCTGCATGTACGATCGGGTCTGCGGTGTGGGTGAGCGATAGGCCTTTTCCGCCTCGGTCAGATAGGCGTCGGCCAGATCGACCTTGCCGGTGCGCGCGGCAAAGATCGCGCGGCGGAAGTTGGCCGAACCCGGCACCAGCCGGTCGGCCGCGTCATACAGCGCCCAGGCCCTGTCATAATCACCGCGATAGAAGGCGATGTCGCCGCGCATCGCTTCGATCTCGGCGCGGTCGCCCGCATCGGGCGGAACCGCATAGGCATCGGTGGCCGCCAGCTGCGCTTCGGCGGCGGCCAGGCGATGCATGCTGAAATCGAGCGCGGCGCGCATCATGTGCGGTCCGCTGCCTTTCACCGCGACCGCAAAGGCCTTGTCGAGCGCAGCCTGGGCAGCGGCATAGTCGCGATAATCGCCCGAAAGCTGGGCGCGCGCCATCAGCTCGCTGGCATGGATTTCATGCATCAGCCACTGGTCCGCGCCCGCCTCGGCCGCCTTGCGGGCATTGGCGATCGCTGTCCGGCTGCGCCGCATCGCCTCGGCATAGCTCAGCGGCGGGCCGCTGCCCGAATAGGGCGAAGCTTGCCACGCGATCGGCTCTGGCAGGGGCTTGGCGTCATTCCAGGCGTCGATCGTCCAGACGCCTGCCAGGACCAGCAGCGCCATGATCCACCATTTCCAGGGTGACAGCCGTGCTGCCAGGCCGACCTCGCCCACCGCACCTGCCTCAGCCATTGGGTCGCGCGCAGATGCTCAGGCCCAGCCGACCGAAATCGTCGGCCAGCGCATTGGTCAGGATGGTCAGCGTGCTGCTGAGTTCAGGCACCCATTTGCCGGTCGCGTCGATCGCGGGGGTGTCGTCGTTATACTCGTTCTTGAACGGGTTGCCGGAGACGAGCGCGGTCGCCACCGCTGGCATGCCGGCACGATCGACCCGCCGATAGGCCGAGGGCAGATCGCTGCGGAAGGTGAAGTTCGTCCCCGCACCGCCCGATGTCGGCGGGCTGCCGAGCGGCGCGGCCAGAAACGGGAAGCTGGTGGGCAGCGGCTGGTCGAGCGTGTTGGGGTTGACCGGCAGCGCGGCAAAGGTGGTCGCGGGGTGCCGGGCGAGATCGAGGAAAATGACCGCGAGGGTCACATCGACTACCGGATCCTCGAACCGGCGGCCGTTGGGGAAGCCTGCCGGCTGGTTGAGATCGAGCCGGAGCAGATCGGGGACCACCAGATTCGCCACGGTCCGGCCGGGAACGACGGTCTGGTTGAGGCAGGGGCCGACATCGAAGCTGGTCGGCGGCGGCGGGGTCGGCGCGGGCGCGGGGGCGACCGCGACCGGCGGGATCACGATCGTATTGGTCTGCGGCTCGTTGCTGCCGCAGCCCGCAAGCAACGCAGATATGGCAAGGGCAGAGGCGAGCGCGCGCGGTGTGCGGTTCCGGGTCATGGTTTCAGCTCCTGATCCGGGCCGAGGTCGACCAGATATCGAGCGGCTGGCCCTGATCGAGCAGCCTGCGCGGGATCGAGATGACGACGAAGGTGGTGTTGAGATTGGCGAAGCGATTGCGCGCGTTGTTGAACGACAAGTTCCCCGTCGCGCGCGAATCGCGCAGCCCCTGCGGATCGAAGTTGAACGGATCGTCGAACAGCCCGGCGCGCACGGTTATGCCGTTGGGGGTGGTCAGGTTGCGTTCGACCGGACCGCGAACCAGGCTGGCCCCGGGCAGATTGCGGACCTCGATCCCCGGATTGGCCCCGTCGCGCCCGAAGCGGATCTCGATCGGAAACTCCACATCGGTGCGCGATCCGGCATTCGATATGTTGATCATGTACAGGACATCGGGATCGTAGAAGCCCGGCAGGTTGGTCGCCGACGGGCCACCGAAGCCGATCGACAGATAGACATTGTTGGCGTCGTGAAAGGCGTAGAGATCGGCAATGTCGGCGGCGACGTCGAATCCCACCGTGTTGGTGTCCGATCCCGTTCGAGCAGGCGGATCGAAATGGTCTGCGGCATCGAGCGCCTGGTGGCCTGTGAACATCACGCCGCCCAGCGCAAGCGCGCACGGCAGTATCACCCGGAAGAACGTGGCTGTTTGCATATCACCCCTGCATGCTGAACTGACTGTCTGGGGCGACCCGGATGTTGCATACTATACTATTTGAGGAAATGCGAGCGATCGTCAGGCCGCCATGGCGAGACGCGCGGTGATCGGTACCAGGGCGTTCAGGAACTGGCGGGTGCTGGCATCCCAGGTGAAGCTGCGCCCCGCGGCCAGGCAATCGGCGCGGTTCAGGCTGAGCGCGGCGGCGATCGCGGTGTCGAGATCGGCGTGCATCGCGCCCGCGCCCGGCGACAGCACGTCGAGCGGGCCGGAAACGGGGAAGGCTGCCACCGGGGTACCGCAGGCGAGCGCCTCGATCATCACCAGCCCGAAGGTGTCGGTGCGGCTGGGGAAGACGAACACGTCCGCGCCCGCATAATAGCCCGCCAGCGCCGCGCCCGATTGCGCGCCGACGAAATGCGCGTCTGGATACGCCCGTGCCAGCGCCTCGCGCGCGGGGCCATCGCCCACCACCACCTTCGATCCCGGATGGCGGCTCGACAGGAACGCCTCGATATTCTTCTCGACCGCGACGCGGCCGACATAGAGCTGGATGGGCCCCGCAAGCTCGGCATAGAGCGCGGGCCGGGGGGCGTGGGGCCCGAAACAGCCGAGATCGACGCCGCGACCCCAGTGTACCACCTGGCCCAGCCCCTGCTCGCGCAGCTGCGCCCGCACCGTCTCGGTCGATACCAGGATCGCATGGGCCGGGGCGTGAAACCAGCGGATGAACGGCCAGAACATCGCGGCGGGAAGCCCAGTGCGGCGCGCGAGATAGTCGGGAAACTGGGTGTGATAGGCAGTAGTGAAGGGATAGCCATGATCGAGGCAGAAGCGCCGGGCGGCAATGCCCAGCGGCCCTTCGGTGGCGATGTGCACCGCATCGGGCGCAAACTCGCTCAGCCGCGCGCCGATGCCGAAGCGCGTGGTCAGCGCGAGCCGTATCTCGGGATAGGACGGGCAGGGGATCGAGGCATATTGATCGGGCGAGATGACCAGCAGCTCGTGGCCCAGTCCGCGCAGACGCTCGGTCACCGCGGTGAGCGTGCGCACCACGCCGTTGACCTGCGGCGCCCAGGCATCGGTGATGATCGCGATCTTCATGCCGGGCTGCATGCTGTCCTCCGCTGTCGCACCATTCTGGATCAGGCTGCCACCGGTTCCAGATTCTGCCGCATGCGCGCCTCGGCCTCTGCCGCCTGGCGCTCCTTCATGATCTCGGCCCAGTGGAGCACTTCCATGCGTCCGTCGAAATGCTCGACCAAAGCGGTGCAGCCTTCGACCCAGTCGCCGTCGTTATAATATTCGACCCCGCCGATCTCGCGGATCTCGGCGGTGTGGATATGACCGCAGACCACGCCGTCGACACCGCGCTCGGCTGCGGCGCGCGCGACCAGTTGCTCGAAGCGCGAGATGAACTCGACCGCGTTCTTGACCTTGTGCTTGGCCATCTTGGAGAGCGACCAATAGGACAGGCCGAAGCGCTGGCGCACCCAGTTGACGCCGATGTTCAGGCTCATCAGCAGATGGTAGAGCGTGTCCCCGACGAACGCGAGCCAGCGGTGCGCGAGCATGATCGTGTCGAACTCGTCGCCGTGCAGCACCATCAGCCGCTTGCCGTCGGCGGTCTCGTGGAATGCGGCGCGCCGGATCTCGACGCCGCCGAAATTGAGCCCGCTGAACTGGCGGAACATCTCGTCATGATTGCCGGGAATGTAGACGATGCGCGTGCCCCGCTTGGCGCGCTTCAATATGCGCCAGACGATGTCGTTGTGCGCGGCGGGCCAGTAGAATTTCTTCTTCAGCCGCCAGCCATCGATGATGTCGCCGACCAGATACATGGTGTCGCTGTCGACATGGTCGAGAAAGTCGATGAGCATTTGCGCATTGCAGCCGCGCGTGCCGAGGTGAACGTCGGAAATCCACACGGTGCGATAGCGGCGGCGCGCATCGGCCGGGGGTTCGGGGACATAGGGCTGGCCGCCCGGAAAGCCGGTGACGTTGGCAAAATCGCCGCCCGCCAGATCATCGCCATCGGCCACCCTTGCCAGCAGGCTGCCAATGCTATCGCTGAAATCGTCGAGGGCCATGTGGCGCTTGCTCCCTTGCGGATATTGCATCCTCGGGACCACGCCAATGGCGGTTTAATGTGACAACTGGAATCGCCTAGCGATGACGACTTGATGACAGTGGGCGGACTATTCGCCGATCTCCAGCACGATCTTGCCGATGAGATCGCCCGATTCCATCTGCGCGTGCGCCTTGGCGGCTTCGTGCAGCGGATAGCGGCTGTGGATGATCGGCGAAAGCTCGCCGGTTGCGACCAGCGGCCAGACCTCGCGCGCAATCTCGTCGGCGAGCAGCGCCTTGAAGCCGTTCGAGCGCGGGCGCAGCGTCGAACCGGTCAGCGTCAGGCGGCGGCGCATGATCTCGAGCACCGAAATTTCCGCCTTCATGCCGCCCTGCACCGCGATGGTGACATTGCGGCCATCATCGGCCAGGCACGCCATGTTGCGCGGCAAATAGCTGCCGCCCACCATATCGAGCACGATCTCGACGCCCTTGCCGTCGGTGAGGCGCTGGACCTCCTCGACGAAATCATGGCTCTTGTAATTGATCGCGTGCGTCGCGCCGATATCGAGCGCTGCGGCGCATTTGTCGTCGCTGCCGCAGGTGACGATGGTCTTGAGGTCGAACAGCTTGCACAGCTTGATCGCCATCGTGCCGATGCCGCTGGTACCGCCATGGACCAGTACCGTCTCGCCGTCGCGGGCATAGGCGCGCTGGAACAGGTTGTGCCACACGGTGAACAGCGTTTCGGGCAGCGCGGCCGCCTCGACCATCGATATGCCCGAGGGCACGACCAGGCAGTGGTCCGCGCGGGCGAGGCAATATTCGGCATAGCCGCCGCCTGCGACCAGCGCGCAGACCGGCTGGCCGATCAGCGCATCGTCGGTATCGGGGCCAGCGGCCACCACCGTTCCGGCAATCTCCAGTCCGGGGATGTGCGGAGCACCCGGCGGCGGCGGATAGAAGCCCTGGCGCTGGATGACATCGGGCCGGTTCACGCCGGCGGCGGCGACGCGGATCAATAGCTCGCCAGCTGCTGGCACCGGAACTTGTGTCTCGCCGGCCACCAGTACTTCCGGCCCGCCCGGCTCGGCATAATCGACGGCACGCATGGTCGCCGGAATTACTTTCGCCATTTCCAGGGTCGTCATGACCTGGTGCTCCCCCCGTTCACGGACCAAACCGTCAACATCTGTAAACCCCATATTGACAGCTAAGGCACCGGGGTCAACAATAAGTCCCATGGAGCCCGACGAAAGCCTCGCGCGGTTGCGCGCAGATGCTGCCCAGAAACTGGGCGGCGAGGATATCGATGCCTATTCGCTGGACGAACTGGACGCGCGGATTGCGCTGTGCCGGGCCGAGATCGCCCGGTGCGAAGCGCGCAAGGCCTTTGCCGCGCAGCACCGGCTGAGCGCGGAAGCGCTGTTTCGCAAGAGCTGAGCACCGCCTGCAGGCTTTGAGCCCGAACGGCGCATCCGACATTCACGCAGGTGCCGTTCATCTGGCACGGCTCTTGCTGCGATTATTCGCGACGAGTGGCTTTGAGCCTGCTGGATTTGCCCGAATGCCGTCCTATATTGGTGCACGTGGAGCGCCCCGGAGTGGATAGGGGCAATGGCAAAGAGGCGCTTGACGATAAGGGGCCCGGCCCTTTTTTCCGGGCGAATTGAATAAGAAGGCGGGTATCTCGCCCGCTGCGGAGTATCGCAATATGCCATCCTTTGCCGAATCGCTGGAAAAGACGCTGCATCAGGCGCTGCACAATGCCGCCGATCGCCGTCACGAATATGCCACGCTCGAACATCTGCTGCTCGCACTGATCGACGATGCCGATGCCGCGCAGGTGATGCAGGCCTGCGGCGTGGACCTCGGCGAACTGGGCGATGCCGTCACCCATTATCTCGACAATGAGCTCGACTCGCTCAAGGTCGCCGAAAAGACCGACCCTGCGCCGACCTCCGGCTTCCAGCGCGTGGTCCAGCGTGCGATCCTGCACGTCCAGTCCTCGGGCAAGGATGTCGTCACCGGCGCGAACGTGCTGGTCGCATTGTTCTCCGAGCGCGAAAGCTATGCCGTCTATTTCCTGCAGCAGCAGGACATGAGCCGTCTCGATGCGGTGAGCTATATCAGCCACGGCATCGGCAAGGGCGGTCAGCCGGTCGAACAGCGTAGCGTGCGCGGGGCCGAGGAACCGCAGGAAGAGAAGCAGGACGCTGCCGCCAAGCAGAAGAAGGACAGCGCGCTCGACCAATTCACGGTCAATCTGAACGCGCGCGCCCAGGCCGGCAAGATCGATCCGCTGATCGGACGCGGGCCCGAGGTCGACCGCACCATCCAGATCCTGTGCCGCCGTTCGAAGAACAATCCGCTCTATGTCGGTGATCCCGGCGTCGGCAAGACGGCGATCGCCGAAGGTCTGGCGCGCAAGATCGTCGAGGGCGACGTTCCCGAAGTGCTGCAGAAGGCGGTGATCTATTCGCTCGACATGGGCGCGCTGCTCGCCGGCACGCGCTATCGCGGCGATTTCGAGGAGCGGCTGAAGCAGGTCGTCTCCGAGCTCGAGAAGATGCCGCACGCGGTGCTGTTCATCGACGAGATCCACACCGTGATCGGTGCAGGGGCCACCAGCGGCGGCGCGATGGACGCGTCGAACCTGCTCAAGCCTGCGCTGTCCAGCGGCACCATCCGCTGCATCGGATCGACCACCTACAAGGAGTTCCGCAACCATTTCGAGAAGGACCGCGCACTGCTGCGCCGGTTCCAGAAGATCGACGTGAACGAGCCGACGATCGAGGACACGATCAAGATCCTCAAGGGCCTGCGCACCGCGTTCGAGGACCATCACAAGGTCAAGTACACGCCCGATGCGATCAAGACCGCGGTCGAGCTGTCGGCGCGCTATATCAACGACCGCAAGCTGCCCGACAAGGCGATCGACGTGATCGACGAGGTCGGCGCGATGCAGATGCTGGTGCCGCCCGCCAAGCGGCGCAAGATCATCACCGCGCGCGAGATCGAGAGCGTGATCGCGACGATGGCGCGCATCCCGCCCAAGTCGGTGTCGAAGGACGACAAGAAGGTGCTCGAGCATCTCGAGCGTGATCTGAAGCGCGTCGTCTTCGGCCAGAACAAGGCGATCGAGGTGCTGTCGAGCGCGATCAAGCTCAGCCGCGCGGGCCTGCGCGATCCCGACAAGCCGATCGGCAACTATCTGTTCTCCGGCCCGACCGGCGTCGGCAAGACCGAGGTTGCACGGCAGCTTGCTAACATCATGGGCATTCCGCTGCAGCGGTTCGACATGTCCGAATATATGGAGCGCCACTCGGTCAGCCGGCTGATCGGCGCGCCTCCGGGCTATGTCGGCTATGACCAGGGCGGTCTGCTCACCGATGCGATCGACCAGCAGCCGCATTGCGTGCTGCTGCTCGACGAGATCGAGAAGGCGCATCCGGACCTGTTCAACATCCTGTTGCAGGTGATGGACAATGGCAAGCTGACCGATCACCACGGCAAGACCGTCGATTTCCGCAATGTCGTGCTGATCATGACGACCAATGCGGGCGCGGCGGACATGGCGCGCGAGGGCATCGGCTTTGGCGATGTCAGCCGCGAGGATGCGTCGGACGAGGCGGTGAAGAAGATGTTCACCCCCGAATTCCGCAACCGTCTCGATGCCATCGTGCCGTTCGGCTATCTCGGAACCGAGGTGGTCGCCCGTGTGGTCGACAAGTTCATCCTGCAGCTCGAACTGCAGCTGGCCGATCAGAACGTGCATATCCGGCTCGACCAGGAAGCGCGCGACTGGCTGTGCGAACGCGGCTATGATCGTCTCTATGGTGCCCGTCCGATGGCGCGGCTCATCCAGGAGAAGATCAAGCAGCCGCTGGCGGAAGAGCTGCTGTTCGGCAAGCTGGTCCAGGGTGGCGAGGTCAATGTCCATATGAAGGACGGCGCCATGGCCTTCGAGATCGTCCCCGCACCGCCCAAGGCGGGCAAGCCCAAAAAGGCGCGCGGATCGGCGAAGAAGGAAAGCGATACCAACGCGGATTGAACGAAAGGCCCGGCTGGCGAGATGTCAGCCGGGCTTTTTTGTGTCCATTCCATTTCACACCTACCCCCCGTTCGTCCCGAGCCCTTCGGCTGGCTGGCAAGCCAGCCGCTCAGGGTAAACTAAAGTCGAGGGACCTTGCACAACCGTTCGGGATTACGTCCCTCGACTTCGGTCGGGACAAATGGACAAGGGTTTGGCAAGAAGCCCCCCATGACCACCTTCTCCCTCCCCTTCACCGCCCAGCCCCAGCACATCGATGAACTCGGCCATGTCAACAATGCCGTCTGGGTGCAGTGGCTGCAGGAGCTGTCGGTCGCGCACTGGAATGAAGCCGCCGATCCCGCGCATGTGGCCGCCTATTTCTGGGTGATCGTGCGGCACGAGATCGATTATCGCGGCAATATCGGCCTGGGCGAGACCGCAATCGGCCGGACCTGGGTGCCCGGAACGCCCAAGGGCGCGCGCTTTGCCCGCCATGCCGCGTTCGCCGATGCGAACGGGCGCGACATCGTGATGGCCATCTCGACCTGGGCGATGCTCGACAAGGCGACCGGACGCCCGGCGCGGGTCACGGCGGATATCGTGGCCGCCTTCCAGCCCTGATGCTTCAGCCGCGCAGCGGGAAGGCGGCGATCACCTCATAGACGCTTCCGTCATGCCCCAAATGGCTCTGCATCAGCAGCAGCGCGTCAAAGCCGAACAGGTCGCCCGGCAGCGGTGGCTGTGATGCCATCCAGGCGGCGACCCCTGCCGGATCGGGCGCGGTGCTGCGGGCAAAGCGCGCGATCGTGATATGCGGCACATATTTGCGCGCTTCGGGCTCGAAGCCGGCGCGCACGCACAGCCGATCGAGCCGCGCGTGCAATGCCGCCAGCGGATCGCGCGGGGCGAGGCCAGCCCAGAGCTGATCGACCCGGCCCTTGCGGTCGAACCAGCCAAAGCCGTCAAGCCGCGCCTCGATCCGCGTGAAGCGTTCCGCGCCGAGCGCGAGCAGCAGCGCGTCTGCCCCGTGCCGGTCGGTCTCGCCGATGAAGCGCATCGTGGCATGCAACTGCGCGTCGCCTTGCCAGCGTGCCGCGCCCAGCCCCTGCATCCGGTCGAGCAGCAGCGCGCGAATGGCAATCGGAGGCACAAGGGCAAGGAACAATCGCATGGTAAGGATTGTATCGTAGCAAGGCGCGACGAACGGAAAACCGGTTTCGCTTGAAAATTCTGCCTTCAGGGGCGATATTGTGGCTATCCGGCAACAATGCCGGGCAAAGGAGACTCTTTCGATGGCTGACCGTTTTGATCCTCGCACGGCGGAGCGCATGCGCGCCGGTTCGATCAATGCGCCCGGCGGTGTTAGCGCGGCCCGGGACGAGGGCCTGCGCAAGTACATGCTGTCCATCTACAATTACATGACCAGCGGCATCCTGCTGACCGGCATCGTCGCGCTGCTGTTCGCCCAGTCGGGCATGGCCGCAGACATCATGTTCGGCCCGGGCCTGCTCAAGTACGTCATCATCTTCTCGCCGCTCGTGATCGTCCTGGCGATGAGCTTCGGCATGAACCGCTTCTCGACGCCCGCACTCCAGGCGATGTTCTGGGGCTTTGCCACGCTGATGGGCCTCAGCATGTCGACGATCTTCCTGGTCTATACCGGTGAGAGCATCGCGCTGGCCTTCTTCTCGACCGCAGCGGCGTTCGCGGGTCTCAGCCTGTTCGGCTATACCACCAAGAAGGACCTGACCGGCTGGGGCAGCTTCCTGATCATGGGCGTCGTCGGCCTGATTGTGGCGAGCGTGCTCAACATCTTCCTCAAGTCGTCGGTGATGGGCCTGGTCATCAGCTATGCCGCCGTCCTGATCTTCGCCGGCCTGACCGCCTATGATACCCAGAAGCTCAAGAGCCTGTACTGGCAGGTCGCGGGCAGCGACATGATGGGCAAGGTGGTCATCATGGGCGCGCTCAACCTGTATCTCGATTTCATCAATATGTTCCAGGCGCTGCTGAGCATCATGGGCAGTCGCGACTGATCTGTCCGGAAAAGCACTGGAACCCTGACAGCCCGGCGGATCCCCTTCCGCCGGGCTTTTCTTTTGCGCTTCGAAGGTTCACTCGGCTCGCCGCTCGAGCGACTCCGCTCATCCCGGCTTTTGGGTGGCTGTCGTCACCCAGCCTTTAACGGTTCACCGTTTTGGTGTTGAGATCGG
This sequence comes from Blastomonas sp. 34TW, assembly GCF_059803595.1. Lineage (NCBI taxonomy): Bacteria > Pseudomonadati > Pseudomonadota > Alphaproteobacteria > Sphingomonadales > Blastomonadaceae > Blastomonas > Blastomonas sp. 34TW. The sequence goes on from NZ_JAPFGW010000002.1 coordinate 29,220, forward strand.
CGCTTGGCGGGCATAAACCATGCCCATGAGAACGCGTGCGAGAGAGCCAAGGCCCCGCGCGTGCACCGGGAGATACTGAACATGGCACGTATGGCCCCCAGCCGTGCACTTCTGCTGGCCGTTACGGTCAGCCTTACCACCCTGATTTCGGCCTGTGGCGGCGCCAAGCCCGCCCCCGTCGCCGTCGCACCGCCGCCGCCCCCGGTTCCGGTCGCGCCGCCGCGCATGCCGACCCCGCCATCGAATGCCGTCACCGCCATGGCGATCCCGGGGCTGCGCGCCGACGGCCTGCGCGACACGCCGATGCGCGACATCGATGACAATGAAAAGCTCTGGTATTTCCGCGCCGCGTTCAACGTCGCCGCGCTCAATTGCCAGAATGCCGAGCATTTCCGGATCGCGGACGATTACAACCAGTTCCTCAAGACGCACAAGCGCGAGCTCGACCGGATCAACAGGACCGTCGAGGAGAAATATCGCAAGCGCTACGGCACCGGCTATGCGCGCATCCGCGATACCGAGAACACCCAGGTGTACAATTTCTTCGCCTTTCCCCCAGTCAAGAGCGATTTCTGCAATGCCGCGCTGATCCTGGGCCAGGAAGCGGTGGCACTGCCGTCGAAGGATCTGGTCGCCTTTTCGGTGCGCGCGCTGCCGACGCTCGAGGGCGTGTTCGACCGCTTCTATGCAAGCTACGAGAGCTATCAGAGCGACCTGCAGAAATGGATCGCGCTCTATGGCAGCCCCGAGATGCGGGCCGCCCAGGCCGCGCAGATGGGGCAGGCCCAGCCTGCCATCCAGCCGGCCTTGAACACCGCTCCTGGTGCTGCAACCCCGGCCAGCAACCCGCCGGTGCTGCCGACGATATTGCCGAGCAGCGGCGACTGATTTTTCCTCTGGATAGGCGCGGGGCGAACCATTATAGCCACGCGTCACCGGATGTGGGGCCGTAGCTCAGTTGGGAGAGCGCGTCGTTCGCAATGACGAGGTCAGGGGTTCGATTCCCCTCGGCTCCACCAGGTCCGCTCGTTCAGGCAAGCACGGGCTTGCGTTACCGACACCGTGGCGTGCGGTTTGTTAACCACTTCCGGAATAGGACAGACTAGCTTTTTCCCCGGAGCTAGACCCTTGTTCGATATCCTTTTCTGCATCCGCGACGATCATGACATCCGCTTTGTCGGACTGGCCGCCGCGATCTGCCTGCTGTCCACGATCACGGCGGTGCTGATGATCCGGCAGGCCCGGTCCGCTTCGGCGCGGGCGCGGCTGGGCTGGGCGGTGGCGGGCGGGTTCGCCACGGGCTTCGGCATCTGGTCGACGCATTTCGTCGCGATGCTCGGCTATGATCCGGGCATCATTATCGGCTACGAGATCGCGCGGACCGCAGGGTCGCTGCTCGTGGTCCTGGCGACCACCATTGCCGCGATGCTCATCGCAACGCGCGGGCAGGGGGCAAGGGCGCTGGCCGCCGCGAGCGTGCTAGCGGGATCGGGCTTTGCCGCGATGCACTATGTCGGCATGGCCGCGCTCGAAATGCCCGCGCTCATCCACTGGAACATGGGCTATCTGGCGCTGTCGGTCGTGCTGGGCATCGTGCCGCTCTATCCTGCCCTGTCGCTGGCGCGCCGCCGCGCCAGCCTGGCTTCGGGCCTTTCTGCGGCGCTGATCATGACCTGCGCGATCGTGGGCTTGCATTTTTCGGGCATGACCGCGATCGATCTGGTGCCTTCGCGCATCGAGGGTTCGCGCGCGCTGCTCTCGCCGACGACCATGTCGATCCTCATCACGCTGGCCTCTGCCTGCCTGCTGATGCTGTGCCTTAGCGGCCTCGTCATCGCGCGGCGGACCCGGGCGGCGATCCGCGCGAGCGAGATGCAGTTCGGCGCGCTGATCAAGGGCATTTCGGACTGCGCGATCTACATGCTCGATGCCGAAGGCCGGGTCGCCAACTGGAATGCCGGTGCGCAACGGCTCAAGGGCTATCGGCCTGAAGAGATCGTCGGCAAGCCGCTGGCGAGCTTCTACCTGCCCGAGGAATGCGCGGAAGGCGTGCCCGAACGGGCGCTCGTTACCGCGCGCGAGACAGGCAAGTTCAGCGGCGAAGGCTGGCGCGTGCGCAAGGACGGAACGCGCTTCTGGGCGCAAGTGACGATCGAGCGCTTCTGCGACGAATCGGGCAAGCTGCTCGGCTTTGCCAAGATCACCCGCGACATTACCCGGCTCAAGGAAGACCAGGACCGCATTGCCGAGGCGCGCCGCCATCGCGATGCCGCGCTCGATCATATGCACCAGGGGCTGTGCCTGTTCGACGCCAGGGGACGGCTGGTGCTGGCCAACCGGCGCTTTGCCGAAATGTGGGGCCTGGGCAACGACCAATGCCCGCCCGGAACCGGCGCGCTCGACGTTCTGCGCACCGCGCTGGCCGCGCGCACCGGCGAGGCGACCGCCGAATCGCAGCTGGCCAGGATCTGGGCGCGGCTGGAAGATTCGCTGCGCGACCCCAGCCTGCCGCCCTTCGTGCTCGAGCTCGACGAGGACCTGATCGTCGCGATGTCGAGCCGCAGCATGGCCGATGGCGGCTGGGTGACCACGATCGAGGACATTACCGCACGGCGGCGTTCCGAAGAGCAGATCGTGCACATGGCGTTGCACGACGGGCTGACCGGCCTGCCCAACCGCACCAGCTTCAACCAGTGGCTCGATAGCGAACTGGCCCAGGCAGCGGTGCAACGGGGACAGGTGGCGGTGATCGCGATCGATCTCGACCGGTTCAAGGAGATCAACGACACCCATGGCCATGCGGCGGGCGACCGGGTCCTGCAGCAGATCGGCACCGGCCTGGCCGAGGTGCTCGAGCGCGGCGAGATCGCCGCACGCGTCGGCGGCGACGAATTCGCCGTGGCCAAGCATTATACCGATCCGGCAGAGCTCGAGGGCTTCGTCGCGCGGATCAGCGCGTCGCTCGCGCCGGGCGAGGGGGAGGCCGCAAGTGTCGGCGCGAGCTTCGGCATCGCCACCTATCCGGGCGATGCGCAGGGCCGCGAGTCGCTGCTCAACAATGCCGACCTCGCGATGTACCGCGCCAAGGCCAGCCCCGGCGAGACGATCTGCTATTATCAGGCCGGCATGGACGAGGACGCGCGGCATCGCCGCCAGATCGCCAACGAACTGCGCCACGCGCTGGCGCGCGACGAGTTCCGGCTGCTCTATCAGCCGCAGCGCTCGCTGCGCACGCACCAGATCAGCGGTTACGAGGCGTTGCTGCGCTGGCAGCATCCGCGGCTGGGCCATATCTCGCCGATGGAGTTCATTCCCATCGCCGAACAGACCGGCGAGATCATCAAGATCGGCGAATGGGTGCTGCGCGAGGCCTGCCGGGAGGCGGCGAGCTGGACCAGCCAGGACAAGGTGGCGGTGAACCTCTCACCCGTGCAGCTGCTCCAGCCCGACCTGCCCGAAATGGTCACGTCGATCCTGCTCGAAACCGGCCTGGCACCGCGCCGGCTGGAGCTGGAGATCACCGAGACCGCGCTGATCACCGAAAAGACGCGCGCGCTGCACAGCCTCAGGCGGATCAAGGCACTGGGCGTTTCGGTCGCGATGGACGATTTCGGCACCGGCTATTCGTCGCTCGATACGCTGCATTCCTTCCCGTTCGACAAGATCAAGATCGACAAGTCCTTCCTGCTGCAATCGGGCGAGAGCCCGCAGGCTCAGGCGATCATCCGCGCGGTGCTGGCGCTCGGGCGCTCGCTCGGCATTCCGGTGCTCGCCGAAGGGGTCGAAACGCTCGACCAGCTCAAGCTGCTGGTCGATGAAGGCTGCGACGAGGCGCAGGGCTATCTGTTCGGTCGCCCGGCAGCGATGCAGCCCGCGTCCGAGGAACAGACCGCGCTGCGCGCGTGATGGAGGCGGCGGGCCCGAAGCCCCACCGCCGCCCTGTCACTTCATCGCGACCTTCTTCGACATCAGCGCCTTGTCCTCGTTGGCGCGGGCGATGACATACTGGCGGATGCTGTCGATCTCGCCCTTGGACATGACCGGTGCGAAGCTGACCATGCCATTGTCCTTGAGCGCACCGTCATGGACGATCATCTGCCAGTTCTCGGCGCTGGAGAGCGTGCCCGAATAGCGAAGGTCCGGGATGATGCCGCCCCGGCCCGAGGCCTGGACCGCCGCATCGCCATGACAGACGGTGCAATAGCGGCCATAGAGCTGCGCACCGCCCTGCACGACATCGGCCGCAGCCGTCAGGCCAGGCGGATCGAGCGGCAGCGCATCGGCGGCGGGCATCGCGGGAAGCTTGCCCTTGCCGCCCAGCTTGAACACCAGCAGCCGCGAGATGTTGCGCACCGGGCCCGACATGTCGCTGAGCACGCCGGCAGTGATCGGCCAGGCACCGCCCCATCCGGCGAGCACCGCGACATATTGCTGGCCGTCGATGCTGTAGGTCATCGGGGCGGCGACCACGCCGGTCTGCGCCTCGAAGCTCCACAGGTTCTTGCCGCTCGCCGAATCATAGGCGACGAAATTGCCCATGGCATTGCCCTGGAACACGAGGCCGCCCGCCGTCGCCAGCACGCCGCCGTTCCACGGACCGCCCAGTGTCACGCGCCAGCGCTCCTTCTGCGCCACCGGATCCCAGGCGATCAGCACGCCCTTGGTGGCCTTTTTCGCGGCCTCGCGCACCGCATTGTCAGCAGGCATCGCGTTGTTCGCGGTGTCCATGCCGACATTGAAGCCGATCTTGGAGGGCTTCCAGCCGGCGGCCGGGATATAGGGATAGCTGGTGATCTGCGCCGGGATGAAGACGAGCTTCTGCTTCGCGTCATAGGCCATCGGGTGCCAGTTGTGCGCGCCCAGCGGGCCGGGCGAGACGATGAAGGGCTTGCCGGTCTTGTCGACGCGCGCCGCCGGGTTCTCGATGGGGCGGCCGGTTTTCTGATCGATGCCCGTCGCCCAATTGACCGGCACGAAATTGTTGGCGGAGATGAACTCGCCGGTCGTGCGGTCGATCACGTAGAAAAACCCGTTCTTCGGCGCCTGCATCAGCACCTTGCGCGTCTTGCCGCCGATGTCCAGGTCGGCGAGCATGATATGCTGCGTGGCGGTATAGTCCCAGGTCTCGCCCGGCGTGGTCTGGTAGTGCCAGGCATATTCGCCGGTCTTCACCTTGATCGCGACGATCGAGGACAGGTACAGATTGTCGCCGCCGCCGGGCGACCGATAGGCCTGGTTCCAGGGGCTGCCGTTGCCGACGCCGACATAGAGCAGCCCGAGCTCCGGATCATAGGCCATCGCGTCCCACACGGTTCCGCCGCCGCCGATATTCCAGTATTCGCCCTTCCAGCTGGTCTCGGCGGCTTTCAGATACTCCGCCTCGTTGGCGCCGGGCCGGTCGGGCACGGTGTAGAATTTCCACAGCTGCTTGCCGGTCGCGGCATCATAGGCGGCGACGAAACCGCGCACGCCGAATTCCGCGCCGCCATTGCCGATGATGACCATGCCGTCGATCACGCGCGGCGCGCCGGTGATGGTGTACGACTTGTCCTGATCGACCGTGACCTTGCTCCAGATCTCGCGGCCCGTGCCGCGATCGAGCGCGATCAGCCGGCCGTCGAGGGTGCCGAGGAACAGCATGTTGCCCCAGGCGGCGAGGCCGCGATTGACGACGTCGCAGCACGCCTTGACCCCGGTTTCGCCCGGCACCTTGGGGTCATAGTCCCAGAGCGGCTTGCCGGTGGTGGCGTCGAACGCCTTGACCTTGGACCAGGCCGTCGTGACGTAGATCTTGCCGTCGATCACCAGCGGCGTCGCCTCCTGGCCGCGCGCGGTGTCAAGATCGGCATACCAGGCCAGGCCCAGCTCGCCGACATTGCCGGTATTGATCTGGTCGAGCGGGCTGAAGCGCTGCTCGTCATAGGTGCGGCCATAGCTCAGCCATTCGCCGCCATCGGCCTTGATGATCCTTGCGCCGTCGATTCCCGTGGTGTCGGTCGCCCTGTTGTCGTCCGCCCCGCCCGAACAGGATGCCACCAGCAGCGCCAGCGCCGCTCCCACAGCCGCTTTCAGCCTCATCGCCTCGATCCTCTCTCCATGCGCCCAGCCGCTTTTGTCTTGACCTTTGGCGGCCAATGGCTGTCTTTCTCGCAACCGGATATTGACGGGGGCCAGACGGCTTGTCCATGGTGATTTAACCACTCGGTTAAGAGCTGGCCGATCAACAACAGGAGAGTTCCATGTTTTCACACGTCATGCTGGGCGCGGACGATATTGACGCGTCCAAGGCGTTCTACGATGCGACCATGGCTGCGCTGGGCGGCAAGCCCGGAATGGTCGACCCCAAGGGCCGCGTCATCTACATGAACAATGGCGGGCTGTTCCTGCTGACCAAGCCGATCGACGGCCAGCCGGCGAGCTGCGGCAATGGCAGCACCATCGGCTTTGCGGCCAGCTCCACCGAAGCCTGCGATGCATGGCACGCGGCCGGCCTGGCGCATGGCGGTACCGCGATCGAAGACCCGCCGGGCGTGCGCGAAGGCGCAGGGATGAAGCTGTATCTCGCCTATCTGCGCGATCCCGCCGGCAACAAGATCTGCGCGATGCACCGGCTCTGATCGGATCATGGCCACCTGGCGGGATTCTGTGCCTTGCAATTGGCGCAGAATCCCGCTAGGCGCGCACGCTTCCGAATAAGCGGGCTGGCTGGTTATGGGCTGCCATGTTCGCTTGATGCGGATTTCCAAAAAGGAGACCAAAATGCCCAAGCTGAAGACCAAGAGCGGCGTCAAGAAGCGCTTCAAGCTCACCGCCACCGGCAAGGTGAAGCACGGCGTCGCTGGCAAGCGCCACCGGCTGATCAGCCACAATGCCAAGTATATCCGCCAGAATCGCGGCACCAGCGTCATTTCGGACGCCGATGCCAAGACCATCAAGAAATGGGCGCCCTACGGCCTGGGTTGATCCCGCCGGACCCCTTCTCTCGATTTTCACAAGGATATAACTCATGGCACGCATCAAACGGGGTGTTACCACCCGCGCCAAGCACAAGCGCATTCTCGCCCAGGCGAAGGGCTATTATGGCCGTCGCAAGAACACCATCCGCATCGCCCGTCAGGCCGTTGAAAAGGCAGGTCAGTATGCCTATCGCGACCGCAAGGCCAAGAAGCGCAACTTCCGCGCTCTGTGGATCCAGCGCATCAACGCCGCGACCCGCATGGAAGGCCTGACCTATGGCCGCTTCATGCACGGCCTGAAGCTCGCCGGAATCGAACTCGACCGCAAGGTCCTGGCCGATCTCGCGATGAACGAGGGCGAAGTGTTCAAGGGTCTGGTCAAGCAGGCACAGGCAGCTCTGCCCGCCGCCTGATCCGGCACCTTTATCGGTTCAACGCAATAAGCGCCGAAGTCCTCGCGATTTCGGCGCTTTTTGCTTGCGCAGGCGCGGCCTACCCCCACAAGGCCGCAAGATGACCCCCGCAGCACCGCCACCGCGCACGCGCTCCCGCTGGACGTTGGTGCTGCGCCTGCTGGCGCTGGTGATGCTGGTCGCGGTCTTTCTGGCGATCGATGGAAAGCCGTTGGTCGGCCCGCCGGTCCCGCCCGATGCGCGCAGCATCGCTCTGGCGCGCGGCATCGCCAAGCAGGTCGCGGGGCAGAATGCCGTCGCGGGCGCGCGCGAGACGATCGTCCTGGGACAGCGCGAGCTCGACGGCTTTTCGGCCATGGCGAGCCAGGTGATCGCGCCGAGCCGGGCCGAGGCACGGCTGATCGCACCCCCGGGACGCGCCGCTGCGCCGCCCGAACTCGTGCTGCGGCTGAGCCGCAGCCTGCTGCTGGGCGCGTGGCTGAACATCGAGGCGAGGGCGCACAGCACCGGCGCAGGCCGGGGGCTGCCGACCGTGCGCGCCAGCATAGGCCATCTGCCGGTTCCGGCCTGGCTGATGCGATGGCTGATCGGTCAGGCCTGGTCGATCGCCCAGCCCGACATGCCCGATCCGCCGACGCTCGAGGAGACATTGCTGCAGGTGCAGATCGCGCCGAAAGCCGTGCGTGTCGTGCTGATCAATCCCGGGCGCAACGCGGCGCTCGCGGGCCTCGCGCAACTGGGCGGCACGGCCAGCGATCCGCGCTGGGTGGCGCGCGCCTATTGTGCGCTGTCGCGCCATGCCGATCCCGATCTGGCCGTCATCGTCCGCCGCGCCTGGCAGCTGGAGCGTCCGGCGGAGCTCGGCCCGGCCGAACAGAATCGCGGTCTGCTCCTTGCGGTCGCGATGCGGACGGTGCCCGAATATCGCGATCGTCTCGCCGGGGCGTCGCTGCCGCTGGTGAGCGGATGCTCCCCGCCCGACGACCCGGTCGCGCTGGCAGGGCGCGCCGATCTCGCCAAGCACTGGGCGCTCTCCGCCGCGCTGGGGGCGAGCCTGGGCGGTCAGGCGGCGCAGTCGCTGGGTGTGTTCAAGGAACTGTCGGATAGCCTCAAGGGCGGATCGGGCTTTTCGTTTGTCGATCTCGCTGCCGACCGTTCGGGCGAACGCTTCGCCCGCGCCGCGACCAATGCGCAGCTTGCCCGCTTCCTCCAGACCCGGCTGGCGGCAGTGACCGACGATCAGCTGCTACCGGGCGAGGCGCTGGACAGGCCCGAGGGCCTGGATGCCGGGCTGTTCGAGCGCACCTATAGCAGCATCGATTCGCCCGAATATGCGGCGGCTGTGGCCGCAATCGATCAGCTGCTCGACAATATCGGCGTGCCCAAGCCCTAGCTCTTGGTGTCCTGGCCCTTTTTCAACGCCTGCAGCGCCGCGAAAGGCCCGCTCGCTTCGGGCGTGGAGAGGCCGTATTCGGCGCGCGCGGCATCGGCATTCGGCCCTTCGGCATAAGGGTCGATCTCGAGCGCCAGCGTCTGCGCGATCGCCTCGCCCAGATCGATGCTGCTGCCCGAATAGGCGATGGTATCGAGATCGTCGCTGCTGAGCTCGATCTCCTCTCCGGCATCGGCGAGGGCTGCTTCATATTCGGCTTCGGGCACGAAGCGCAGCCGATAGTCCGAAGCAATGCGCACCGGAAAATCCTCGCCCGAAATCGCGCAGGACTGGACCAGCGCCGCCTCGATCCGTCCCGAGACATCGACACCCGAGGCGCGCTCCTCGATGCTGGCGGTCGCGCTGAGCGAAGCGATCGAGACGATATCGAACCGGCGCGCGAGCGCGGCACGCTCCGCCTCATCGGCGCTCAGCTCGACGATCTGCCGGGGAATGGCGCGCAGATCGACGGGGCGCGAAAATTCGGTCGGCTCCTGCATCAGAAGCTCCCCTGCATGATCGTTGTCGCCGGAAGGGCGCGAAGCCGCGCATAAAGCTGCGCCAGATGATCGGCCGTGGCGGTGACGGCGGCGTCGTCGACCGGGGCATCGCGATAGAGGTTGCGGCGCAGCGCCTGGGCGAGCTGGTCGCCATTGCCGCTGCCCAGCGCCTCGCGATAGGCCCCCAGCCGTCCGCCCAGCGCGCTCATCATCTTGCCGATATGCTTGCCGACGACGAGATCGCCGACGCCGTTCTGGCGCAGTTGCCCGTCCATATCGTCGACGAACAGTTCGGCAAGGAACACCGAGAACTGGCGAACCTGCGGGTCGGTATCGTCCTGCTCCAGCCGCAGCAGCACGGCGGCGAGCACCATGGTCACCGCTTCGAACCGGCCGTCGACGCTGTCCTCGACCTTTCCGTCCAGATACCAATAGGGGTCGCGGCCCATGGCGATGATGCGGTCATAGGCCGCGCGCGCGATCTCGCGCGGGTCCTTGCGGCTGAACAGGCGGGAGAGGACGGACATGGGGCGTGTGATATCCTGCAGGGAAATCGCGGCGTTAAGCCACAATTCATTGGCCACTTGTGATGCAGCGGCTTAGTGCATATTGAGGCGCCAACGGCAAGTTGCAAGACATGCGGCATGGCTTGCGCCTGACAGCATCGCGCCGCAGACATCGCGGATAGACCGCCAAGGAATGATGATGACCAGCAAAGCTCCGACCTCCCGCGCGACCCGGTTTTCGCGCCCCCGCGCTGCTTTGCTGGTGGCGATGGCAGCGCTGCCGCTGCTGGCGGGATGCGGCCAGCTGCGCGGGCATCAGGGTTTCATCTATGACCAGACGCTGGCGGGCCAGATCCTGCCGGGCGTCGACAACCGCCAGTCGGTCGAACGCACGCTGGGCCGCCCGACCTTTACCGGCCAGTTCAGCGACAGCGAGTGGTATTATTTCGCGCGCGACACGCGCCAGCTCGCCTTTGCCAATCCGCGTCCGACCGCGCAGCAGGTGATGCGCGTCAAGTTCGATGCCGCCGGCAATGTCGCGGCGATCGATTTCACCGGGCTCGATCAGGTTGCGAAGATCGATCCCGAAGGCGAAAAGACGCCGACGCTCGGCCGCAAGCGCACTTTCTTCCAGGATCTGTTCGGCAATATCGGCGCGGTGGGTGCGCCGGGCGCGGGCGCAGGCGCACCGCAATAAGCGCGTCGCCGCCGGTCAGTCGCTTTCGGCGATCCGGCTGACCAGCAGCTTGTCGACCTTGCGATTGTCCATGTCGACAATCTCGAACCGCCAGCCCTGATCGTTGAACACCTCGCCCTCCTTGGGCAGGTGGCGCAGGCAGTGCAGCACATGGCCGGCCGTTGTCGCGTAATCGCGGTCTTCGGGCAGCGAGATGCCGAGGCGTTCGGCCATGGCGTCGGCCGGGAGCGCGCCCGAGATCAGCAGGCTGCCGTCGGCGCGTTCGACCACCATCGGCGAATCACCCTCGCCCTGATCCGACGCGAAATCGCCGACCAGTGCCTGCAGCAGGTCGGCGGGCGTCACCAGCCCTTCGAAATGGCCATATTCGTCATGGACGAGCGCCATCGGCACCTCGCCCTTTTGCAGCACTTTCAGCGCATCCATCGCATCAACGCGGTCGGGGACGATTGGAGCAGGTCGCGCGAGCGCGGCCAGATCGAGCGGCGCGCCCTCGATGATCGCGGTCAGCAGGTCGCGCACGGTGACGATGCCGATAATCGCGTCGACCGAACCATTGGCGACGGGCAGGCGGCTGTGCGGCGAATCCGCCATGATCCGGCGCAGATCGTCGAGCCCGGCATCGGCGGGCAGCCAGTCGACCTCGGTGCGCGGTGTCATCACCTCGCGCACCGGACGGTCGGCGAGGCGGACCACGCCCGAGATGATCGCGCGTTCGGATTCCTCGATCACCCCCGATTTGGTCGCCTCGGCGAAGATCATCTGCAGCTCTTCGGCGGTGACGATATTTTCCGATTCGCGGTTGAGCCCGAGCAGGCGAAAGATGAGCGCGCTCGATCGGTCGAGCACCCAGACCAGCGGGGCCGCGCCGCGCGCCATCAGGTCCATCGGGATCGCCATGATCACCGCCAGTTCCTCGGCCTTGCGCAGCGCGAACTGCTTGGGCACCAGCTCGCCGATCACCAGCGACAGATAGGTGGTCACGCCGATGACCAGCGCAAAGCCGACGCTGTCGGCAATATCGGCGGGCACGCCGACCAGCGCCAGCCGCTCGCCGACCGGAGCGCCGAGGCTCGCGCCCGAATAGGCCCCCGCCAGAATGCCGATCAGGGTGATGCCGATCTGCACGGTGGAAAGGAACTTGCCCGGATCGGACCCCAGCTTGAGCGCAGTGCGCGCGCCGTTGCTGCCGTCGCGCGCCATCGCTTCCAGCTTGGCGTTGCGCGCCGAGACGATCGCAAGCTCGGACATAGCGAAAACGCCATTGAGCACGATCAGCGCCAGGATGATGACGACATCGAGCCAGGGAAAGGGGGGAAGAGGGTCCATCGGGCCTTACAGGGTTAAGCGTGCACCCTATATCGTGCGCGCGCGCGGTGTCACGTGCTTTCGCACCTGCAACCAGACCCGCAAACGGGCTGGGCGTTCCCGGAAATTAAACGATGTTACATTCAGGTTCGGGAACCATTCAGCCGCGAAACCGAATAAGCGGATGAGACGCAGCGACGCGTCTGCACGATGAAAGACTTTTCGCGGGAGCTTATGATGAACAGCAAGACCATCCGTATCGCGGCCTTTGCGGGCCTGGCCAGCCTGGCACTCGGTGCCTGCGTGACCGATCCGGAGACCGGCCAGCAGCGCATCAGCAAGTCCGCGATCGGCGGCATCGGCGGCGCGCTCGGCGGCTATCTGCTGGGCGATATCGTCGGTGGTCGCCGCGACCGGACCGAAAAGATCGTGGGCGCGGGCATCGGCGCGGTGGCCGGTGCAGGCATCGGCTATTATCTCGACCAGCAGGAGCGCGAACTGCGCCAGAAGACCGCTGGCACCGGCATCGACGTCGTCCGCGACGGCGACAGCCTGCTGCTCAACATGCCGAGCCAGGTGACCTTCGATGTCGACAGCTCGGCGGTGAAGCCCGAGTTCCGCAACACGCTGAACGATGTCGCGTCGACCCTGGTCCAGTACGAGAGCACCTATATCGACGTGTACGGCCATACCGATTCGACCGGCAGCGACGCGTACAACCAGACTCTGTCCGAACGCCGTGCGCAGTCGGTCGCAAGCTATCTGACTACGCGCGGCGTCCAGTCGGCGCGCCTGGCGACGCGCGGCTTTGGCGAATCGCAGCCGGTTGCATCGAATACCACCGAGGATGGCCGCGCCCAGAACCGCCGCGTCGAGATCCGCATCGTCCCGGTGACCCAGGCCGATGTGAACGGCTGATAGCCAACTCCATTCCCGCAAGAGGGGCGCGCGCTGCACCAGCGGCCGCACCCCTTTTTGCGTTTACCCCGCAAAGAAATTGAGCTCGAGCAATACCCCGTTCGGGTCGAGCGTGAACAGCTGCTTGAGGCCGATCGCCTCGACTTCGTTGACGCGAAAGTCCGCGCCGCGCGCCTCAAGCCGGGCGACCATCGCGGGATAATCCCGGCAGCGGAAGGCGACATGGTGGATCGATCCGGTCGGCCCGGGGGTGACCGCGCGGTCATAGGTGCGCGGGCAGTCGGTGCTGTTGATATGCACCACCGCGTTGCCCGCAGCGTCATGCGCCCAGCGGGCATTGTCGGGCGTCAGCGGCGGCGGCGCGAGGCGGATCTCGAGCTCGAGCAGCTCGGCATAGAAGCGTGCGGTGCCCATGAGATCATCGGTGATGATGTTGACATGGTCGAGCCGCTCGATCGTCATCGGCTCATTCCCAGACCGCTTCGGGCGGCAGGCTCATCAGGATGGCGTCGATATTGCCGCCGGTCTTGAGGCCGAACAACGTGCCGCGATCGTGGATCAGGTTGAATTCGGCATAGCGGCCGCGCCAGACCAGCTGCTGGTGCTTTTCGGCCGGCGAAAAATCCTGGCCCATCCGCCGGCGCACCAGCGCGGGGAAAATGTCCAGAAACGCGCGGCCAACATCCTGGGTGAAGGCGAAATTCGCGTCGAACGCGGCTTCGTCCGGGCATTCGAGATGATCGTAGAAGATGCCGCCGACGCCGCGGTGCACGCCTCTGTGGGGGATATAAAAATAGTCGTCGGCCCAGGCCTTGAACTTCGCATGATAGTCCGGATTGTGCGCGTCGCACGCCGCCTGCATCCGGCTGTGAAAATCGTCCGTATCTTGCGCGTAAGGCAGCGGCGGGTTGAGATCGGCTCCACCGCCGAACCATGCCTTGGTGGTCACAAGAAAACGGGTGTTCATATGCACCGCAGGCACGTGCGGATTCGACATATGGGCGACCAGGCTTATTCCGGTCGCAAAGAAGCGCGGGTCCTCGCCCGCGCCGTGGATCGATTTGGCGAATTCCTCGCTGAACCGGCCCTCGACAGTCGACACGTTGACGCCGGCCTTTTCGAACACCTTGCCCTTGATCAGCCCGCGCACCCCGCCGCCGCCGGGCGTTCCGTCTGCCTCGGTGCGCTCCCACGGGGTATATTCGAAGCTCGAATCGCTGCCGGCCTCCCGCTCGATCGCGGTAAACTCGGCGCAGATCGCATCGCGCAGGCTTTCGAACCAGGCGCGGGCCTGAGGCTTTTGTTCGGTCCAGTCAGTCATCGCGCTCCCCTAATCGGTGATGGCCGATCATGCCTCACCCAGTTTCCGTGTCTGCCGCAGCGCTTCGCCCAGCGCAATCCCGGTGGCGACCGATATGTTCAGCGATCGGACGCCCGCGGTCATCGGAATGGTGGTCTGCAGGTCGCAGGCGTCGCGCACATGATCCGGAACGCCTGCGCTTTCCGAGCCCATCAGCAGGATGTCATTGTCCTGGAACGCGGTGCGGTAGATGCTTGTGCTGGCCTTGCTGCTCATCAGCACGAGCCGCGCGCCGCTGTCGCGCGCGAACGCCTGGAAGCTCGGCCAGTCGGCATGGCGGGTCATCTCGGCCAGGGGGCCGTAATCCATCGCCGCGCGCCTCAGCCGCTTGTCGTCGAACACGAAGCCGCAAGGCTCGATGATCTCCACCGGCACCGCCAGGCAAGCGGCCAGGCGGAGAATGGCTCCCACATTTCCGGCGATTTCGGGTTGGTACAGGGCAATGCGCATCGCCCCTTCATAGCGCGCGCGGCGCGGCTGTCACCTGTCCTGCTCGGTCCGGCGCGCGCACGGCACGGCATAACGGCGCAGAATCGGCGCTATGATGCTGCGGCGCGCCAATTTCCCTGTTGGCAAGATGACGATTTTGCGTCTATCAGGCCCGCAATCATGCGGACGGGCCAGGGGCGAAGCCGTGCCATGCCGCTTCCTATATCGATAAAAAACGTATCCTTTTCAATAACTTGAGGGTCAGGTTAGCGACATGGCAGAACAAGTCACGATGAATCAAGATGGCACCGCTGCCGTCGAATCCGATGGCGTGCGTCGCCGCGATTTCATCAACATCGCCGCGGTCAGCTTTGCTGGCGTCGGTGGCGCATCGGTGCTGATCCCGCTGATCACGCAGATGGCGCCCAGCAAGGACGTGCTGGCGCAGGCCTCGACCGAGGTCGATGTCTCGGCGGTGCAGCCGGGCCAGGCGATCAAGACCGTGTGGCGAAAACAGCCCATGTTCATCCGCAACCTGACGCCGGAAGAAATCGCCGCAGCCGACAAGGTCGACGTGGCGTCGCTGCGCGATCCGCAGTCGCTCGCCGACCGCACGCTGCCGGGCAAGACCAACTGGCTGGTGACGCTGGGCGTCTGCACGCATCTCGGCTGCGTGCCGCTGGGCGCGGCCGCCGGTGAGGTGAAGGGCGAATTCGGCGGCTATTTCTGCCCGTGCCATGGTTCGCATTATGATACCGCCGCGCGCATCCGCAAGGGTCCGGCGCCGAAGAACCTTGAAGTGCCGGAATATGAATTCCTGTCAGACACTGTCATCAAGATCGGTTGAGGAGCATAGATCATGAGCTTTTCCTGGGCCAAGCACTACGAACCCAAGTCCGATCTGACCAAATGGCTGGATGAGCGCCTGCCGCTCCCCCGTCTGGTCTATGGTGCGATCGGTGGCGGCTATCCCGTGCCGCGCAATCTCAACTATTTCTGGAATTTCGGCGTGCTCGCCGGCATCGCTCTGGTCATCCAGATCGTCACCGGCATCATCATGGCGATGCACTATGCGCCCAACGCGCTGGTCGCCTTCGATTCGACCGAACATATCATGCGCGACGTGAACTGGGGCTGGATGCTGCGCTATGCGCACGCCAACGGCGCCAGCTTCTTCTTCATCGTCGTCTATATCCATATCTTCCGCGGCCTCTATTTCAGCTCGTACAAGGCGCCGCGCGAAATGATCTGGCTGCTCGGCCTGGTCATCTTCCTGCTGATGATGGCGACCGCCTTTATGGGCTATGTGCTTCCCTGGGGCCAGATGAGCTTCTGGGGTGCCAAGGTGATCACCGGCCTGTTCGGCGCCATTCCGCTGGTCGGCGAACCGATCCAGACATGGCTGCTTGGTGGCTTCGCCCCCGATAACGCCGCGCTGAACCGCTTCTTCTCGCTGCACTATCTGCTGCCGTTCGTCATCGCCGGTGTCGTCATCCTGCACATCTGGGCGCTGCACATTCCGGGTTCGTCGAACCCGACCGGCGTGGAAGTGAAGTCGGAATCGGACACCGTGCCGTTCCATCCCTATTACACCGCGAAGGACGGTTTCGGCCTGGGCGTGTTCCTGATCCTGTTCTGCTCGGTGCTGTTCTTTGCGCCGAACGCACTGGGTCACCCGGACAACTACATCCCGGCCAACCCGCTCTCGACCCCGGCGCACATCGTCCCCGAATGGTATTTCTGGCCGTTCTACGCGATCCTGCGCGCCTTCACCTTCGACTTCTTCATCGTGCCGGCCAAGCTGCTCGGCGTGCTGGCGATGTTCGCATCGATCCTGCTGCTGTTCTTTCTGCCCTGGCTCGATCGCTCGCCCGTCCGTTCGGGCAACTATCGCCCGCTGTTCCGCACCTTCTTCATCATTCTGGTGCTGGACGTGCTGCTGCTCGGCTATCTTGGCGGTGCACCGGCTGAAGAACCCTATGTGATGCTCAGCCAGCTGGCTTCGGCTTATTATTTCGCACACTTCCTGATCATCCTGCCGATCATCTCGAAGATCGAAAAGCCCAAGCCGCTGCCCTTCTCGATCACCGAAGCGGTGCTCGGCAAGGACAGCTCCGGCACGGTTGGCGGCCCTGCGCTGCAGCCGGCCGAATAAGCCCTGACGCTAAAAGGAAAGTCATTCGACATGATTCGCATTGGTGCATTTTTGGTCGGGCTGTTCTTCAGCGGCTGGCTGCTGGTGTCCTTCGGAGTTGGCGCGGCCGCCTATATCAGCGAGCCGCCCCAGCCGACGGCAGAACATGAATTCCACCTCCACCCCAAGAAGCTGGCGCTGAGCAGCGATGGCCCGATGGGCAAGTTCGACCGCCAGCAGCTGCAGCGTGGTTTCCAGGTCTACAAGGAAGTCTGCTCGGCCTGTCACTCGATGCGTCTGGTCGCGTTCCGCAACCTGACCGAGCTCGGTTACACTGAGGACGAGGTGAAGGCGATTGCGGCCAACTGGGCAACCCAGACCCCGTCGATCGATCCGGCCACGGGCGAGCCGACCACGCGCAAGCCGTTGCCGCAGGACTATATCCCTTCGCCGCACGCCAACGAGACGGCAGCCCGTGCCGCCAACAACAACGCTCTGCCGCCTGATCTTTCGCTGATCACCAAGGCGCGTCACGGCGGTGCAGCCTATGTCTATTCGCTGCTGACCGGCTATCAGGATCCGCCGGCGGAACTCGCCAAGAAGTTCCCCGACGCGATGCCGGGACCGGGCCTCAACTATAACCCCTATTTCGCGAACCTGAACATCGCGATGGCCAACCCCCTGGGCAGCGACGGCATCGTCACCTATTCGGACGGCACCAACGCCACCCGCGAACAGATGGCCAAGGACGTCGCCGCATTCCTGGTGTGGACCGCAGAGCCCACGCTGGAAAAGCGCCACCAGACCGGCTGGGCCGTGCTGATCTTCCTGATCATCGCGACGGGCCTCGGCTATATGGCCTATCGCAACGTCTGGGCGGGCGTGAAGCACTGAGCTTCTGACACGCTGATAGACTGACAACCGATCCGGCCCGGCAGCGCAAGCTTCCGGGCCGGATTGCGTTTGCGGGGAGCGGGAACGCGCCACTCTCCCCTCTCCCCCACGAGGGTTGGACAGAGGCAAGTGGCTCTGTCCACGGTTGCGAAGCCTTCTGAGCGCAGCGAATTAGGCGAAGCTGGGAGAGGGGGTCACGCACGCACGCGGCCGTAATAGCGGGGCCTTCGACAGGCTCAGGCTGAGCGGAGGTGGGAGGGGCGGCGTTCAAGCTGTCCTCGAACAAACCGGCCGTTCGGAAAACGACCCCGTTTCTGTCTCTACCGGCTGATCGCAAGCTTGCCCTTCCCGGACGCTCGCTCGCTAGCTTGTAACGGTGGCACCGAGTTGAAGCCCAGTCCCTCAACCTTGGCTCCAAGCAACATCCCACACACCGCTTGCGAGAGCAGGTCGATTCAGAGAAAGATGCCTCATGGCATTCCTCGCTCTGTTCTTTGCTCTCGTTACGGTGCCCACGGTCGATACCCAAAGTGAGGCCGCACCAGCTAGTGATGAGGTGCGACCATCAAGTGCTTGTCGCTATGATTTGGCGGTCCGCACCAGTAATGCTGCTCGCTCATGGAACGACTTTGAGTTTGATACCCAGAAGCTTGGCGGGCCCATGTGGTACAACTCTCGAGGGTGTTATGTCCAAGCCGTTGAGGCTGCCCGCGATTATCTCGCCACAGGGCCGCTGCTGACAACCCGCCAGCACGCGATCACGACCTTCCACATGTCTCGCAATCTCGCGCGTTCCGGAGCAGATTCTGGTACGCGCGCAGCCGCAGCGTTGCTGGCGGCTGCATCCCGACGAGCGGATCAGCCTCCAGATGCCGCGCTTGATTGGAACACATATGTAACTGGGTTTACCGCCTACCTAACGGGCGATCGCGCTACTCTGGAACGCGCGCGAGATGCGTTGATAGCAGCAGGTGGCGAGGGCAACATGATAAATGCAGCAGTCTTGGCGCGAGCAGCCCGTTGCATCGAGCGCCCGTTTCTGGATGTCGAGACAAGCGAGGAATGCAGCGCGCAGCAGCCGGATCGCGAGATACGGCCGTCACCCGAAAGCTCCTATTCGCCTGCCCACCCTTCAGCAGCCACTACCGTCACCAACGCTCGCCGCTGAAACCGGACGCGCGTCGCCCCATCCTACTGCCCTTCATCCTCATCGCGCAACCTCGGCGCCACCCGATCCTCCTGCGGGTTCGGCGGAGGCCTGCGCACTGGGGGCCTGGGTTCGGCCTGGCGGACCTGCGGGCGTTGCGGTGGCGTGTCCCGGCCTAGCGCGCGGTCGATGAAATTCTCGTCGAGCCGTTCGGGCTGTTGCGCTTCGCCGGGGATGCCGCCGCCGGTCTGGGGCGGGCTGATGCCTTCGCCCTGGCCCACCGGATTGCCGTTCTCGTCGATGAAGATCACGTCGTCGGGTGAGCCGAAATAGGCCTCGTCATCGGGTTCCAGTTCGGATTCGGGCAGGGTGAGTTCGGTCTCGAACGGCTCGATCTTGCGCTTGGCGACCGCAACTTTCATGAACGCGGCAAAGGCGCGCGCGGGCGCGGTGCCGCCCTGCAGGCCGCCGACGGGTCTTGCATCGTCGCGGCCCATCCACACGCCGGTGGTGATCCCGCTCGAAAAGCCCAGGAACCAGCCATCCTTGTTGCTGTTCGTCGTGCCGGTCTTGCCCGCGACCGGCCGCCCGATCTGCGCCGCGCGGCCGGTGCCGACATTGACGGCGGTCTGCAGCAGATCGGTCATGCCCGCAGTGACATAGGGGGGCACGAGCACCTGGCTCATGTCCGCCTCGTGCTGGTAAAGCAGCTCGCCCTTGCTCGTCGTGACCTTGGTGATGCCATAGGGCTGGATCGCAACGCCGCCCGAGCTGACCCCGGCAAAGGCGCGCACCATGTCGATCACGCGCACTTCGGACGATCCCAGCACCATCGAGGGCAGCGTCGTGATCGGCGTGGTGATGCCGAAGCGGCGCGCCATGTTGGCGATCGTGCTGGTGCCGACATCCTCGCCGATGCGCGCGGCGACGGTGTTCTTCGAATAGGCAAAGGCGGTGCGCAGCGAGATGTCGCCGGCATAGCTGCCGCCGCTGTTGCGCGGGGTCCAGCCGCCGATGGTGATCGGCGCGTCGGTGACGATGTCCTCGGGCTTGTAGCCTGCCTCGAGCGCGGCCATGTAGACGAACAGCTTCCAGGCCGATCCCGGCTGGCGCAGCGCGCTGACCGCGCGGTTGTAATTGGAGGTGACGTAATCGGTGCCACCGACCATCGCGCGGACCGCGCCGTCGCGGTCGAGCGCGACCAGCGCACCCTGCGCGCCGCCGGGGACATAGGCTTGGATCGCGTTGGTGCCCGCGCGCTGCATATTGAGGTCGAGCGTCGTCCACACGACGATCGGCTCGTCATTGTCCTCGATCAGCGTGTCGAGCTGCGGCAGCGCCCAGTCGGTGAAATAGCGCACCGAATTCTGGCCCTTTTCCGGCGCGAACTTCACCGCGTCCAGATCGGCCTCGGCGGCTTGCGCGGGCGTGATCGTGCCGACATCCTGCATCACCTGCAGCACGACGCCGGCGCGGCCGATAGCTGCCTCGCTGTCGGCGGTGGGCGAATAGCGCGACGGGGCCTTCACAAGACCTGCGATGATCGCCGCCTCGGCCAGCGACAGCGTGGTCGCATCATGGTTGAAGAACTTGCGCGAGGCGGAATCGACGCCATAAGCGCCGCCGCCGAAATAGACCTTGTTGAGATAGAGTTCGAGGATCTGGTCCTTGCTGAACTTTTGCTCGAGCGCCAGCGCAAGTATGCCCTCGCGAATCTTGCGGGTGTACGAGCGGCTGTTGCTGAGGAAGATGTTGCGCGCCAGCTGCTGCGTGATCGTCGATGTCGCACGCAGCCGTCCGCCGCCGCTCGCAGTCGTGAAGATCGCGCGGCCGATGCCGATCACGTCGACGCCGGGATGATAGGCGAAGCGCCGGTCCTCGACCGAGATCATCGCATCCTTCATCACCTGCGGGATGTCCTCGATGTCGAGCCATTCGCCGAAGCTGGGGCCGAGCTGCATGATCTCGGTCCCGTCGGCGGCCTTGACCAGGATCATCTGGCCATTGGGCGAGGATTTGAGATCGTTGAAGCTGGGCAGCGAGCCCATCACCGTCGCCACCGCGACGACCAGCGCGATCAGCCCGAAAAAGCTGGTCGCGGCACCGATCTTGACGATGCGCCAGAACCAGAGGCGGGCCCCGCTTCTGGGTGCGGCCGTGCCGCCCTTGTCTTTCACCGCCATGCCAGATTGGCCCCTGTGTTCCCTGCTGCGTGCCGCGTCGCGTGTCGGCGGCAAAGCGCCGCTCTATATGGTTTTCGGCTTTCGCTATGCTGAATATCGCGTTGACCCGGCCGCGCCAAGCCGTTTCCCACGCGCATCGAGCGCATGGCGGCGCGCGATTTCAAGCTCTTGCGGCGTATTGATGTTCATCAGGGCACCAGCGTCGGGAAAGCACACCGCGCGCATGCCGATGGTCTCGCCCAGCCGCTGCAGCGACCAGCGTTCGCCGCAGCGCTCGGGCGGCAACGCCTGCAGCACCGCACGCGCGCTCCACAGCGCGAACACCGGCTGCAGGGCGCCATCAGCCTCGGCCATGGCGAGCGGAGCCTCGACCATCAACCGCGCGGCCAGATCATCGGGGACGAATGGTGCGTCGACCGGGCAGGTGACGAACGCGTCGCCGCCCAGGCCTGCCAGCGCCGAAGCGACCGACCGGATGGCACCGACCGGCCCGGCGGGAGCCTCCGGGTCATCGCGAATGACGGGCAGGGCGGTACCGTAATCCCGCGCTGCCGACAGCCAGAGCGTGCCTGCCTGGGGCGCAAGCCGCGCCAGCACCCGGTCGATCATGCGCTGACCATCGATCTCGGCGAGCGCCTTGTCCTCGCCCTGCATCCGCCGCGACTGCCCGCCTGCGAGCAGCACGACCAGCGGCTCGGGTGGCGGGCCTGCAGGCATGGCGCGTATCAGCCTGCGGGCGGAGCCAGCGGCGATGGCTGCTCGATCGGCTGGCCGGTCGCATCGCGCAGGCCGCGCGGCTCCAGGATCGCGGCGCTCTCGATGATGTCGAGCGCGCGCCGTGCCTCCGCATAGCTGCGCGCCTTGGCGATCCAGTCCGCCGCCTTGGCGCGACCGGGAAGCTTCTCGATCTCGCCGAGCGCGGCCTCGACCCGGCCCGCCTCGAGATAGCGCCGCGCGCGCTGCACGCGCTGGGTCGGGGTCTGCGATTCCTTGCCCGCCTGTTCGATCACGAACAGTTCGCTCGCCTCGCGATGCAGAGCCGCCCAGAAGCTCTCATTGGCAGCGCGGCCCGATCCCAGCGAGGGGCCGATCTCGTCGAGCTGCGCGCGCAGCTGGTCCATCGTCACCGGGTTTTTCGAGGCGCGGATGATCGTGGCCACGGCATTGGGCTGCGCCGTGCCGAAGCGTAGCTGCAGCTGGCCTTCCAGATAGCCCAGTGCCGATGCCCGGTCGAGCGCGCGGCGCGCGGCAAAGGCGATCAGCAGCCCTTCGGCGCGCCCGGCATTGCCCGAAGCCGCCTGGGCCTGAACATTGATCAGCGACAGCCGGTTTTCCAGCTCGGCGACGCGCTGGTCGAGCGCGCCGGGCGGCACCGGGCCGCTGAGCATGCCGGTCGCCATTGATGGCGGAATCGGCGCAGGTGCCGGGCTAGCCGGAGCGGCGGTGATCACATTGCGGTCGACCGCAGCCTGGGGCGGGGCCTGCGTGTCGAACCAGCCCGACCGGGTGATGATCCAGCCGGAGAGCACCGCTCCACCGACAAAAGCGAGCAGCAGCAGGATCAGCAGCGAGCGCCCGCTCGCCCCTTGCCCCTGGCTGGGGCTTGCCTGGCTCGGGCTTCCCTGGCGGGGTGTATCCACGTTCATTCGGTCTCCGGCTTTTTCGCCTGTTGGCGTCCCGCCTCATGCTGGCACAGCATGGGCAGCACGTCCAGCAAGGCGCGGTCATCTGCGGCAGCCGCGATGCGCACCGCGGCCCAGCCGTCGCCTGCCGCATCGACCAGCGCCGGGGCGAACAGCGCGAGGCTGATATGGCCACGGTCGATCCCAGCGCTGTCGACCAGCGTGCCGAAATGCTGTGCCGCGCGCGCCGAATGGAGCAGCACGATCGCAGGTCCCGTCAGCGCCTCGCGAAGGGCATCGGGCATTGGCAGCGCGCGCGAGCGATAGACGATGCGCGTATCGATCGCGAGGCGCGACGCGGGGAGATCGACCCGGTCCTCGCCCGCCAGCCGCAGAACGTGCAGATGTCCGTCCTCGACCAGCATCGGCAGCATCGCGGCAAGACCGCCACTGCCCTGGCCGCGCACGCGAAAGCCCAGATCAGTCGCCATGCGCGCGGTCTTGCCGCCCACGGCATAGACCGGCAGACCCTTGATGTCGGCAAGCGCCGGGCCGCCATGGCGGAACACATTGGCGCTGCCGACGAGCAAAGCGTCATAGGCTTCCGGGTCGGCGGGCGTCCAGGCGACCGGTTCGATCGCGAACAGCGGCGTGACGACAGGGTCGTAACCGGCGTTGCGCAGCGCCTGTGCGGTGGCGGTCGCGCCGGGCTGCGGGCGCAGCACGATGATGCGCGGGCTCGCCATCACGCGGGGGTGAACAGCCGGGTGATCGTCTCGGGGGCGCGGGCGAGCAGTCCGGCGGCAAGACCTGCCGGGCCTTGCGCATCGCCGGCGGCAAAGCGCGCTTCGCCCGCGACATGATCGGCACCGTCCTCCGAATAAAGCATGGCGCGCAGGTGCACGCTCTCGCCCTCCATCCGCGCGAGCGCCGCCACCGCCGAGTGGCAATCGCCGCCCAGCGCGAACAGCAGCGCGCGTTCGGCGCGCACGCAGATCGAGGTGGGCTTGTCGTCGATGCCGCCGATCAGCGCGCGCATCGGTGCGTCATCGGCGCGCACCTCGACGCCCACCGCGCCCTGCGACGGCGCAGGCAGCCAGGTGTCGCTATCGAGCCGCGCCGAGACCATGCCGTCCAATGTCTCGCCCAGCCGGTCGAGCCCGGCGGCGGCGAGCAGCGTCGCATCGGCCTCGCCCGCCTGCAGCTTGCCGATGCGCGTGGCGACATTGCCGCGGAACAGCACGGTGGTGATATCGGGGCGGATCGAGCGGATCTGCGCGGCGCGGCGCGGCGAGCTGGTGCCAAAGCGCGCGCCCTGGGGCAGGGCCTCGATGCCCACCGCGCCCAGCAGCACGTCGCGCACATCGGCGCGCGGCAGCATCGCGGCGATATGGAAGGCGTCAGGCCGCACGGTCTCGACATCCTTCATCGAATGCACCGAAAGGTCGATAGCGCCGCCGCCCAATGACCAGTCGAGCTCGCGCGTCCACAGGGCCTTGCCGCCGACATCGGCGAGCGGACGGTCGGTGATGCGGTCGCCGCTCGCCACCACGGGCGACAGTTCGACCTGATCCTCGGCCAGGCCCCAGCGCTCCCGCAGCGCGGCGGCGGTCATCCGCGCCTGCGCCATGGCGAGCGGCGAGGCACGCGTGCCCAGCCGGATCGGCCTTTGCTCCAGAATTTCCGCTATCCCCTCGGGCAGGCCCGCATGTGTGTCATTACCCATGCCCTTGTGCTAGCGGCGTATGCCGATAAGGGGAAGCCTTATGGCAATCATCCTGGGCATCGAATCGAGCTGTGACGAGAGCGCGGCGGCGCTGATCGGGTCGGACCGGACCGTGCTGGCGCACCGGCTGGCGGGGCAGGAGGATGCGCACCGGCCCTATGGCGGCGTCGTGCCCGAGATCGCGGCGCGCGCGCATGTGCAGGTGCTCACCCCATTGATCGAAGCTGCACTGAAGGACGCGGGGCTGGCGCTCGACGATGTCGATGCGATCGCCGCGACCGCAGGCCCGGGGCTGATCGGCGGGGTGATGGTCGGCCTCGTCACCGCCAAGGCGCTGGCGATGGCGGCGGGCAAGCCGCTGATCGCGGTCAACCATCTGGAGGGCCATGCGCTCTCGCCGCGTCTTGCCGATGCGAGCCTCGAATTTCCCTATCTGCTGCTGCTTGTTTCGGGCGGGCATTGCCAGATTTTGCGCGTCGACGGGGTCGGCCAGTATCGCAGGCTGGCAACCACGATCGACGATGCGGCGGGCGAGGCATTCGACAAGACCGCCAAGATTCTGGGTCTGGGCTATCCCGGCGGGCCGCGCGTCGAGGCGCTGGCCAAGACCGGCGATTCGAAGGCGGTGCCGCTGCCAAGGCCGCTGCTGGGCAGCGCCGAGCCGCATTTCTCGTTCGCAGGGCTCAAGAGCGCTGTGCTGCGCGCGGCGCAGAGCGGAGCGCACCGGCCAGAGGATATCGCAGCGGCATTTCAGCAGGCGGTGGTGGATTGCCTGGTCGATCGGCTGGAGCGAGCGCTCGCTGCATCCGATGGCACTGGCGGCAAACCCAAAACCCTGGTCGTCGCAGGCGGTGTCGCCGCCAATGGCGCGATCCGCTTTGCGCTCGAGGCGCTGGCGGCGCGGCACGGCATGGGCTTTGTCGCTCCACCGCTCTGGCTGTGCACCGACAATGCCGCGATGATCGGCTGGGCCGGGGCCGAGCGGTTCGCGCTGGGGCTGACCGATCCGCTCGACATGCCTGCGCGCCCGCGCTGGCCGCTCGATCCTGAAGCCGAAGCGGCGCGCGGGGCGGGGGTGAAGGCATGAGCAGCCAAACCCTCGGCGTGATCGGCGGCGGGGCCTGGGGCACCGCGCTCGCACAGATGCTGGCGAGCGATGGCAGCAAAGTGCGGCTCTGGGCGTTCGAGCCTCCGGTGATCGAGGAGATCAACCGCGATCATCGCAACAGCGCCTATCTCAAGGGCATTGATCTCAACCCGGGTATCCGCGCGACGAGCGATCTGGCCGAGCTGGGCGACCTGCCGCTGTTGCTGGTGGTCACGCCCGCGCAGCATATGCGCCGCGTGCTGGCGGCCCTGCCCGAAGGTCCCGGCGATCTGGTGCTGTGCTGCAAGGGCATCGAGGAAGCGAGCGGCGAGCTGATGGTCGATGCCGCGCGCGCCGCCGCGCCTGGCAGGCCGCTCGCCGTGCTCTCCGGCCCCACCTTCGCGCACGAGGTCGCAAACGGCCAGCCGACCGCCGTAACGCTGGCCTGCGAAACCCGGGCGCAATGGGACCGGATCGCGCCGCTGATCTGGCGTCCCGCCTTCCGCCCCTATTTCAGCACCGACATTATCGGCGCGGAGATCGGCGGCGCGGTCAAGAACGTGCTCGCCATCGCCTGCGGGGTGGTCGAGGGGCTGGGCCTCGGCCAGAACGCCCGCGCCGCGCTGATCGCGCGCGGCTTTGCCGAAATGACGCGCTTCGGCCTCGCCTGCGGGGCGCAGGCCGAGACGCTGTCGGGCCTGTCGGGGCTGGGCGATCTGGTGCTGACCTGCTCGTCGATGAGCTCGCGCAATTTCTCGCTCGGCAAGGCGCTGGGAGAGGGGCGCAGGGCCGCCGATGTGCTCGCCGACCGCGCGACGGTCGCCGAAGGCGCGTTCACCGCGCCGGTGCTGCAACGCGTGGCGAAGGCGCGCGGCGTCGCGATGCCGATCGTCGATACCGTCTGCGCGCTGCTTGCGGGCGATGTGGCCGCAGGCGATGCCGTCGCCGCGCTTCTCGCCCGCCCGCTGACTGCCGAGTAACGCTCAGGGCGTCACCACCGCGAAGGCGGGGTCGAACGGCGGGTGCAGCATCAGCCAGCGCAGGAACAGCCCCGAATCGCCCTCGATCTTCATCGCGCCCGATTTCATCAGCGTCGGGAAATCGGTCTCGCCGATGACGATCGCGTCGAAATCCTTGCGGTTCAGTGTCACCGTGGCGTTGGCATCGGCGAGCGTCGCGCCATAGCGCGGCACCTCGACATCGCCATTGACCATGATCCCCAGCGTTTCCCTGGTATCGGGCAGGATGAAATTGATGCGCGCGCGCATGTTGCCCGCGCGTTCGGCGGCAAAGCGGGTGGCGAGCGCGTCGAAGAATTCCGCCGTGGGGATGGCGCTGATGAAGCTACGGCTCTGCGTGCTCGATCCCTTGCGCGGCAATTCGGTCCCGCGCAGCGTGGCGGCACCGGCGAGATAGTAATTGCGCCAGATGCCCGATTCGGCGGCAAAGCCGAGCGCCTCATAGCTGTCGGCCAGCGCCGCCTTGGCGGCGGCGTTGTTTGGCTCGGCAAAGACGAGATGGTTCAATAGCTCGGCGGCCCAGCGGTGGTTGCCAGCCGCTTGCGCTTTCCTGCCCGCTTCGAGCAGCTTGTCCGCGCCGCCCGCCAGCTCGACATAACCCTTGCCGGCTGCGACCGGGGGCAGCGGATTGAAATTGGCAGGAACCCCGTCCCACCAGCCGTAATAGCGCTGATAGGTCGCCTTCATATTGTGGTTGATCGTGCCGTAATAGCCGCGCGCGGCATAGGCCTGTTGCTGCGCCGAAGGTTCGGCAATGCCGTCTGCCACCTCGTGCAGGGTCATCCCCGCATTGGCGCGGCCCAGGGTGCGGTCATGGACATAGCGATAGGCGTCGCGCTGGTTCTCCAGATATTTGGCCACGCGCGCCTGGCCCCAGGTCGGCCAGTTGTGCGAGGCGATCTGCACCTCGGCCTCATTGCCCCATTTGACCAACGCCTTGTCGATGATCTTCGACCAGCGCAAAGCATCGCGCACCTGCGCGCCGCGCAGGGTGAGGATGTTGTGCAGCGTCTTCACCGACACCTCGGTGGTGTGCAGCACCTTGAAATCGGGCAGATAGAACAGGAATTCGGCCGGAGCCTCGGTGCCCGCGGCATCCATGAAGTCGAAGCGCACCCCGTCGATCACCTTCAGCCCGCCTTCGGGGCCGATCAGCATATTGGGGGCCATGTAACCGGTGGTGCCGATCGACAGCCCGGTGCCCAGGCCGTTGTCGACCCGGCCCTGCGCCCCTGGCGCGAGCGCGGTGCCGAACATGTAACTCGACCTCCGGGTCATCGCGTTGCCCGCGAGCACATTCTCGCTCACCGCCTCTTCGGCAAAGCCGTGCGGCGCGACGATCGGCACCTTGCGCTTCTTCGCGTCGTCGGGCGAAAGGATGCCGCCCACCCCGCCGAAATGGTCGGCATGGCTGTGGCTGAACAGCACCGCGGAAATCGGGCGCTTGCCGATCTTGCTTTCGGCCAGCTGCATCGCGGCAGCGGCGGCCTCTTCGGTCAGCAGCGGATCGACCACGATCCAGCCGGTCTTGCCCGAGATGATCGTCATCACCGCAATGTCATAGCCGCGCAGCTGCCAGACCTTGCCGGGGACGATCTCGAACAGCCCGTGGATATGATTCAGCCGCGCCTGCCGCCAGAGCGAGGGGTGGACGGTTGCAGGCGCGGTCTCGGCCTTGAGGAAATCGAAGGCGGATGCGTCCCACACGGTCTTGCCATCGGCGGTCTTGATCACGCCGCCCGGAATTTCGGCGATCTTGCCGCGGGTCGCATCGGCCATGTCGCTGCCGTCATCGGCGGGAAGCCGCGCCAGCACCGCTGCGCGCTCGGCATCGGTCAGCTGTGCCTGCGCGGCCGCGCCGCTGATCAGCGCGATCCCCATCGCGCCCGCTTTCAGAACCCGTTTCATCTGCACCCTCCTGCTTCGATCGCCTTGCGTCCGGCGAATTATTGGCAGTCATGCTGCCATATTCTCCATGCGCTGTCAGCCATTGATCGCACCCGACATCAAATCCCCCCCAATCGGGGTGTGGCGATGGGAAACAGCGGCTTAAGCCTGTCTTCAACGAAGCATCCGCTTTTCATCATCGGCCACCGAACATTCAGCAAACCGCGACCCTGCTGGCCGGTGACAGGTGATGGAAAGGCGATCCCGGCGGGTTCAGCGCCCGCCGGGATCGTCGCTTCGCTCAAGGGGGACATGATGACGCTCGATCGCCGCCACTTTTTGATCGCTTCGGCGAGCGCTGCCGCGCTCGCTGCGCTGCCATCGCCGGTTCTGGCCGCGAAAAAGGCCAAGTCGCCGGTATCGGTCAAGAACCCAGCAGCGCTCGCCGGGATGCGCCAGGCGGTGATCGGATCGTTCGCGCTGGGCTTTCTCACCGAGCGGATCGACCGCGCCAAGGCCGGCGGCGGGCTGATGGGCGGCGGTTTCGGCGGCAAATCGACCGCGCGCAGCTATCTCGCCGGGCTGACCGACGCAGATTTCAGGGATGCGACCGAAGCGGCCTATGCCGCATTCACTGACCGGCTGTCGGCGATGGGCATCACGCTCGCCGATCGGCAGGGACTGCTCGCGGCCTATGGCAGCAAGGTCAAGCCGCTGCCCAATGGCGAGGAACGCACGCTGCTCACCGGGCGCGACGACAAGGCCAGGGCGCGGCTGTTCAGCCCGGCGGCGCTGGGCGATCCCGTTGTGTTGCAGGAATGGCTGGGCATCATGACCGGCGGCGGTTTCGACTTCAGCTTCAACATGAGTGTCGTCAACGCCAGCATGAACGCGAAAACCTATGCGAAATCCTCGGGCCAGGCGGTGATCAACGCGCTGCTGCTCGTCGATTTCGCCGATGCCGACAGCTATGGCGGCTGGTTCACCAACAGCTCTTCGGTCAAGGTCAAGTCGAGCCTCGCCGCCTTTCCCGATGCCAGCCAGCTCACCGTGTTCGCGCCGGGCGGCAAGATCGGGTCGGTGGTGCTCAAGGAGCCGGTGGCGATGGGCGGCGATTACGGCACGTTCGCGGATACGACTGGCGGCACCGCCAAGACGCTGGAGACGGTGAGCAATGTCATCGGTTTTCTCGGCGGGGTGGGCACCAACAAGTCGCGCAAGTACACGATGACCGCCGATCCGGCGCGCTGGCGCGAGGGCGTGGCCGGGGTTTCTCAGGAAGCATTCGCCAAGCTGACGGCCAGCCTTTCCGCCTGATAGGCGGTTGACTTGGGGGAATGCCGCCGCTCTTAAGACGGCATGATCGAAATGTACCTTATCCCCATATTGCTGGGCATCGTCGAAGGCCTGACCGAGTTTCTGCCGGTCTCGTCCACCGGACACCTGATCCTTGCGACCGAATTGCTCGGCTTCGATGCCGAGGCCTGGGCGGTGTTCAACATCGCGATCCAGCCGGGCGCGATCCTCGCGATCGTGGTGCTCTACTGGCGCACGTTCATGGACGTGCTCGCCGGGCTGGTGCGCTGGGAACCGTCCGCCGTCGCGTTCACCCGCAACCTGCTGATCGCCTTTTTTCCCGCGGTCATCCTGGGTCTGGCGTTCGGCGACCAGATCGACAAGCTGCTCGAGAATGCGGTGGTCGTCGCCTGGGCGCTGATCATCGGCGGGGTGGCGATCCTGGTGGTCGAGAAGCTTGCGAAGACCAGCGACGCCGGCGGCGTTGCCGGCGTACCGTTCAAGACCGCGATCGGCATCGGCCTTGTGCAGTGCATCGCGATGATTCCCGGGGTCAGCCGCTCGGGCGCGACCATCCTGGGCGCAATGGCGATGGGGGTGGATCGCAAGACGGCGGCGGAGTTCAGCTTCTTCCTCGCGCTGCCGACGCTGACCGGCGCGACGGTGTTGCAGCTCTACAAGAACCGCGACCTGCTCACCCCGGACGAGTTCGGCGCGATCGCGATCGGGTTCGTCGTCTCGTTCATCGTGGCGTTGGTCGTGGTCAAGGCATTCCTCAAGATCATCACGCGCTACGGTTTCGTGCCCTTCGCCTGGTATCGCATCGTCGCAGGCGCGGCGGCCCTGATCTGGCTGGCCAATCGATAAGGGCCGATGCGGACCTATTGAGATTGGGAAATTGTCTGAAGCTGCGACGAAATGATCCTTATCGCGGATCAATAGTCAACAATGCTGACCTATTGACAGAAAAATGCGTGACTCTGCGTTCATGATCGCTTAAAGCTGCGTCAGTTGCGGCGCGCGCAATTTTTCGCGCGCCTATCGATTGCGCAAATGAAGGCAGGGGCATGGCTGACCAGCACGACAACACAGTAGCAACCGCAGCGGCGCTCGCGGCGGAAAAGCTCGCGATGCTGCAATTCGTCGATCGCGGTCAGGCCTATCCGCCCAAGCGCAGCGCCGAGGACCGCGCCGACGATTTCGAGGAGATCTCGGACAAGTTCGATGGCAGCGCCGCGCAGGCGCAATCGGCGCGCTGCTCGCAATGCGGCGTGCCCTATTGCTCGACCCATTGCCCGCTGCACAATCACATTCCGGACTGGCTGCGCCTGACCGCCGAAGGGCGGCTGCGCGAAGCCTATGAGATGTCGAACCTCACCTCGACCATGCCCGAAATCTGCGGCCGCATCTGCCCGCAGGATCGTCTGTGCGAAGGCAATTGCGTGATCGAATTTTCCGGCCATGGCGCGGTCACCATCGGCTCGGTGGAAAAGTACATCACCGATACCGCCTGGGAGCAGGGCTGGGTCGAGCCGGTGCTGGTCGGCAAGCCGCGCGGCCAGTCGGTCGGCATCATCGGTGCGGGGCCTGCGGGGCTGACCGCGGCCGAATATCTGCGCATGGGCGGCTATGACGTGCACGTGTACGACCGGCATGACCGCGCGGGCGGGCTGCTGACTTATGGCATCCCCGGCTTCAAGCTGGAAAAGGACGTGGTGATGCGCCGCGTCGCGCGGCTCGAGCAAGCAGGCATCGTCTTCCATTGCGGGTTCGAGGTCGGACGCGATTGCGCCATGGACGATCTGCGGGAGAAGCACGACGCCGTGCTGATCGCCACCGGCGTCTACAAGGCGCGCGACATCAAGGTGCCGGGCATCGGTGCCGATGGCGTCGTACCCGCGCTTGATTATCTCATCGCCTCGAACCGCAAGGGCTTTGGCGATGACGTCCCCGCGTTCGACAGCGGCGCGCTCAATGCTGAAGGCAAGAATGTCGTCGTGATCGGCGGCGGCGATACCGCGATGGATTGCGTGCGCACCGCCGTCCGCCAGGGCGCGGCCTCGGTCAAGTGCCTCTATCGCCGCGACCGGATCAACATGCCCGGATCGCAGCGCGAGGTGCTCAATGCCGAAGAAGAGGGCGTCGAGTTCGTCTGGCTCTCCGGCCCGGTCGCGGTCGAGGGCACGCCGCACGCGACCGCCGTGCGCGCCAGCCGCATGCGCCTCGGCGCGCCCGACGCTTCGGGCCGCAGCGCGCCCGAGCCCGATCCCGACAGCGATTTCTCGGTTCCGGCCGATCTCGTCATCAAGGCCCTGGGCTTCGATCCCGAGGACCTGCCGAGTGCGTTCGGCTGCGACGAGCTCTCGGTCCAGCGCTGGGGCACGCTGCGCGTCGACCACAAGACGATGATGACCAGCCTCGATGGCGTATTTGCCGCAGGCGATATCGTGCGCGGGGCTTCGCTGGTCGTCTGGGCGATCCGCGACGGCCGCGATGTCGCCGAGCACATGCACAAATATCTGAAGGCCAAGGCCCGCGCCGGGGCCGAAAGGGTCGCCGCCTGAGCAAGAATGACGGACCTGGCCGGATGAGCGCGAAGCCCCGGCCGGTCGAGACGAAAGACACGAGACATGACCCACTTCCCCACGCCCGAGCATGAACGCCTTGCCCGCGAAGGCATGTACCGGCCCGATTATGAATCCGATGCCTGCGGCGTCGGACTGGTCGCCGCGACCGACGGCAAGCCCTCGCGCCGCGTCGTCGAGAGCGCGATCGATGCGCTGAAGGCGGTGTGGCATCGCGGCGCGGTCGATGCCGATGGCATGACCGGCGATGGCGCGGGCCTGCATGTCGACCTGCCGGTGCGCTTCTTTGACGATGCGATCGCCGATTCGGGCCACAAGGTGCTGCCCAACAAGCTCGCGGTCGGCATGGTCTTCCTGCCGCGCACCGATCTGCAGGCGCAGGAGACCTGCCGCACGATCGTCGAGAGCGAGATCATCGAGGCGGGCTATACCATCTATGGCTGGCGCCAGGTGCCGGTGAACATCGCGGTGATCGGCGACAAGGCACAGCGCACCCGCCCCGAGATCGAGCAGATCATGATCGCGGGTCCGATGCCCGACGAGCAGAATATCGCCGAGTTCGAAAAGCAGCTCTATCTCGTCCGCCGCCGGATCGAGAACAAGGTCATCGCCGCGCAGATCAGCGATTTCTACATCTGCTCGCTGTCGTGCCGCTCGATCATCTACAAGGGTCTGTTCCTGGCCGAGAGCCTGTCGGTCTTCTATCCCGATCTTGTCGATCCGCGCTTCGAGAGCCGCATCGCGATCTTCCACCAGCGCTATTCGACCAACACCTTCCCGCAATGGTGGCTGGCCCAGCCGTTCCGCTGCCTGGCGCATAATGGCGAGATCAACACCATCCGGGGCAACAAGAACTGGATGAAGAGCCACGAGATCAAGATGGCGTCGCTGGCCTTTGGCGAGAACAGCGAGGACATCAAGCCGGTGATTCCGGCCGGTGCGTCCGATACCGCCGCGCTCGATGCGGTGTTCGAGGCGATCTGCCGCTCGGGCCGCGAGGCGCCGACCGCCAAGATCATGCTGGTGCCCGAAGCGTGGCAGGGCGACCAGGTCCTGCCGCCCGAGCACAAGGCGATGTACGAATATATGGCAAGCGTGATGGAGCCGTGGGACGGCCCGGCGGCGCTGGCGATGACCGATGGCCGCTGGGCGGTGGCGGGTGTCGACCGCAACGCGCTGCGTCCGCTGCGCTACAGCCTCACCAACGACAATCTGCTCGTCATCGGCTCGGAAACCGGCATGGTCGTGCTGCCCGAAAGCACCATCGTCGAGAAGGGCAGGCTGGGGCCGGGCCAGATGATCGCGGTCGACCTGCACGAGGGCCGCTTCTATCACGACCGCGCAATCAAGGACCGGATCGCCGCCGAACAGCCCTATCGCGACCTGGTCAAGGGCTTCCGTTCGATCCATGACCTGCCGCCCGCCGGACCCGACAGCATCGCCGAGATGAACCGTGCCGAACTGACCCGGCGTCAGGTTGCAGCTGGCCTGACGATCGAGGACATGGAGACGATCCTCGCGCCGATGGCCGAGGACGGCAAGGAAGCCATCGGGTCGATGGGCGATGATACCCCGCTCGCGGTGGTCAGCGCCAAGCCGCGCCCGATCGCGCAATTCTTCCGCCAGAATTTCAGCCAGGTAACCAACCCGCCGATCGACTCCTTGCGCGAACGGCATGTGATGAGCCTGAAGACGCGCTTTTCGAACCTGGCCAATATCCTCGAGCAGGACAGCCAGAACGAGCGCGTGCTGGTGCTCGACAGCCCGGTGCTGACCAATAGTGAATGGGGCAGGCTCAAGGCCGATTTCGGGCGGCTGGTGGCGGAAATCGACTGCGTCTTCCCGGCCGAGGGCGGACCCGAACAGCTGCGTGCCGCGATCACCCGCATCCGCAATGAAGCCGAACAGGCGGTGCGCGAAGGCAGCACCGAAATCTTCCTCTCGGACGAAAAGGCCGACGAGGACCATATCGGCGTGCCGATGATCCTCGCGGCGGCCGCCGTGCACACGCATCTCGTGCGCAAGGGCCTGCGCGCCTATGCCTCGATCAACGTGCGCACCGCCGAGTGCCTCGACACGCACCATTTCGCGGTGCTGATCGGCGCGGGCGCGACCACGGTCAACGCCTGGCTCGCCGAACTGTCCATCGCCGACCGCCAGGCACGCGGCCTGTGCGGCGACATTCCGCTCGACAAGTGCATCGCCAATTACCGCAAGGCGATCAACGAGGGGCTGCTCAAGATCATGTCCAAGATGGGCATCGCGGTGATCTCGAGCTATCGCGGCGGATACAATTTCGAGGCGGTGGGGCTGAGCCGCGCGCTGGTCAACGATCTGTTCCCCGGCATGCCGTCGAAGATCTCGGGTGAAGGCTATGCCTCGCTGCACCTGAACGCCAAGCTGCGGCACGATGCGGCCTGGGACAGCAATGTCGCGCGGCTGCCGATCGGCGGCTTCTACAAGCAGCGTGACGGCGGCGAGGCGCATGCCTATTCGGCGGGGCTGATGCACCTGCTCCAGACCGCAGTGGCCAAGGACAGCTATTCGCAATATCTGCAGTTTGCCGCCGGCGTGCGCGAGCTGCCGCCGGTCTATCTGCGCGACCTGATGGAGTTCAACTACGCCGCCAAGCCGGTCCCGCTCGACGAGGTCGAGGCGATCACCGAGATCCGCAAGCGCTTCGTCACGCCGGGCATGTCGCTGGGCGCGCTGTCACCCGAAGCGCACGAGACGCTGGCGATCGCGATGAACCGGATCGGCGCCAAGGCGGTGTCGGGCGAGGGCGGCGAGGCGTCTGAACGCTATTCGCCGCGCGACAATGGCGACAATGCCAATAGCGGCATCAAGCAGGTCGCATCGGGCCGGTTCGGCGTCACCGCCGAATATCTGGGCGCGTGCGAGGAGATCGAGATCAAGGTCGCACAAGGGGCCAAGCCCGGCGAGGGCGGCCAGCTGCCCGGTTTCAAGGTCACCGAATATATCGCCAAGCTCAGGCACTCCACCCCCGGGGTGACGCTGATCAGCCCGCCGCCGCATCACGACATCTATTCGATCGAGGATCTGGCGCAGCTGATCTATGATTTGAAGCAGATCAACCCGCATGCGCGCGTCTGCGTGAAGCTGGTCTCGGCGGCGGGCATCGGCACGATCGCCGCCGGTGTGGCAAAAGCCCATGCCGACGTGATCCTCGTCTCGGGCAATGTCGGCGGCACGGGCGCATCGCCCCAGACCAGCATCAAGTACGCCGGCACGCCTTGGGAAATGGGCCTGTCCGAAGCGAACCAGGTGCTCACCCTCAATGGCCTGCGCCACCGGGTGAAGCTGCGCACCGATGGCGGGCTCAAGACCGGGCGCGACATCGTCATCGCCGCGATCCTGGGCGCGGAGGAATATGGCATCGGCACGCTGTCGCTGGTCGCGATGGGCTGCATCATGGTGCGCCAGTGCCACAGCAACACCTGTCCGGTGGGCGTTTGCGTGCAGGACGAGCGGCTCCGCGCCAAGTTCACCGGCACGCCCGAAAAGGTCATCAACCTGATGACCTTCATCGCCGAGGAAGTGCGCGAGATCCTGGCGCGGCTGGGCTTCCGCAGCCTCGACGAGATCATCGGCCGCACCGACCTGCTGCGTCAGGTCAGCCGCGGGGCCGAGCATCTCGACGATCTCGACCTCAACCCGATCCTCGCCAAGGTCGATGTCGCCGACGAACAGCGCCGGTTCAGCCTCGATACCTGGCGCAACCCGGTGCCTGACAGTCTCGACGCGCTGATCCTCAAGGATGCGCGGCCCGTGTTCGACCGGCGCGAGAAGATGCAGCTGACCTATAATGTCCGCAACACGCACCGTGCGGTCGGCACGCGGCTTTCGGCCGAGATCACGCGCATCTATGGCATGAAGGCGCTGGACGAAGGCCATGTCCGCATCCGGCTGCGCGGCTCTGCGGGTCAGTCGCTGGGCGCGTTCCTGTGCCGGGGCATCACGCTTGAGGTGTTCGGCGATGCCAATGACTATGTCGGCAAGGGTCTTTCGGGCGGCACCATCATCGTGCGCCCGACGGTGAGCTCGCCGCTGGTCAGCCATGCCAACACGATCATCGGCAACACCGTGCTCTATGGCGCGACCGCAGGAAAGCTGTTCGCGGCGGGCCAGGCGGGCGAGCGCTTCGCTGTTCGCAACTCGGGCGCAGAAGTGGTGGTCGAGGGCTGCGGCGCCAATGGCTGCGAATATATGACCGGCGGCACGGCGGTGATCCTGGGCGAGACCGGAAGCAATTTCGGTGCCGGGATGACTGGCGGCATGGCCTTTGTGCTCGACCGGCACGATCGCTTCGAGGCCCAGGCGAACCCCGAATCGATCGTCTGGCAGCGTATCGACAGTGCGTACTGGGAAGATCGTCTCAAGGGGCTGATTGCAGCGCATATCGAGGGCACCGACAGCCAGTGGGCACAGGAGATCCTGCGCAACTGGGACCGCTATCTGCCGCAATTCTGGCAGGTCTGCCCCAAGGAGATGCTGACCCGTCTCGCCCATCCACTGAGCGATGCCGTGGCGATGGAAGCTGCCGAATGACAGGAAGGTCGTAACAAGAAGCCCCGCCCGCCCTGGGGAAAGGGGCGGGCGGGGCCTTGTTGCCGACCGTCAGCGGTCAGGCGATGCCGCTCAGAAGTTGAACGACAGGCCGCCGGCAACGCGGGTGGTGTCGAAGCCCAGCGTATCGACCGTCACGCGCAGCGCGGTGTTGGGGCCGATCTTGTACTGGCCGCCAACGCCGACGAGATAATCGCCATCGGTGTCGTCAAAGCCGGCGGGGACGGGCACGTTCAGCACCTTCGATCCGTCGACATTGACCCACTGATAGCCGCCGCGCGCGAACAGCTGGCCGCGATCGCCAACCTTCACGCCGATCTTGCCGGCGACGCCATATTCGCTGTCGATCGCGTTCGAGCCGAGGTTGTAATTGCCCTCCGCACCCAGGATCAGCGTCGGGCCGACGGGAACGTCGACACCGGCATAGACGCCATAGATCGCGCCGTCATCGGCACCGATCGGGTTGCTGCCAAGGTCATGATAGCCGACCTGGCCGCCGACATAGACTTCCGGCTGGCCGGCATCCTGCGCCATGGCCGGGGCCGACAGCGCAAAGGGAAGCGCGGCTGCGGCCGAAAGCGCTGCGAGCTTGAGGGGGGTCAGTGTTTTCATTTTCTTGTCCTTCATGTGCGCGCCAGGTCCTGCCCGGCGTCGGAGCCGGTCTAGGCCTGCGAACCCGTCCCGAAGCTGAACGAAAGATGCGGCAAATCGACAGATTCCATCCGTTCGTCGAAACAAAATGACTATCCGTTCAGGTTCCCGCTGGGTGAGAGGGGTCGGACGATCGCCCCGTTCTGACCGTAAAATGCGCCTCGCCGCCAAAGCATTATATGGACGCCTTCGCGCCGCTGTTGCATGGAGGATGGAATGTGGCAGCTGTTCCAATTTCCCCTGTGTCCGTTTTCGCGCAAAGTCCGGCTTCTGCTGGGAGAAAAGGGCATAGGTTATGAGCTGGTGCGCGAATCACCCTGGGAACAGCGCGACGAATTTCTCGACATGAACCCGGCCGGGCGCACCCCGGTGATGCGCCATCGCGACCGTGACCAGACGCTGTGCGACAGCTGGGCGATCTGCGAATATTTCGAGGAAACGGTCGAGAAGAACCCGATGATCAACGGATCGGCCGACAACCGCGCCGAGATTCGGCGGCTGGTCGCATGGTTCGACGAGCAGTTCTTCGGCGATGTCGTCGCCCCGCTGATGCACGAACGCATGCGCAAGCGGCTGATCTATCGCCAGCCGCCCGATGGCCGGGTGCTGCGCGAGGCGATGCGGCTGGCGAACACGCATCTCGACTATATCGACTATCTGCTCGACCATCATGCCTGGATCGCAGGCGCGACGATGAGCCTCGCCGATCTTGCCGCTGCGGCGCATATCTCGATCGCCGATTATCTGGGCGGCATCGACTGGCTGGCGCATGCGCAGACCGCAGACTGGTACAGGAAGTTCAAGTCGCGGCCCTCGTTCCGGCCGCTGCTCGCCGAGCGGATGGAAGTGATCAAGCCGCCCTCGCATTACGAGGAAGCCGATTTCTGAGCGGCTTATCCTCCTGCGTTCCCAACTCCGCACGCCTCTCCCTTGATGGGAGAGGCAGCGAGACTTGGTCGCTTGCGGCCTAGTCGCAGTGGTGAGGGTGATGGTCCGGCGGAGCTCTAGCGGCGCGCTGGCAAAATGCCGCGCAATCCGGAGAGAACACCCCCACCCCACCCGCCCCCATCGAGGGGGAGGGCTTTAGCGTTGGGAAGAGGGGAGATGGCGGTTCAAGCGCTCAGCGCGATCTCGCGGCCGATCTGGTAGCGCTTCATCTTCTCGACAAAGGTGGTGCGCTGCAGCTTGACCAGGCGGGCGGCGGCGGAAACGACGCCGCCTGTCGATTCGAGTGCTTCGATCAGCACGCGGCGTTCCTCGTTCTGCAGATATTCGCGCAGGTCGATCGGCTTGGCGAAGCTGGGCGTGGGGGCCGGAATGGTCACGGAGGGCACAGCAGCCATCGGCACGACATTGGCCGGCATCGCCACGCCAATCGGCTGCGACAGTTCGGGGCGCGCCGAGCGGATCGGGCGGAGCAGCATCGCCATCTGGTCGGTGCCGACTTCCATGCCCTGGAAGAACACGGCGGCGCGCTCGACCAGGTTCTTGAGCTCGCGGACATTGCCCGGCCAGTCATGCGCCATCAGGATCGCCATCGCCTCATCGGTGAACACCGGCGGATTGTCGGCGGCAAAGCCGCGCGAGAGAAAATGCTGGACCAGCATCGGAATGTCCTCGATGCGCTCGGCGAGGGCAGGCAGCTCGATCGGCAGGACGTTGAGGCGGTAGAACAAGTCGGCGCGGAACCGGCCTTCGCCGATCGCGCTTTCAAGGCACTGGTGGGTCGCCGCGATCAGGCGGACGTCGACGCGGACATCGTCGTTGCTGCCGATGCGGCGGACCTTCTGGTCTTCCAGCACGCGCAGCAGGCGAACCTGCATGTCGAGCGGCATCTCGCCGATTTCGTCGAGGAACAGCGTGCCGTTATTGGCGGTCTCGAAATGACCCAGGCGGCGGGCGATGGCGCCGGTAAAGCTGCCCTTTTCATGGCCGAACAGTTCGGATTCGATCAGCTCGCGCGGGATCGCGCCGCTATTGACGGCAACGAACGGAGCGGCGGCACGCTGCGATGCACGGTGCAGCGCGTGCGCGACCAGCTCCTTGCCGGTGCCCGACGGGCCGGTGATCAGCACCGAGGCATTGGTCTGGGCGGCAAAACGCACGAGGCCGCGGATCTCGCGGATCGCAACGCTGTTGCCCACGATCAGTTCGGCCATGGCCTGTCCGTCGATCTGTTCCATTTTGCTTGCCCCATATCGTTACCGGCACTGCTTGCCGTGTCTGGTTAACGATTTAGGGGTCAATCGTTAACGATGCGTAAAACCGACAGGTCCGCTGACAGTTTTCGCCATTTTTTTGACAGGCTGTGGATAAGCTGCGTCCCGATATGGGGCGGGTGGCCGGTCAGCGCTTTTCTGCGGGCTTGGCCATGTTGAAGCACACCTCGAAATCGATGTCCGTCAAATCGTCGCTGGGGTCGCGCGCCTTTTCCGTCGCAATCGCGGCCTCGCGCGTTTCGATCAGCTTCGCATCGGCTTCGTTGCCGCTCAGCCCCTCGTCGCGCATTTCGTCGCGGGCGCGCGATTCGAGCACGCTTGCGAGCGTCTTGAGGTCGCGCGCGGTGGTTGAATCGCCCTCGCGGCCCTTCACCTCTTCATACGCCAGCTGCACATAGACCGCGCATTGCAGCATCGATGGCGGCGGGGGCACGGGAACGGCCGCGTCGAGCTTTTCGAGGCACGGGGTCATGATCGCATCGACCACGCCCGCCGGGTCGTTCGATTGCGCCGCATCGCTCTGCAACTTCTGGACAATCTGCGTCAGCGCCGCGCCGATCGCCGCATCGCTCGACGCGGTTTCGGTAACGATTCGCTCGGCGGTGTTAACAAAATAGGTGCGGCCGCGCGTGACCATGGTGGGATAGGCCAATGCGGACGTCACCCCGCGCTCCTGCTCGGACGCGATGATCGCGAAGGCCGCCGCGCAGGTCAGGTCGTCGCGCTGCGTCTGGGTCAGCGCCGGCGGGGCGACCGGTGCAGGTGCGGCTTGCGCGGCGAGCAATATGGCGGCGAGGCTGGTCATGGCGCCAAGCTTATGCGGGGGGCGGTGCGGCCTGTCACCTGATTTTGGTGCAAAATCCCTGCGGTTCGTGACAGGCGCGTTGCAACGCCGATTGTCACGCCGCAACAGGCCGGGCATAGCACCGCACAGATGATCCAGCGCTTTCCCAAATGGCTCGCCCTGCTGGCGGGCGGGCTTTCCGCCACCGGCTTTGCACCGCTGAACCTGTGGCCGGTGACGCTGGCGTGCATGGCGCTGCTGATCCACCTGATTGCCACGGCACCGAGCCGCAAGGCCGCCTTTGCGCGCGGCTGGCTGTTCGGCCTGGGCCAGTTCACCATCGGGCTCAACTGGATCGCGATTGCCTTCACCTATCAGGATGCCATGCCGCACTGGCTCGGCTGGGTCGCGGTGGTTGGCCTCTCCTGTTATCTCGCGCTGTTTCCCGCGCTGGCGACGGTGGTGGTCAGGGCGCTTCCCTACTCCTCCCCCTTGATGGACGAGGCGCGAGACCTGGCGACGCAGGAGCCTGGTCGCAGCGGTGGGGGTGCGCTGGCCCCAAGCGCCGCGCCTGAAGGCACCATCACCCCTCCCCCAGCCCCTCCCCATCAAGGGGAGGGGAGCGCCGCCTTCATCCTTGCCTTCGCCGCGCTCTGGCTCGTCACTGAATGGATGCGCGCCTGGGTGTTTACCGGTTTTGCGTGGAACCCGCTGGGTGTCATCGCGCTCGAATTCGGCTGGGCAGCCCGGCTGGTCGGCACTTATGGCCTGGGCGCGCTGGTGATGTTGGCATCGGGCGCGCTGCTGCTGGCGGTACAGCGGCAATGGAAGTCCGCACTCGGTCTGCTCGCCGGGGTGGCGCTCCTCAGCCTGGGCGGATGGGCGCTTGCGCCATCATCCGCCGGGTTCACGCGCACGCCGATCACCGTGGTGCAGCCGAACAACGACCAGTCGGACAAATATGATCCGGTCATGGCGCAGCGCAATTTCGCCCGGCTGGTCGATCAGACCGTCAATCGCAAGGCGCCGCCGGGGCGCATCGTGTTCTGGCCCGAGGCTGCGACCGAGGATTTCGTCGAGGATGGCTATCCGCGCCGCTATTATTATCCCGAGACCCCGGCGGGCATCCGCGCGCGTCTGACACGTCCCGTCAACGATGGCGATCTGCTGGTTACCGGCGGGGTGAAGCTCGATTTCGACCGCAACGGGCGCGCCATTGCGGCGGCGAACAGCGTGTTCGTCTTTTCCAGCGAGGCCGAGATTCTGGGCAGTTACGACAAGAGCCATCTCGTCCCCGGCGGCGAGTATCTGCCCTATGAGGAGATTTTGGGTCGGATCGGGCTGTCGCGGCTGGTGCCCGGGACGCTCGGCTTCACTCCCGGGCCGGGGGCGCAGACGCTCGATCTCGGCCGGTTTGGCCGGATGGGGCTGCAGATCTGCTACGAGATCGTGTTTTCGGGCGAGGTCGCCGATCGGAACAATCGCCCCGACTTTATCTTCAACCCCAGCAACGATGCCTGGTTCGGCCCCTGGGGCCCGCCCCAGCATCTGGCCCAGGCGCGGCTGCGCGCGCTGGAAGAAGGGCTGCCGGTGATCCGCTCCACCCCTACCGGCATCTCGGCGGTGGTCGATGCCGATGGGCGGTTGCTCGATTCGATTGCGCACCACAAGGCGGGGCATATCGACGCCGTGTTGCCGAAGCCGCATGCCGCCACACCTTTTGCGCTGGGGGGCAACCTGCTGCCACTGGCATTGGCCGGGCTGCTGCTGCTGTTCGCGGTTGCGCTGCGTGCATTCCGCCGTTAAGGGCCGTGATATAAGGAAATCTTTATATGTGCCCTCCGGGTAGCTCGGCGGGCCTCAGCAAGAAGGCGATCCATGCGCAAGAGCTTCCTCTTTACCTCCGAATCGGTCAGCGAAGGCCATCCCGACAAGGTCGCGGACCAGATTTCCGATTCGATCGTCGACCTGTTCCTCTCCAAGGACCCTTATGCGCGCGTCGCCTGCGAAACGCTGACCACCACCCAGCGCGTCGTGCTCGCCGGTGAAATCCGCTGCAAGGGCGTCTACGAAAATGGTGAATGGGCCCCCGGCGCGCTCGAGGAAATCGAGAAGACCGTCCGTGCGACCGTCAAGCGCATCGGCTACGAGCAGGACGGCTTCCACTGGGAAACCTTCAGCTTCGAAAACCATCTGCACGGCCAGTCGGCGGAAATCGCGCAGGGCGTCGATGCCAAGGACAACAAGGACGAAGGCGCGGGCGACCAGGGCATCATGTTCGGCTATGCCTCGGACGAGACCGAAGACCTGATGCCCGCGACGCTCGACTATTCGCACAAGATCCTCGAGCGCATGGCGGCGGACCGGCACAACAAGGTCGTCGATTTCCTCGAGCCCGATGCCAAGAGCCAGGTGACGCTCGCCTATGAAGACGAAAAGCCGGTGCGCGCCACCGCGCTGGTCGTCTCGACCCAGCACGCCCCCGACTATTACTGGCATGAAGGCCAGGGCGATGCGGACAAGTATCAGAAGCTGTACGACTATGTCGTCGGCGTGATGCACGACGTCCTGCCTGAGGGCTTCATCACCGACGAGACCAAGATCTACGTGAACCCCACCGGCCGCTTCGAGATCGGCGGTCCCGATGGCGATGCGGGCGTGACCGGCCGCAAGATCATCGTCGACACCTATGGCGGCGCGAGCCCCCATGGTGGCGGCGCGTTCTCGGGCAAGGACCCGACCAAGGTCGACCGCTCGGCGGCCTATATCAGCCGCTACATGGCGAAGAACATCGTTGCTGCCGGCCTGGCGCGTCGCTGCACCATCCAGCTGTCCTATGCCATCGGCATTGCCGAGCCGCTGTCGCTCTATGTCGACACGCATGGCACCGGAACGGTGGCCGACGACAAGATCGAGGCGCTGCTGCCGCAGCTCGTCCGCCTGACGCCGCGCGGCATCCGCGAGCATCTGGGCCTCAACAAGCCGATCTACCAGAAGTCGGCGGCTTATGGTCATTTCGGTCGCAAGCCCGAAGGCGATTTCTTCCCCTGGGAAAAGACCGACCTGGCCGACAAGCTCAAGGCTGCGCTGGCCTGATCTAAGCGGGTCGCTGAAACACGAAAGGCCGGGTCATCATCGCGATGACCCGGCCTTTTCTTGTTGGGATTACGGAGTGGCTGAGAAGCCGTCTGTATTTCCGTCATCCTGAACTCGTTTCAGGATCCATCGTGTCCCTCAAGCCGAAGCGCCAAGAGGAGAAATGGACCCTGAAACAAGTTCAGGGTGACGGATGAGCTTCAAAGCTTCCCGAACTTCGCCTCGAACCCGGCAATGTCGCCGCGCGCCAGGAAGCCGGCCTGCTCGATCCAGCCGTCGCGCTCGATCCGGCCCTTGAAGGTGCCGAGATAGGGATCGATCTCGGCGACATCGGCACTGGTCCAGGCGGCAATCTGGTCGTAGCGGGCGACGCCCAACTCACCGAGCAGCGTGTTCAGCTTGGGGCCGATGCCCTTGATCTTGCGCAGGTCGTCGGGCTCGCCGACGGCGGCGGCAATGCGCGGCTTTCCGCTGGCCTGGGCTTCTTGCGCCTGGGCAGCAATCTGGGCATCGACATCGGCGGTGGAGAGCGCCGCGACGGTCGGATCGGGCGCGCCGCCGATGGTCGGGATGATCGCAGGCGGGGCTTCGACGGCGGCGTGACCGTGATGGTGGCCATGATCGTCGTGCCCATGCGCGCCATGACCATGATCGTCATGGCCATGCCCGGCGTCGTGATGGCCTGCGCCGCCGCTGCTGCGCCCGACCAGGGCCCAGATGAGGATCATCACCGCGATCACCAGCGCGGCGATCAGGAAAAAGAGCTGCTGTCCATCCATGGAATATCGAGGCCTTTCGTCAACGAGGGGCCCGGCATGCGATACGGCCCGCCCTGTTCTGGCCCTTAACCGCAGGATCGATTCGTGACCAGTCCCGCGATGATGCGCAGGGGACG
This sequence comes from Blastomonas sp. 34TW, assembly GCF_059803595.1. Lineage (NCBI taxonomy): Bacteria > Pseudomonadati > Pseudomonadota > Alphaproteobacteria > Sphingomonadales > Blastomonadaceae > Blastomonas > Blastomonas sp. 34TW. The sequence continues at coordinate 73,551 of NZ_JAPFGW010000002.1, forward strand.
ATGGTTCTCGGGGCTACATCACCCGGTCGCGTTCCTCGTCGATCTGCTCCTGGATGTCGCGCGCCAGTTCGCAGGCCTCGTCATCGCCATCGTCGCATTTGCGCAGGGCCTTGTCGCGCTGGCGCTGCAGCTTGCCCAGCCGCTCCTCGGCCTTCCGCATGGCGCGGCCGCGATTCTCGTCGGCTTCGGACTGGCTGGTGGTGGCCAGATCGACGCCCTTGGAGACGATCTTGACCGGCGCGGTAACGACGGTGCCAACTGCACTCGCAATGCAGCCGGTCAGCACCAGCGGGGCAATCAGGGCAAGCCCCAGCGAAATCTTCATATGTGCGACCCTCCAGCGCGCCTGAGCCCATGCGCGCTGGATATTGCTATAGCCCGGCTGAGCCGATCCTGAACCGCTATTTCAGCAGATCCACCGCAAAGGCGCGGATTTCGTCGGCCATATCCTCGCGCTCCAGCGCAATCGCCAGGTTCGCCTGGACATAACCGGCCTTCGAGCCGCAGTCGTAACGCTTGCCGGCAAAGGTGACGGCGTGGAACGGCTGGCTGCCGATCATCCGCGCCATCGCGTCGGTGAGCTGGATCTCGTTGCCCGCACCCTTTTCTTGGCTCTCCAGCGTGCGCATCACTTCGGGTTGCAGGATATAGCGGCCCGAGATGATCAGGTTCGACGGCGCGTCCGCTACCCTGGGCTTTTCGACCAGGCCGAGCACCTCGGTGACATCGCCCTCGCTCTTGCCCGGCGCGATCACGCCATAGCTCGACACCGCCTCGCGCGGAACCTCGAGCACGCTGATCAGATTGCCGCCCAGCCGGTTATAGGCCTCGACCATCTGCTTCATGCAGCCCGGCGATCCGACCATGAATTCGTCGGGCAGGAAGATCGCGAACGGTTCGTCGCCGACGATATCGCGCGCGCACCAGATCGCATGGCCCAGGCCCAGCGGTTCCTGCTGGCGCACATAGGCGCAATTGCCGGGGCCGAGCCTGGTGGGCTCGAGCACCGCGAGCGACTTGCCGCGCTCGCTCATCGTCTTTTCCAGCTCGAACGCGATATCGAAATGGTCCTCGATCGCGCTCTTCCCGCGGCCGGTGACGAAGATCATCTGCTCGATCCCGGCCTCGCGCGCCTCGTCCACCGCATATTGGATCAGCGGCCGGTCGACGATCGGCAGCATCTCCTTGGGGATGGCCTTGGTCGCGGGAAGAAAGCGGGTGCCGAGACCGGCAACCGGAAACACAGCTTTGCGGATGGGCTTCACGTTATGTCCTCTTTATCGGCCCCGACAGCCGAGGCGAGACCTTGCAGCGTGCCGCCCGGCTGTCAAGCCGCGACCCGGTCACGCCGGGCTCAGGCCTTGACCCGCGCGGCAAAGCTCTTGCGCAGTTTCTGCAGCTTGGGCGGGATGACCGCCAGGCAATAGGGATTGCGCTGGCCTTCGCCCTGCCAATATTCCTGGTGATAGTCCTCGGCCGGGTACCAGGTCGTAGGTTCCTCGATCGTGGTGACGATGGTCGACGGCCAGTTCGCCTGGTTGCGGCTCATCGCGGCCTCGGCCTCGACCTGCTGCACCGCATCGAGCGGAAAGATGGCCGAACGATACTGGGTGCCGACATCATTGCCCTGGCGGTTGAGCTGCGTGGGATCGTGCGTCGCGAAGAAGATGTCGAGCAGGTCCGCATAGCTCAGCTGCTCGTCGTCGAAGGTCACGCGGATCGCTTCGGCATGGCCGGTATTGCCCGAACATACCTGCTTGTAGGTCGGGTTCTCGGTGGTGCCGCCGATATAGCCGCTCTCGACCTTGCTCACGCCGATCACGTCGTTGAACACGGCCTCGGTGCACCAGAAACATCCTCCGGCGATGATGGCGGTTTGTTCGGTCATGCTATTGTCCTTTTCAGTTTGTACCCACACCGCTCAGCCTGAGCCCGTCGAAGGCCGCGCACCCATGCTGGCCAGATAGCGGGGCCTTCGACAAGCTCAGGCTGAGCGGGCCTTGGTTGATTACAGACATAGAACGAGACAACCTCAAAACAACCACCTCAACCCTCGGCCGGCAGCACCGGCGGTGCCTTGGCATCGCTGTCCTTTTCTCCGCCGCGCGCGATCAGCAGATACATGACCGGGGTGACGATGCGCGAGAGCAGGGTGGAAGAAATCAGCCCGCCGATGATGACGCTGGCAAGCGGCGCGTAGAGCGATCCGCCGAACAGCGCGAGCGGCAGCAGGCCCCCGATGGCGGTGACCGAGGTCAGCAGCACCGGCAGGAAGCGCACCTCGCCCGCGCGTTCGATCGCGGCGCGCAATTCCATGCCTTCGCGGCGCAGCTGGGTGGTGAAATCGACCAGCAGGATCGAGTTCTTGATCTCTATACCAATCAGCGCGACGAAGCCGATGATCGCCATGTAGCTGAGCGACGATCCGGTCACGAACAGCGCGACAAAGCCGCCGAAGGTGCCGAGCGGGATCACGCCTGCCACCACGATCGTCTCGCGGAAGCGGCCGAATTCCGCCACCAGCACCGCGAAGATGCCGAACAGGGCGATCAGGATGATCGGCCCCAAGCCACCGAACACGGTGGCGATCGCTTCGGCCTCGCCGCCGGCAGAGACGCGATAGCCCGGCGGCAGTTTCAGCTTGCCCACCTCGTCCATCGCCTGCTGGCTGATCCGTGCGGGCAGCGCGCCGGGCTGCGCATTGGCGGTGACGGTGACCGATCGTTCGAGCTGGAAGCGCTGGATCTGCGGCGGCACGCTTTCGAGCCGCGGCGTGCTGATCTGCGAGAGCGGAATGGCCTCGCCGGTGCGGCTGGCGACATAGACCTTGTCGAGCGCCGAGATCGGCTGGGTCTCGCCGAGCGGCAGGCGCACGGTGACGCGGTAGCTGTCGCCTTCGGGATCGCGGAACGTGCCCGCATTCTCGCCCGACAGCGCCAGGCGGATCGCGCGGCGCGGTTCGCCCGGCGCGATGTTGAGCAGCGCCGCCTTGGCATCGTCGATGCCGATATCCAGGTCGATGCCGTCGGTCGCGACCGGGTTGATCACGTCGCGCGCGCCAGGCGTCGAGCGCAGAATCTTCTCCACCTTTGCAGCAATGTCACGCAGCGTGTCGAGATTCTCGCCGGTGATGCGCAGCGCCACCGGCGAGGCGATCGGCGCGCCGTTCTGGAACAGTTCGACATTGAAGCGCGCGCCGGGAATCTGCTCGAGCCGCTCGCGGATGCGCGCGATCATTTGCGGACTGCGATCGGGATGCCAGGCATCCATGACCGCGAACACCTCGCCGAAATTGGGCCGCTGGTCGAGCGCGAAGACATTGTAGAAGACCTGCGGGTTCGAGCTGCCGGTATTGGCCGCGCGCACCTTGATATCGGGCTCCTTCGCCAGCACCCCCTCGACCTTGCGCACCAGCGCATCGGTGGTGGCGACGCTGCTGCCCTGTTCGGCATCGATGGTGACGCGGAAATAGCTGGTATCGGCATAGGGGAACAGGCTGAAGCCCAGCACCGGGATCAGCGCGAAGGCCGATAGGGTGAGCGCCATCGACGCCCAGAAGGTCTGTTTCGGCTTGTCGAGCGCGCTGTGCAGGATCGGGCGATAGAGCCGCTCGATCTGGTGCGTCAGCCATTTGAGGATCGCATTGCCCTCCGGGTCCTCGTCGCGCGAGAGGATGCGGCTTGCGAGGAACGGGATGATCGTCAGCGAGATCACCAGCGAGGCGAACACGGTGAAGATGATCGTGTAAATGAACGACTGGGTGAACTTGCCAGCGCCCTCGGGCAGGAAGAGCAGCGGGGTGAAGGCGAAGATCAGCACGCCGGTCGAGCCGAGCACCGCAGGCGTAATCTCGCGTGTGGCGTCGATCGCGGCGATCGAGCGGCGCTTGCCCATGCGCAGATGCCGCGCGATATTCTCGGTCACCACGATCGAATCGTCGACCAGCAGGCCCAGCGCCACGATGAAGCCCGCGACCGCCAGCTGGCTCAGGTTGAAGCCCATCACGCTGATCGCGAGCAGGCCCGAGGCGAGCGACAGCGGGATCGAGATCATCACGATCACCGAGGCGCGCCAGCCCAGCGGCAGCAGCGTGATGATGACTAGGCCGAGCGCGATCGAGAAGTCGCGGGTCAGTTCGCTCAACCGATGCTCGATATCGCGGCTCTGGTCGAAAATCTGCTCGAGCCGGATATCAGGCGGAAAATTGGCCTGTTGCCGCTTGAGCTCCTCTTCGAGCGACGCTTTGAGCCGGATGACGTCGAACCCGTCCTTCTGCAGGATCGACAGGAAGATCGCGCGCTCGCCGTTGAAGCGGGTGATATAGAGCTGCTCGGCATTGCCCCAGCGGACATCGGCGACGTCCTTCACGCGCATCAGCGTGCCGTTGCCTGCGCGGATTGGCAGGTTGGCGATCGTATCGAGATCGCGATAGGCGCCGCCCGCCTCGACATTGAAGCGCCGCCCTGCGCTGTCCACCGCGCCGGGCGGAAGCTCCGCGCCGCCGCGGCGCAGCGCATCGGCGATCGCGGATGGGGCGAGGCCCAGCTCGGCAAGGCGGCGACTGTCGATCGCCACCTGGACCTCGGGCTGCGGAAGTCCGTCGATCACCGTGTTGCGCACGCCGGGATAGCGCACGAAGGTATCGCGAATGTCCTCGGAATATTTCTGCATCCGCCGCCAGCTCGCGGTCTTGCTGACCATCGCGAGCTGCAGCACCGCCGCCTCGGTGGTGCGTGCCTTGCGATAGCGCAGCTCGGTAATGCCTTCGGGCAGCTGGCTGCGGATCGCGCTCACCTCGCGCACGACATCGTTGAAATACTGGTCGGGGTCGCCATCCCAGTCGAACTCGGCGGTGACGGTGACGAAGCCGTCGGTGATCCCCGCGCGGATCTCGTCGATATCGTCGATGCCGCGCAGCACCTCCTCGACCGGCTTGGCGATGGTCTGCTCGATGTCCGCCGCGTCGGCTCCGGGCAGTGCGATGATGACGGTGACCACGGGGATCGGGAAATGCGGATCGACCGAGCGCGGGATCGTCAGCAGCGAGGTGAGTCCCAAGGCTGCGAGCAGCAGGAACGCCACCAGGCTGAGTTGCCAGCGGGCGATGGTGAAGGCGGCAAGGTTCATTGCGGGGCGCGCCGGGTCGGCGTCATCGCGCCGCGGCGGCGGCAGGGGCCGCAGCGGCGGTGGTGCGGCTCGGCTGGCGGCTGGCAAGCGGCTTCACCTTCGCGCCATCGGTCAGCAGCACCAAGCCCGAGGTCACGATGCGGTCGCCGGGCCTGAGGCCGCCGGTGACGATCAACTCCTTGTCGTCGATGCGGCCGATCTGCACCGCGCGGGCACGCACCCGGCTGGTTTTCGGGTCGAGCAGATAGACAAAGCCCTCGTCCGCCCGGACGTTGAATACGGCGCTCGCGGGAACCGCGAGGCCTGACGCATCGGGCGCGGCGGCGACGCGGAACTCCGCCGTGCCGATCTGCCCCGATCGCAGGGCGGGGTTGGCGGGCAGCGCGACCGTCACCTCGAACGCGCCCGAACTGGGGTTGGCGCGCGCGTCGATCTCGCTGATGACGCCCTCGATCTCGCCGCCAGGCACCGCCGACAGTCGCACCAGGACCGGCATGCCGGGGGAAAGGCGCGCGATATCGCTGTCGATCATCGGCGCGCGCAGCACCATGCCGCCGCTGGTCTCGCCCAGCACCACGATCTGCGTGCCGGCTGCCACCACCTGTCCCGGCTCTGCGCTTCGCGCGAGGATGATGCCGCCCGAAGGTGCAAGAATGCGCGAGGTGCCGCTGGCAAAGCCTGCGGTGCTGACCTGGGCGGTCGCGGCGCGCGCGGTCGCCTCGGCGCGTTCGAGCTGCGCGCGTGTCACCCAGCCCTTTTCGAACAGCTGTTGGAACCGGCCCAGTTCGGCCTGCGCGCGCTGCTGCTCGGCCCTGGCGCTTTCCAGATTGGCGCCGACCTGGGTCGCATCGAGCGCCGCGATCAGCGCACCGGGCATCACCCGGTCGCCCTCCTCGAAACGGATGCTGGCGATCTTGCCTGCGGTCGTGAAGCCCAGCGGCGTCTCGTAGCGATAGCGAACGGTGCCCGCTGCGGTGATCAGCGCGGAGGTGCTGGCGGGCTGCACTTGCGCAATGGTCACGGGATAGACCTTGTCCGCCGCGACGGGCGCGGGTTCGTCCTTGCCGCCCGAACAGGCGGACAGCGCCAGCGAAGCGCCGACGATCAGCGACAGGGTGAGGGGGCCGTAAGGGCGCGCGGTGACGAAACGCATATTGGGTTTCTATCTGCAACCAGTTTTGCTGGCAAGCGCAGAACTGAAATCGATAGCATTTATCGCGGTGCCATCGGCATTAGCCGCGCCTTAACCAAACTGGTTTAGCCCCGATCATTGCTCCGATGGCTCATCGGTGCGGGGAGGACGCACGGTCATGAACTGGCGCATCGGACAATTGCAGTCGCAGCATGAAGCCAGTCTTGCCATCGTGCAGGACATCCAGGCGCGCTCGCTCCAGATCTGGGACCGGCCTGCAGCGGTCGAGATCACGCTGATGCTCGCGCGACTGACCGGCATATTGCGCATCCATCTCGCGCTCGAGGACGAGATCCTCTACCCCGCGCTGCGCAATGCCAGCGATCCCGCCGTGGCGCGCACGGCCGAACGCTACTGGCAGGAAATGGGCGGCCTTGCCGATGCCTTTCTCGATTTTGTCGACCGCTGGAAGCGCGCCGATGCGCTGCTTGCCGATGCCGATGGCTTTCGCGCCGAATCCGCCAGGGTGTTCGCGGCGCTGGCCGACCGGATCGAGCGCGAGCATGAGGAAATCTATCCGATGGCCGAACGGCTGCGCGCCGCAAAGGCGGCGTGATCAAGCCGCTGGGTTGCGCGGACGCGTCCACAAGCCTTCGCGGCTGACCGGCACCGGGGTTCGCATCGCCTGAGCCAGGCTGCGCGCGACCCATCCGATCTTCTGCCCGCGCGTGGTGATGACCCGGTGGTCCCAGGCCTGCGCACCGCGGCGGCGCACCTCGCGCGCGATATCGCCATAAATGCCCGCCGCCGCCAGCACCGCCCAGCGCGCGCGGAATGGCAGCCGCGCCGCACCGACCCGCGCGGATGCCTCGTGCGCTTCGGACCGATCGGCCAGCCGCTTCGCCAGCGGCACCAGTTGCGGGCGCAGCCAGGGTTTCATGTGCTGGCCGGGCGGGATGTCCATCTCGGCCAGCCATTCGACCGGAAGATAGCAGCGCCCCACCGAATCGTCCTCGGACAGGTCGCGCGCGATATTGGCGAGCTGGAAGGCAAGGCCGAGATCGCAGGCGCGGTCGAGCGTTTCCTCGTCACCCGGGTCGACACCCATCACGATCGCCATCAGCAGCCCCACGGCGCCTGCGACATGATAGCAATATTGATAGAGGTCGTGCTCGCTGCGCGGACGCCAGTCATCCGCGTCGAGCGCGAAACCCTCGATCACGTCGAAGATGATCGCGCGGGGCAGGCGGCATTCGCTGGCGACCAGCGCCAGCGCGGCAAAGGCGGGATCGTCGGTCGGCGCGCCGGCGAGCGCCGCATCGGTCTGTTCGCGGATATAGGCGACGCGCTCTTGCGCATCGGCGACCGCGCTCATGCCATGGCCCATGTCCTGCCCGTCGGCGAGGTCATCGCACTTGCGGCACCAGGCATAGAGCAGCCAGGCGCGCTCGCGGGTGACAGGGTCGAACAGCTTCGAGGCGAGCGCGAAGGATTTGGACCCGCGCGCGATCGAATCGCGCGCATGGGCAACCAGGGCAGCGCGATCAAAGCCCCTCCCCTTCAGGGGAGGGGTTGGGGTGGGGGAAAAGGTCACAGCCCCACCCCCGACCCCTCCCCTGAAGGGGAGGGGAGATTCATTACAGATCATCCGTCGTCATCGAGAAGATCGACTGGTGCGGCTCGTATGCCGCCATCTTGGCGAGCAGACCGTCGAGCGTGTCGTCGACGATCAGGATGTTCGCGTGCTGCGGGCGGATGAAACCGACCTCGATCATGTGGCGGTTGAAGGCGATGAGCTGGTCGTAAAAGCCGTTCACGTTGAGCAGCCCGACCGGCTTGTCATGATAGCCGAGCTGCGACCAGCTGATCGCCTCCCACAGCTCGTCCATGGTGCCGACGCCGCCGGGCAGTACGATGAAGCCATCGGACAGATCGGTGAACGCCTGCTTGCGCGCGTGCATGCCGGGAACGACATGAAGCTCGGTGCAGCCCTGATGCGCGACTTCGGGCCGGACCAGCGCCTCGGGGATGATTCCGATCACCTCGCCGCCCAGCTCAAGCGCCGCGTCGGCGGTCGCGCCCATCAGCCCCAGCCGTCCGCCGCCATAGACCACGCCGATCCCCCGATTGGCGAGTGTCGCACCGACCATGCGCGCGGTTTCGATATAAACGGGGTCGGCAGGGGTGGCAGAGCCGCAATAGACGGCCAGGCGCTTGAAAGGGGCGGTCATGGTGATTCCTGATTAGGGTGTCCGGCGGTCCATCGCCGGAAATGCGGGGCGGGGCAACCCTCGCTGACACTAAATCCTCTCCGAGCAAGCTGGGGGAGGATTGGTTGCGCTCATTCCTGCGGCAGGCCGTCGGCGATATCGTAATAGTCGCCCTTGTGCGCGGTGAAGATATGCACGTGCAGATGCGTGTCGGTGGGCGCATCGAACGCGCCCATCGCCACCGCCATCGAATCGCGATGCGGCGGGTCCCAGAACAGGAAGCTGCCGCAGGTACCGCAAAAGCCGCGCCGCACCTTGGGGCTCGACTGGTACCAGCGGACATGCTCCTCGCCGGTGATGGCAAGGTCGCTGCGCCGGACGTCGGTCGAGGCCCAGTAATGGCCCGACTGCTTGCGGCACTGGCCGCAATGGCACGCATCGGGGCCCTTGAGCGGTGCCGAGACGGTGAAAGCGATCGCACCGCACAGGCATGATCCGGTGTGCATGAAAGGGCTCCGTATCTGCACGCAGGCGCACCCAGTCCCGCTCAGCCTGAGCTTGTCGAAGGCCTCGTGATGTCGGTTGCCGGATATAGCCTGTCAGCCTCGTTAAAGGCAAAAGCAAATGCTGCCGCAGGGCGCGGGGCCTTCGACAGGCTCAGGCTGAGCGGACGTGGTTAGCGATGGCCCGCATGAAATCCTCCCCGAGACAAGCTCGAGGAGGATTTTTTAGCTTATAGCATATCCTCGAGCATCAGCGTCGCGGTCGCCTTGGCGCTGCCGACCACGCCCGGAATGCCTGCGCCCGGATGCGTGCCCGCGCCGACGAAATAGAGGTTGGGGATCGCATCGTCGCGATTGTGCGTGCGGAAGAACGCGCTTTGCGTCAGCAGCGGCTCGAGGCTGAAGGCGCTGCCAAGATGCGCGTTGAGATCGGTGCTGAAATCCTGCGGCGTATAGTGGAAGCTGGTGACGATCCGCTCGTGAATGTCGGGGATCAGCCTGTGGCCGATCTCGTCGAGAATGCGCTTCTCGTAGATCGGGCCCATTTCCTTCCAGTCGATCGGCAGCTTGCCCTGATGCGGCACCGGCGAGAGCACGTAAAAGGTGCTGTGCCCCGGCGGTGCCATCGAGGGATCGGTGACGGTCGGGTGGTGCAGGTAGAGCGAGAAGTCCTTGGCCAGCACGCCATGATCGTAAATGTCGTCGAGCAGCCCCTTGTAGCGCGGGCCGAACAGGATCATGTGGTGCGGAATGCCGGGCCAGTCGCCCTTGATGCCGAAATGCGCGACGAAAAGCGAAGGCGAGAAGCGCTTGCGCTTGAGGCTCGCCGCCGCGCGCTTGCCCCGGCCCGACTTGCCGAGCAGGTCGCGATAGCTGTGCATGATATCGGCATTGCTGGCGACCGCGTCGAAGCTTTCGCGCCAGCCGCTCTTGGTCACCACGCCGGTGACCTTGTCGCCCATGGTCTCGATCTCGGTGACCGGGTCATTGAGGCGCAGCGTGCCGCCGATCCGTTCGAAATGCCTGACCATGCCCGCGATCAGCCGGTTGGTGCCGCCTTTGGCGAACCAGACCCCGCCGTCCTTTTCCAGCTTGTGGATGAGCGCATAGATCGAGCTGGTCTTCATCGGATTGCCGCCGACCAACAGCGTATGGAACGACAGCGCCTCACGCAGCTTCTCGTTCTTCACGAACGAGGAGACGATCGAATAAACCGAGCGCCAGGCCTGATATTTCATCAGCGCCGGTGCGGCCTTGATCATGCTGGCAAAGTCGAGAAACGCCTTGTGGCCGAGCTTGAGATAGCCCTCGTCATGCACGCCCGCGCTATAGTCGAGGAAGCGGTCATAGCCGGCGACATCCTCGGGGTTCAGCTTGGCAATCTCGGCGCGGAGACTCGCTTCGTCGTTCGAATAGTCGAAATTGGTGCCGTCGGGCCAGTTCAGCCGGTAGAAAGGCATGACGGGGACGAGGTCGACATCCTCGCTGATATGGTGGCCGGTCAGCGCCCAGAGTTCCTCCAGGCAAGGCGGATCGGTGATCACGGTCGGGCCGGCGTCGAAGGTGAACCCGTCCTTTTCCCAGAAATAGGCACGGCCGCCGGGCTTGTCGCGGCTTTCGATGACGGTGGTGGCGATTCCGGCGGATTGCAGGCGGATGGCGAGCGCCAGCCCGCCGAAGCCGGACCCGATAACTGCAGCTTTTTTCACTAGGTGTAAGGCCCCTGATTGCGACCCGAATGCGCGGGCAGATTGTGCGGCACTATAGCGTTACGTTTGCAATGTGCCAGCAGATGCGCGCATCGGGGGCAAAACCGCCTCTATTGCGCCGCAGCCGCCATCGCCGCGCCCACCGAGGCTGCGATTTCCTCGGGCCGCGGATTGCGCCTGAGCGTCAGCCCGCCATTGGCCTGGATGTTCTGCCCGGTCACGAAGGTACGATCGTCGCACAGCCACAGCACCGCGTGCGCGATATCGTCGGCGGTGCCGATCCGGCCCAGCGGATATTCCTTCGCGAACGCCGCCTCGAGCCCGGGCGTCGCCACGGCGGCGGCCGCCATCGGCGTCGCGGTCAGCCCCGGCGAGACCACATTGGCGCGGATGCCCATCGGCCCGTACTGGTTGGCAAAGCAGCGGATCAGCGCCTCGGACCCAGCCTTCGTGCCGATATAGGCGGCATGGTCGTAAATGAGGCATTGCGTGGTGGCGGAACTGATCTGGATCACCGATCCGCCGCCCGTCATGGTACGCAGACAGGCGTTCAGCATATGGTGCACGCCGGTGAACTGCAGCGCGACCATCGCCGCCAGATCCGCGTCGGTGACATCGGCCCAGGGCTTCATCAGCCCCCAGCCGGTGGCGTTGATCGCGATATCGACCTGGCCATGGCGTGCCGCGACGCCATCGAACAGCGCATCGACATCGGCGCGCGATGTCAGATCGCAGGACACCGCCTCGCCGCCGATCTCGCTCGCCAGCGCTTCGAGCGGGTCGCGCTTGCGGCCCGAGACGATTGTCTTCGCCCCGGCGGCGGCGAGCGCCCGCGCGATCACCTGGCCCATGTTATGATCGCCCGCGGCACCGATGACGATCGCGGTCTTGCCCGTGAGATCGGTCATGCTGCGGCCTCGCTCAGAAAGCGTGCGGTGGCGACGCCATCGGGGCCATAGACGGGTTCCTTCAGGTCGAACCGGTATTTGCGCGTATCGGCATTGAGGATCGTGAACTGCGACAGATGCCCCAGCATGCCGCGATAGGCCTCGCCCTCGAGATGCGCCTGCAACTCGTCGGCGCTGTCCCATTCCTCGAACACATGCACCCGGCCCGGATCGTGCGGATCGGCGCTCCAGGCATAATGGCGGCAGCCCGGTTCGGCGAGCGCCATATCGATCAGGGCTCTCGCGCCCGCCAGCGCCGCATCGCGGTTCTCGGGAGGGAAATCGACTTCGCCTGCAATCACGATGCTCATTTCGCCTGGGTCTCCTTGAGGATGCTGAAATGCCGCTCGGCAAAGCGCCAGCCTTGGGCGGTGCGGGTATAGACATCGAGATACTGGCCGATCGGACGGCTGACTGATCCGTCGGCAAGTTCGAGATATTCGTGCGTGTAAACCCGGCCCGTGGCATGATCGCCGGTGATCGCGAGCTGACCGATCTGCGCGAAAAAGGCCACGAAGGGAAAGCCCGCCATCGCCTGGGTCCACAAGCCGACGATCGCCTCGCGCCCGCGCACCTCGGTGCCCATCAGGTTCCACAGCGCATCTTCGGCCCAGGTCGCACCCCAGGCCTGCGCATCGCGGCGGAACACCGCGTCACTATAGCTGTCGATCAGCGCACGGATCGCGATCTGGTCTTCTGCTGGGCCCTGGAAGGTCATTCAAATCTCCGTTTGTCCCGAGCCTGTCGAGGGACCTTTCACAACCCTCTCCGAATACGTCCCTCGACTTCGCTCGGGACAAACGGAGGTGGGGCGTTTGGGGGCTTGGAGCAGTGCCGCCATTTTCAAGGCAATTGCCCCGCCAGATACTTGTCCATCGTCTGGTGAAACTGGCGAATTCGCCCCTCCTGATAGCGGCCCAGCTCGACGCGGTTGTTGGCAGACGCGATCAGGCCCTCCTGCACATAGGGCAGGTTCTCCATGTCCTGGTCGAACACTTCGCCCAGCGCGCCCCATTCGGTGACCGTGGCCCACGGCTCATCGGGGGTGAGGAAGCGCATTTCCGCCGCTTCGGGCATTGCGCCATCCTTGGGCTTGCGGCCCAGCAGGCGCACCTCCATCAGTGTCGCATTCTGGTCGGGCCAGGGCCGCCAGCGATAGACGATATTGGGCACGAACCCGCCCCAGGGCGAGAGGTTGGGGAAGATGTTGTAAGTGAACGCGTCGAGCATCTCGCTGTCGGATATCCCTGCGCTGTCATAGCCCAGCGCATCGAGGAAATTGGCGCGGTTGATCTCCGCCATCGCCTTGCGCGCAGTCTCGCCCTGCTCGAGCTTGCGCCCCTCCAGCGAGGCCGAGCGGCCCGAGGTGCGGCTGAACGCGGCGATGATATCGTCTTCGGACAGGTTGTCCGCCGCCAGATGCGGGCTGGGCAGGCCGAACGGGGTCAGCGCGAGGTTCGCATGGTCGCCCCACATCGAATAGCGGGTATTGGCATCGCCGGTATAGGGCAGGATCTGCGGGTGGGTGACGATCGAGTGCCAGGCCTCCATGAACGCCTCGGACACCGCCTTCCAATTGGCGTTGATCACCTTACCGACCCAAAGGGCAGTATAGCATTCGTCGAGCCGCCAGCGCGCGAACCGGTCATAGACTTCCGCGCCCATATAGTCGCGCAAGCTCACCTGCTTGCTGCTTTCGGTGACGAAGATGAAGCCCTGCCAGCGCTCGACGCGCAGCTCGGGCAGGCTCATGTCGCGCTCCTTCAGATGCTGGAAATCCCATTCGCATGGGATGTGCTTCAGGCCGCCATCGGTCTTCCAGGCAAAGCCGTGGAACGGGCAGGTGAAATCGTCCGCCGATCCGCTTTCGGTGCGCAGCTTGCGGCCGCGGTGCAGGCAGACATTGTGAAAGGCCTTCACTGACCCGTCATCCTGCCGGACGATCAGATAGGAACGCCCGACATTGTTGTAGACGACATAATCGCCGGCTTGCAGCAGCTCGTCCTCGCGCGCGGCCATCTGCCACACGTTCGGCCACATGTGCTTCTTTTCCGCCTCGAAGAACGCAGCGCTCGTATAGCGCTCCGCGGTGACCGGCTCGGTGCCCAGATCGCGCCAGCTGTCGCCGCGCACCTCGGGCGGTACCTCGCGGCTGTCGAGATCGAGAATCTCGTCGACGGTGATCGCTGGGCAGCGGTCGGCGGGGTAGGGCCGGCTCGCATCTTCCATGGGCTTGCTCTCCTGTTTCATTTTTGCCGGTCCCCCGCCTTCGCGGGGGACCGGATAAGTGGACTACAAAGGCATCCCGATCGCCTCTGCAATATGCTGGTGCACCGCTTGGGGTGCGCTTTCGTTGGCGCCCAGCACGACGTGGAAGTCCGCAGGTGCCGTCAGCAGATTGGCATAGCCGTGGCTGGCGACGCGATAATCCTCGGTCTGCACCACGGTGGCGGTGGCATCATAGGCCATCTCGCACACGCCGCGATAATCCTCGTCGATGATCGCGAACGGCGCATACATGCCAAACTGGCAGCGCGTCTTGCCGACGCCATCGGGAAACAGGCGGAACACCTGCGTGAAATAGACGCCGGGGGTCACCGCGCCGAAGAAGATGACCGTGTTGGGGAAGAGATAATGCACCCCGCCATATTCGGTATCGGGCCATTCGGCCTCATCCTTGCCGACCAGATCGCCGATGGTCTTGTCGGGAAAGCTTATGCGGTGATGGCGGCCGAAGCGTTCGAGCACCGAAATGTCGTTATAATGCGTCTGGCCGATGGTCGAGCTGTGCAGCGCAGCGAAATGATAGCCCTCGCCATAGGTGTCGAGCGCGAATTTCCAGTTCGAATCGGCGGTCAATATGCCCTTTTTCACCGGCACTGCGCGGGTGAGCTCGATCAGCGCGAGCTGGTCGGCAAACTCGCCCAGATGTGCCGCGGCATCGATTGGCTCGCCCTCGGACGCGCGCACGAAGATGAGGCCCAGATATTCGCTGCACGGCAGTTCGAGCAGGTCGCGCGCGCCGATGGCGCAATCGGCAAAGCCCGGCTTGCCCGGCTGGCCGACCAGCCTGCCCAGATTGTCGAAGGTCCAGGCGTGGAACGGGCAGGAGATGCGGCTCGCCTTGCCGGTAAACGGCTCGGCCTGCTCGACCAGCTTCGCGCCGCGATGGGTGCATAGATTGCGGAAGGCGCGCACCACCCCGTCCTTGCCGCGAATGACCAGGATCGAGGGGCCGGCGGCATCGAACACCAGAAAGTCGCCGGGTTCGGGAATGTCGCCGGAAAGGCCCGCGACCAGCGGCTGGCCCAGGAACAGATGCGTGCGCTCCGCCTGAAAGCGCGCTTCGTCGATGTATATGGATTTGTGCAGCGGTAGCGCACCATCGGCCATGTCGGTGGTTCGGTTCGCCACGTTCGCGACGATCTTGCGGCGAATCTCGCGCGCCCGCAGCTTGCGCGACGCCGCCCAGTCCGGGGTCAGGCTGTCGGAAGGATCGCGTTCGGCCATCGGGGCCTCCCAAATTGGACAATGGCAATTGCGGGCACCATGCCAGAAGAGGGAAGGCCAAGGACACTATTGGTTTAGTGAGGGGAAGGAGTGCCACCATGCGCAACGCCACGATCGCCGCGATCGGCAAGCCGATGCAGATCGCCTTCGTGCCGGACGATTTCGATGCGGCGCTCCGCCACTGGACCAGCAACATCGGCGTGGGACCGTTCTTCGTGATGGAGCGAATCCGGCTCGAGGACGCGCGCTTCATGGGCGAACCCTCCGACTGCACCTTCACCATCGCGCTGGCGCAATGGGGCGACGTCCAGATCGAGCTGATCCGCCAGGACAATGACGCGCCTTCGATCTACCGCGGCGATTACTGGCCGGGCGGGCAGGCGATGCACCATGTCTGCCTGCTCACCGACGATATTGCAGCCGCGCGCGCGGCGGTCGAATCGGGCGGCGGGCTGGTGCTGGTCGAAGGCAAGGTGGGTGCGGACGGCGCGGTGATCTATGCCGATTGCGGCCCCGCCGCCACACGGCCCAATGCCGGGGCCATCGTGGAGATATTGCAACCGGCGAGCGGCAGCGATGGCTTTTTCGGGATGATTGCTGAAGCGGCGAAGAGCTGGGACGGAAGCGACCCGGTGCGGGTGTTGGGGTGATGCAACATAAAATCCTCCCCCAGCTTGCTGGGGGAGGGGGACCGCCCGCGTAGCGGGTGGTGGAGGGGCAGCGGGTTTGCGCAAGTCATAGGCAAATGTGCCATCCCGCTTCCCCTCCACCCCGACCTTCGGTCGGCGGTCCCCCTCCCCGAGACAAGCTCGGGGAGGATTTGGAAGGCTAATCGCTCGCCCCCAGATAGCCCAGCTGCCCGGCCTTGAAGATCGTCTGGCTGCGGTTGACCGCGTCGAGCTTCTCGCCCGCGCGGTGGATGTGGTAGCGGATAGTCGCGTGGCTGCGGTCGAGGATCATGCTGATCTCCTTGTCGGTCTTGCCGATCGCCGCCCAGCGCAGGCATTCGACCTCGCGCTTCGACAGCATGCAGTCCGCCGGCATCCGCCGCTTGGTGCGCATCACCATCACGTAACCTGCGATGAAGCGGCGGGTCATCGAGGCCATGAGGTCGGCATGCTTTTCGAACAGTTCGGATAGGTCGGTGAGCGACCGGTCCATCGGCGTGAAGCTGACCGCGGAGATCTGGCCGAAGGGCAGGTGCACCGGCACGACGATCGCGGCATGCACCAGCGAGCGCTTGCGGAAATCAGAGAGGTCCATTTCCTCGAGATATTCGTTGCGCCAGCGGCCGTACATGCCGGTTTCGTTGCACCAGAAGGGCTCGCTCTCGTAGCGGCAGGCGCGCGGCAGCGGCGAGTTGAGCGCGAGCCGGGTATCCTCCCACCAGCGCTCGCCGTCGGCCATCCAGCCGAAGATCTCGCCGTTGATGATCGCGCCATCGGCATCGACCATCGGTTCCTTGGACGAGATGTCGTCGCAGGCTGCCACCCGGAACCCGCGCGCCTGCGCCATCTCGTGCAGCGCGATGGCGGCGTCGCGGATATCCTCGACCCGGCGTATGGTGACGCGCTGCGCCAGCGTGTTGAACGGGCTGTTGCGAGCTTCCAGATTCTCGCTGAATTTCGCATGTGTCTCGATCATGGTGTTCCCCTTGATTCGATCCGTCTCTCCTGCGGGCGAGACTAGGTGAGGATGCGGGCTAACGCTACGGATTGCGAGGCAGACGGGTGCTTTTTGCGGCCAGTGTGACAAAAGGTCCGCACCGGCCTTATCCTGTCGTCCGCGCTGCCTTGTCCTTGGCGTTCGCGCCGCGGATCATCGCCGCCATGTCCGCCCATTGCTGGTCGTCCATGCGCGAGAGGCTCTGGTAGAAATTGCCCGAATTGGCCTGATAGCCCGCGCCGTCGATGGCGATGGTCTGGCCGTTGATATAATCCGCGCCGCGTCCCATCAGCAGCACCGCGAGGTTCGCCAGCTCGTGCATCTCGCCCACCCGGCCCATCGGGTTGCCGCGATCGGCATTCTGGCCCTGCAGCCCCTGCGAGTTCCCGGGTGACAGCCGCTCGGTCATGCCCTTGGTGGGGAAAGTGCCCGGCGCGATCGCGTTGAAGCGTAGGCCATAGCGGCCCCATTCGGTGGCAAGGCTTTGCGTCATCACGTTGATCCCCGCCTTGGACATGGCCGAGGGCACGGTGAAGGGCCCGCCGTTCCACACCCAGGTGGTCAGGATCGCGAGGAAATTGCCGCGAATGCCTTCCGCGATCATCCGCTTGCCGACATTGTGCGTGATGTAGAACGTGCCGCGAAACACGATGTCCGAAATCGCGTTGAAGCCATTGACGCTGAGGTCCTCGGTACGGCTGATGAAATTGCCCGCGGCGTTGTTGACGAGGCCGGTGAGCGGCCCATGCTGCGACCAGATGCTAGCCACCATCGCATCGATCGACGCAGCGTCGCGAATGTCGCAGACATGCGCAGCCACGGTGCCGCCATGCTTCGTCATCAGCTCGTCCGCCGTCGCTTCCAGCACCGCGCCGCGCCGCCCGCAGATATGCACCTCGGCCCCCAGATAGAGGAACGCTTCGGCCATCACCTTGCCCAGCCCCGTGCCGCCGCCGGTGACGAGGATGCGTTCGCCCTGCATCAGGCCGGGGCGGTACATGATCTGCGTGATGTCCATTCAGGGGCTCTCCTGTTTGTTCTTGTCTGCACTCAACACCGCTCAGCCTGAGCCTGTCGAAGGTCACGCTAGATGGGCAGCGTGGTCGCGGGGCCTTCGACAAGCTCAGGCTGAGCGGAGGGGTTTGGGCGAGTGTGGCACGCCTGGGTGCCGCCTCACAACCCCAGCACGTTCACAGGCCCAGCACGTTCATAGGCCCAGCACGGTCTTGGCGATGATGTTCTTCTGCACCTCGTCCGACCCGCCGAAGATCGTCCAGGCGCGCGAATTGAGATAGCGGCCCGCCGCCATCTGCGCCTCGACGCTGCCCATCGGCTCGGGCGCTTCGTTGCCGTAGAGCGGGCGCTCTGCGGGCAGCTGCAACCCGGCGAGCCCGTGGATTTCCATCGCCAGCGTGTCGAGCTCCTGCCTGAGATTCGCCGAGAACAGCTTGATCAAAGAGGTCTGCGGACCCGGCGGGCGGCCCTTGGCGATCTCGGCCAGGATGCGCAGCTCGCTGATCTCGAAGGCGCGCGCCCGCAGCCGCAGCGAGGCGAGCTTGCGCGCAATCTCGGTATCGTGGATCAGCGCACCATTGGTGCCGCTGGGCACCTTGGCGGCGGTGAGCGCGAGCTGGTCGATATCGGCGATCAGCTTGGGCGCGAAGCATGATCCGCCGCGCTCATTCTCGAGCAGGAACTTGGCGATCGTCCAACCCTGGCCCTCCTCGCCGATGCGGTTGCCGACATGGCTTTTCGCATCGTCGAGGAAAACCTGGTTGACCTCATGATCGCCCGCCATGGTGACGATGGGGGTGACGGTGACGCCCGGTTGGTCCATCGGCACGAGCAGAAAGGTGATGCCGCGCTGCGCCGAGACCTCTGGATCGGTGCGGACCAGGCAGAACATCCAGTTGGCGTAATGCGCGTGGGTGGTCCAGATCTTGGAGCCGTTGATGCGGTAGCTATCGCCTTCCAGCACCGCGCGGGTCTTCAGGCTGGCAAGGTCCGATCCCGATCCAGGCTCCGAATAGCCCTGGCACCAGTAATCCTCGGCCGAGAGGATGCGCGGCAGGAAGCGCGCCTTCTGCTCGGGCGTACCGAAGCGGCAGATCACCGGACCGACCAGCTTCAGACCCAGCACCGCCAGCGCCGGTGCGCCCGCCAGCGCGCATTCCTTTTCGAAAATATAGCGCTGCACCGGGGTCCAGCCGGTGCCGCCATCCTCTTCCGGCCAGTGGATGGCGAGCCAGCCCTTTTCGTGCAGGATGCGCTGCCATTCGAGGCCGATATCGGGCTCGACGAACACGCCGGGCGTGCGTTTCGCCCCTTCGACCAACCGCGCGTTGAGGTGCGATGCAAGGAAGCTGCGCACCTCGGCCTGGAAGGCAAGCTCGTCGGGGGTGAAGTCCATGTCCATCAGTCAGATTCCGCCAGTTCCGGTCGCCCAGGCGATGCCGCGGCGCAACAGTTCGTAGTAAACGGGATAGTTCCACGCGCATTTTTCCGGATGCGGGTAGAAGTCCTGCATGCCCGGCAGGTCGTAATGCCCGCGGCAGTGGCCGAGCGTATTGTACAATATGCCGCCCTGGCCGATCGCGCGGGTATAAATGACGGGCACCACGGTCTCGGGCCAGTGTGCATCGACAAAGCCGGTGGCCTCGCCCGCGAACCGGGTCTGCGCGAGCGTGCGGATGTCGCTCATCTGCTTCATCAGGTACAGCTCGTCGACCACATCGAAATCGTCGATCCCGCGCGTCACGTCATGCTCTGCATCGACGATCTCGACGGTGAACGGCGCGCCGATCGGCGGGTGCGCCTTGAACTGGGTGCCCAGCATGTCCATCACGTCGGGCCGCTCTTCGGGGCTGTCGACACCGGCATCGGTAAAGCGCAGGATCGAGTTCGTCCCGTGCAGCGCCAGCCAGCGCCCGCCGCGCTCGAGAAAGGCGCGGATCGCCGCCGCTTCGGCCTCGCTGGGCATCAGGTCGCAGGTATAGGTGACCAGAAAGCGGCAGCCGGCGAGCCGCTCCTCGACGCCGTGATAATCATGCGCCACCGTGGTGCGGATATGGTCATGCTCGGCGAGCAGCTTGAGCACCTCCAGCCGGGCGAAGTCGATATCGTGATATTTGCCCGCCGCGACGAAATGCGCATCGATCCGTTCTGCCATGCTGCGCTCCCTTAGCTGCGGAAATGGCCGCCGCCATCGACGGTGAAATCGACCCCGGTGGTGAAGCTCGCCTGATCGGAGAGCAGGAAGACAATCGCATTGACCACCTCATCTGCCTCGCCGACGCGGCCCATCGGATGATTGGCGGCAAACATCGCCTCGACCTCGTCCGCCGTGCCGGGAAGAGCCTCGAGATAGCGTTCGAACATCGGCGTGCGGATCGCGCCGGGGTGCACGGTATTGGCGCGGATGGGCAGGCCCTTTTCGGCGCAGTCGAGCGCGATCGTCTTGGTGAGCGCCGTCACCGCCGCCTTGGACGCGCAATAGGCGGCAAAGCCGGAGCCGACGCGCAGCGCCAGCATCGATCCGATATTGACGATCGCGCCCGGCTCGTTCGCCGCTGCTATGGCAGGGATGGCGACACGGCAGCCGTTGAACGTGCCGTTCAGGTTGATGTCGATGGTGCGCTGCCAGCTGTCGAGGTCAACATCGACCACCGCGCCCGGCTCGGAAATCCCGGCGACATTGACCAGGTGCGTGAGCTTGCCGAAGGTCGCCTGTGCGGCCTGGACGGCGGCTTGCCATTGCGCAAGATCGCGCACGTCGAGCGAGATTGCCATCGCGCGCTCGCCGAGTTCCGATGCCAAAGCCTTGGCTTTCTCGAACTGCACATCGCCGAGCACGACGCTGCCGCCTTCCTCGACGATGCGCCGTCCGGTCGCGCCGCCAATGCCTTCCGCCCCGCCCGAAACCAGCGCGACCTTGCCCTGCATCAATCCCATATCCTAACGCTCCAGTATCGCGACCGCGGACAGGCCCGGCGCGCCATAGACATGGCTGTACGCGGTCTTCGGGTTGCCCGGCACCTGCCGCGCAGCCCCGCGTCCGCGCAACTGTACCACATTCTCATAGACCTGCCGCAGCCCGGACGCCCCAATCGGCTCTCCGCAAGCGAGGCAGCCGCCATCGGTATTGACCGGAAGCTGCCCGTTCAGCTCGGTACGGCCTTCTGCGAACCATTGTTCCTGCTCGCCATCCTTGCAGAAGCCGTTCTCGGCCATGTGCATGATCTCCGCGCCCGATTCGGTGTCCTGCAGCTGCGCGACATCGATATCCTCGGGGCCGATGCCTGCGGCTTCGTACGCCGCCTGACTCGCCAGCTCGGTCGGCTTGCCGCCGCGCTCGACGCTGATTGCAGGCGCGAACACCTCGAACGACCCGGGCGGACGCGTGCGCACCGCAATGCTGGCGATCTTCACGCCGTCCGCGCCCAGTTCGCGCGCCTTTTTCTCCGACGCGATGATCAGCGCGACCGCGCCCTCGGCGGGCGAGCAGAACATGTATTTGGTCAGCGGGTCGTTGACTATCGGCGCATTGAGGATCGTTTCGAGATCGACCGGCGAGCGCCGCCAGGCATGGTCGCACAGGGTGCCGTTGCGGAACGCCTTTTCCGCGACCTTGCCGAGCGTTGCGCGGCTGATGCCGTGCAGCTGCATGTAGCGCTGGATCTTGAGCGCGAAGAACTGCGTGGTCAGCATCATGCCGGTCTCACCATACCATTCGGGCAGGCCCCAGTCGCCCGGCTTGGCGTTGAACGCGCCGCGCGGGTGCTTGTCGAACCCGACCGCGAGCGCGATGTCGCACTGGCCCGAGGCGACCGCATTGCGCGCCGAGGCGAGCGCACTGCCCCCCGTCGCGCAGCCGTTCGACACGTTGATGAAGGGAAGGCCGGTCAGCCCCAGCTCGTTGACCATGATATCGGCATTGCCCGCCGCTTCCGAGCCGCCATAGGCGCATTCAATATCGGTCCATGCTAGCCCCGCGTCGGAAAGTGCCCGCTGCACCGCAAACACGCCCTGATCGCGGCCCGAACGGCCATCGGTGCGGCCAAAGGGGTGGATGCCTGCGCCGATTATGTGGACTTGGGTCATGGAAAGAGGGCTCTCGAGCTTTTCCGCGTTCGGGACAAACGGGAGGTGGTGGGCTGGATCATGCGGAAGGCCTGAACGCGAAGGTGGTCCGCCCCGGCGCGAACTCGGTCAGCACCAGCTCCATCGGCATTCCCAGCCTGAGATCGCTGAGAACCGCGCCCTCGATTCGCGTCTCGACGATCACCTCGCCGGGCAGCTCGACATAGCCGATGAGGAAGGGCACGAACTGCTCCGGTCCGGCGTAAGGCGGCGATTTGGGGCGGAAATCCTGGCTGGTCCACGACCACAAGGTCCCGGTGCGCGAGAGCGGCACCGGCGCAAAATGCTGCGCAGCATCGCCCCCAGGCATCGGAAAGACGATCTCCCCCGTCTGCGCATGGCGACCGCCGATCAGGCGCGGCTGCGGCTCGTCGGTCCACAGACCCTCGGCGACCGGAACCGCGGCGCTCATGCTGCAGCCCTTGTCGCGACCTGCACATAGGCATCGAGCCCGCTCGCTGGATCGCCCAGCCATTGCGACAGCAGAAGGACGCGCTTGTGCGCATGGCCGATCTCGAGCTCGTCGGTGGTGCCCATGCCGCCGTGCAGCTGCACCGCCTCGCGCCCGATGGCCAGCGCGGCCTCGGCAACCACCGCCTTCATCCCTGCGATGTCCTCCGGCGCTCCGGAGGTTACCGCCGCGATCAGCGCGCTTTTCGCCTGATCGACGCGGGCATAGGCCTCGACCATGCGGTGCTGGATCGCCTGAAACCGTCCGATCGGTTGGCCGAATTGCTCGCGTTGGCGGACATAGGCGAGTGTATCGTCGAACAGCCGCTGCGCCAGCCCCGCCATTTCGGCGGCTGCGACCAGCCGCGCGGTGGCGAGCGCGGCCTCGACCGCCTCCCATTCGAGCGCCAGCCGTGCCTTGGCTCCAACTTCGCAGCCCAGCAGTCGCACTTCCGCCGCCTCGTTGCCGTCGACCACGCGATAGCCTCGCCGGTGCACGCCGGGCGCATCGGAAGCGATCAGGAACAGCGCGGGTCCGCTCTCAGTCGCGGCGCTCACCAGCAGCCAGTCCGCCGCCATGCCCCCCAGCACGAAGCTCTTTTCGCCTTGCAGCACGAAGCCGCCGGCAGTGGTCTTGGCGGTCGTGCTGCGCGGCAGCGTGACATGCCGCCCCTCGGGCTCGAACAGCGCCAGCGCGGCAATCGCCCCGCCCGAGGCGAGCGCGTCGATCCGCGCATCGTCCCGAGCGAGGCCTGATCCTGCCAGCAGCATCGGAAGAACGGCGTTTTCCAGCCAGTTGTCCGAAGAGATGCGCAGGCCGAAGCTTTCGCCCACCGCGACCAGATCGAGCAGGCTGCTGCCGAGACCGCCCTTGTCCTCGGCGAGCGCCATGGCGGTCAGCCCCAGCTCGGCCATGGCCTGCCAGCGCGCACGGTCGATGCCGCCTGGCGCCGCGCGCTGCGCCTTGCGCGCAGCAATGTCGCTGCCCTCGAGAAACCGCTCGACCGAGGCGCGATACAGCAGCTGGTTCTCGTCATAATCGAAATTCATGCGCGCGGCTCGAAACGTACCGGCACGGATACGGGTCCGCGCAGCATCATGTTGGGGGGATAGGCGATGGCCGCCTCGTCGGTCAGCGTGATGCCCGAAATACGCGGCAACAGCTCCTCGAACGCCACGGTCATTTCCTTGCGGCTGAGCATATTGCCGACGCACATATGGATGCCGCGCCCGAAGGCGAGATGCGTGCGGGCATTGGCGCGGTCGGCGAGGAATCGGTCGGGCTCATCATAGCGTTCGGGATCGCGGTTGGCCGCAGCATAGCGCATCATCACCATCGCGCCCTTGGGCAGGGTCACGCCGCCCAGCTCGGCGTCCGCTTTCATCACCCGCCAGATGCCGGACGAGGCGCTGGCCAGCCGCAGCATTTCCTCGATCATGTTGGGTATGATCTTCGGGTCCGCCTTGGCCTTGGCGAGTTCGGAGGGATTGCGCGCGAGCAGGATGATGCCCTCTGCAAGCGTCGCGGTGGTCGTCTCGTTGCCCGCAACCAGCAATTGCTGCACGATCGAGAGCAGCTCGCCATCGTCGAGCGGGCGTTCGCCGTCGATCTCGGCATGGACGAGATCGGAGAGCAGATCGTCGGTCGGACTGGCGCGGCGCTGGTCCATCTGCGCCTTGATCGCGTGCTGGAATTCGACCACCTCGCGCGCGCATTGCAGCTCGCGCTCCTTGGGCACCATGCCGCCGAGCCGGTCGACAAAGGCATCGGTCCAGCGCTTGATCGTTTCCGGCGGCACATGGGTGAGGCCAAGCTGTTCGGAGATCATGCGGATCGGCAGCGGCATCGCGAAATCGCGCACGAACTCGATTTCGTCTTTCGCCAGCATCCTGTCGATCAGGTCTCGCGCGATCTCGCGGATATGGGCCTCGAGCTTGTTCACGCGCGGCGCGGAAAAGGCGAGGTTGACCAGCTTGCGAAAGCGCGTGTGCACCGGCGGATCGGCGGTCAGCAGCGTATCGACCTGCGGCCAGCCTTCTTCCAGGATCGCCTTGACTTCGGGATCTTCCGACCGCGCGCCCGAGAGTACCGCCTGGAAATTGTTCGAAAATTCGTCGGTGCGTGATGTCGCCTCGCTCACCAGCTTGTGGCTCAGCACCAGATACAGGCCGCTGGCCTTGTCGTGATAGACCGGCTCGGTCGCCAGATGCTCCTGATAGAAGGCGAAGGGGCTGGTCAGCACGTCGGGATGGAAAAAGCTCTTCTGCTCCGCCGCCACCGTCATGCCCTGCTCCCATGGTTCTGATGTGCCATGAAGCCGTCATAGCCCGCGCTCGCCCGCGCCCGCGATAGTCGAAAATGCTAGGGCGGTCTGTGCAAGCCGCGATAACGAAATTTGTGCATTCTATGTTATCGTGCTAATCTTGCGCGTCTCTGGTGCAAGGAGGAACTGCGATGAACGTATCGATCGGCGAACGCTGGGAAGGCTATGTCGAGGCGCTGCTCAAGACCGGGCGCTATGCCTCGGCCAGCGAGGTGATCCGCGAAGGCCTGCGCCTGGTCGAAGAGCGCGAGACGAAGCTGGCGGCGCTGCGCGAGACAGTTGATGCAGCGATTGCCGAAGACAAATGGTATTCGCTGGAGGAGGTCGAGGCCCAACTCGATGCCGATCTGGAGGGCTGGTCTGAGCAACAAGCTGCCGAATGATGCGGACGCTCCGCGTCAGTGCGCGAGCGCAGCGACAGCTTCGAGAAATTTCAGCCTATATTCTCCGCGAAAGCGGACATCGTGAAGTCGCGGCGGCCTTTCGCAGGCGATTGGTGGCCAAAGCACGTCAACTGGCCGAGTTTCCGGGCACGCTCGGAACGGCGCGCCCCGAATTGGGTCCGGGCATCCGAAGCACGCCGATGGGCAATTACATTCTTGTATTCCGGTACACGCAGGGCACGGTGGATCTGCTCGCCGTGGTTCACGCCAGCCGCGATGTCGTCAGCCATTTCGACCCCGACTGACGACCGCCGTTCCACTCAGCTGTGCGTCATCACGCCGCCATCGGCGATGATGCCCTGGCCGGTGATGAAGCGCGCGTCGTCGCTGGCGAGAAAGGCGATGACATCGGCAATGTCCTCGGGCTGGCCGAGCCGCTTGAGCGCCGATTTCTCGCGATAATATTCGGCCGCCGCGCCATTCTCCAGCATGCCGCGCGTCATCCCGGTGACGATGCAGCCGGGCTGGACGCAGTTGACAGTGACGCCATAGGGGCCAAGCTCCATCGCCAGCGATCTGGTGAAACCGAGGATCGCATGCTTCGACGAAGCATAAGCGCCAAGCCCGGCATCGCCATAGCGCGAGAGGATTGATCCGGTGTTGATCACCCGGCCCGCCGAGGACGCCTTGAGCAGCGGCAGGCAGGCCTTGGTGAGACGCGCAGGGGCGAGCAGATTGACATCGAGCCCGAACTGCCACTGATCGTCGGTCAGGTCCTCGAGCGTGCCCACCGGGCAGACGCCTGCATTGTTGACCAATATGTCGAGCCCGCCGAGCTGGCTTTCGGCAGCGGCGGCGAGTAGCGCGATCGCCTGCGGATCGGCAAGATTGGCGACATGGTTGAAGGTGCCCGCCATGCCCTCGCCGCTGATATCGCAGGCGAGCACCGTCGCGCCGTCGGCGAGAAGCCGCGCCACCGTCGCCGCGCCGATGCCCGAAGCGGCCCCCGTCACCAATGCCTTGCGTCCCTTGAGTCTGCTCATGCCTGCCTGTCTCCCATTCCTTCCGGTGTAACGTAATCGAGCGCATTGGCCAGAACTTGCCGCACATGCGGATTGGCATAGGCCGCCGGCCCGTCGCCGAATTGCAGATAGACCAGCTGCCCCGCTGCGACCGGCTTCGTCCAGCCGATCAGATGGCTTCCGGGCGAATGCGGCCATTCCGAATTGTCGAACATCCGGCCTGCCACGGCATGCGCGGCAGAGTAAAAATTGTGCGCAGCAAATTCGTGATCCGCTGCGATCAATGGTGTCACCTGCTCGGCGAAAATCTCGGCAAGATACAGCTCGTCGACCATCGCGAAACGGGCGGGCAGTCCGCGCGTGACCGGATGGTCCGCGAGCACGACCGCGTCATAGGCGACATCATGCCGATAGCCCGAATCGAGACATTCGCGGTCGCGCAGCGTCTCGCGCCGATAGAGGAACTTGCCGCCAAGCATCTCTGCCCATTCGGGCCAGTCCGCCCATCCCGCGAGCGCATGGTGCAATGCCACTGCGCCCCTGCCACGCGCAAAATGTGCCTTGATCGCCGCAATAAAGCCGGGCGACGGGGGCAGTGTCGTTACCATATCGTCGGCAAAGGTGAAGCCGGGCATGTCGTAGAACAGCAGCGCTTCTGCCTGCTCTGCCGCGCCGTTGGCGACCAGCGCCTCGGCCTCGGGGTGCACCAGATGCTCCACCCGCCACCCGCCCAGGCTGGCGAGCAGCGCGGCAAAGGGCGTGGCCTCATAGGGATGGCCGCCCGACAGGACCAGCAGGTGCCGCACGCTCAGGCGATCTTCAGGATCATCTTGCCCTGGTTCGACCCCTCGAACAGCCGCAGAAAGGCAGGCAGCGCATTGTCCAGCCCTTCGTCGATATGCTCGTCGACGATCAGCTTGCCCGCTGCTGCCCATTCGCCCAGTTTCGCGCCGCCCTCGGCAAAGCGCGCGACATAATCGGCGACCAGCAGGCCCCGGATCGAGGCGCGGTGCACGATCAGCTGCCACAGGTTGCGCGCGCCGACGGGCTCTGGCGCGTTATACTCGCTGATCAATCCGCACAATCCGATGCGCGCGCCGTGCCTCAGGTTCATTAGACCTGCGTCCAGTATGTCGCCGCCGACATTCTCGAAGATCACGTCGACGCCATCGGGCGCGACCGCGCGAATTGCCGCGTCGAGCGCGCTCACATCCTTGCCGCGATAGTCGATCGCATGGTCGAAACCATAGCGTTCGGTCAGCCGCGCGCATTTTTCCGGGCCGCCGGCGATGCCGATCGCGGTGCAGCCCAGAATTTTCGCGATCTGTCCGACCAGCGATCCCACGGCACCGGCGGCGCCCGTCACCAGCACGACATCGCCTGCTTCGGGTTCGCACACGTCGAGAAAGCCGAAATAGGCGGTCATGCCCACCGCGCCGAACAGCGAGAGGTAATTGGTCACCTGCGGCACCGCGTGCGGGTCGATCGGCTGGGTGAAGCCGCCCAAAGTGCCGACCGAATAGTCCTCGATCGCGTTCAGGCCCATCACCCACTGGCCCTTGGCAAAGCCCTCGGCGCGGCTTTCCTCGACCACGCCGATCGTGGTCGCGCGCACCGGTGCGCCCAGGGGGATCGGCGGCATGTAGCTGTCCGCATCGGACATCCATCCGCGCTGCGCGGGATCGAGCGAGGCATAATGGTTGCGGATCAGAAACTGGCCTTCCTCCAGCGCGGGCAGCGCGGAGGTTTCGAGCGCGAAATCCTCGGCCACCGGCGCGCCATCGGGGCGGCGCTTGAGGATGAACTGGCGGTTCTGGGTCATGGGATGGGTCTCCGTGGAGGGAATGGAAAAAGGATCAGTCCGCACCGCGTCCGCCATCGACCAGCATCGCGGTGCCGGTGACCATGCGCGAGGCCGAACAGGCGAGGAAAGTGGCGGCGCTGGCGATATCCTCGGGCGTGCCGACGCGCTGCAGCGCGTTGCCGTCCATCACGAAGGCTTTCACCGCATCATTGTCGCCATAAGCGCCGGTGATCATCTCGGTATAGATCACGCCGGGGTTGAGCGAATTGACACGGACCTTGGGGTCCATCTGCGCGCCTTCCAATGCGGCGACCCGGCTGAAATGCGTCACCGCCGCCTTGGCCGCGCAATAGGCGGCGCAATCCTCCAGCCCGATCAAGCCGGCGAGCGAGGAGATGTTGACGATCGACCCGGCGCTCCTGGTATCACGCATCATGCGAAAGCCGTATTTGGTGCCCAGCACGACACTCTCCACATCGGCGGTCCATAGCTCGCGGAAATCCGCGAGCGTGGTGTCGGGCAGCGCTTTGGTGAAGAACGATCCGGCGGAGTTGATCAGCGCATCGACCGAAGCATGACGCGCGGTCACCGTCTCGGCGAACGCGGCCCAATCGCTTTCCGAGGTGACGTCGAAGCTGTGGAACTCGGCACTGCCGCCCGCCGCCTCGACCTGGCGGACGGTCTCTGCGCCGCGCTCCGGATTGCGGCCAGTGGCGATGATGTGAAAGCCGGCCTTGGCGAGACGGATGGCCGTGGCGCGCCCGATTCCCGAGGTCGCGCCGGTGACGATGGCGGTCTTGGTCATGTCAAACTCCATCCGCCATCGACCACCATCTGCGTCGCGGTCATGAACGAACTCTCCTCGCTGACCAGGAACAGGATGCTCTCGGCCATGTCTTCGGGCTCCTGCGGCACGCCCAGCGGCACGTCGGTCCAGTGCGCGGGATCATCGAGCGCGCCCGGCGGCATCGCGCCTTCGAGCAAAGGCGTGCGCGTCGGGCCGGGGCAGAGCGCGTTGACCCGGATCATGTCGCCCTTGCGGCCCAGTTCCACGCCGACCGCGCGCGCCATATTGGCCATCGCCGCCTTGGCGACCGCATAGGCCGAGATCGCGGGCGCGGCGCAATTTGCCATGACCGATGCGGTCAGCACGATGCTGCCCGTCGCGGGCGCGCCGCCGGCCTGCGCGCGCATCTGCGCCACCGCCTTTTGCAGACCCAGAAAGCTGCCTTCGACATGCACCTGACTGAGCTTGCGGAAGCGCGCCATGTCGAGACCGATGATCGGCTCGTAATTGACGATCCCCGCATTGCTGACCAGCGCATCTAGCCGCCCGTAATGGTGCACGGCAGCGGTGATCGCATTGTCCCAGTCGTCGCTCGAGGTGACATCGTGCTTCAGCCCGATGCACTGGCAATCGGCGGCGACGCCCTGAATGCGCTCGCCGTCCACATCGGTCGCGATCACCTTCGCGCCGCGCGCTGCCGCCAGCCGCGCGGTGGCAGCGCCGATGCCCGAGGCCGCGCCCGTGACCAGCACCACCTTGTCCTTCACGTCGAATATCATGCGTCGCTATCCAGTTCGATCATCCCGTCCTTCTCCCGCACCGGCCAGGTCCGGATGCCGCAATGCGCGGGCGGACCTTTGGCTGCCCCCGTGCCGATTTCGAAGCGCGCGCCATGGTGCGGGCAGAGCACATGCCCGCGCCGCACGCGTGCGCCCTCCAGCGGCAGCAGCGCATGGCTGCACAGCCCGTCAAGCGCGTGGAGCGCACCATCGCCATCGCGCACGACCAGAAATGCTGCACCCTCATGCTGCACAAAACGCGTCGTGCCGGGTGCAATATCGGCAGGCGTGACGGGGGTGAAAGTCATGGGGTTAGTGATGCCCAAACATGCTGGAGACCGCAATCCCGCGCGTGTCCCGGCGCGATGGAACGCGACATCAACCACGCAGCACCCTGACCGGGATCGCGCTCTGCAGCGCCTGGCCGGTGATCGGATCATAGCCCGCCGTTTCGCTGACCAGGCGGTTGGTCGAGCCCCCGCGCAACGGCACCTCGTCCGGCCCGTAATCGGGGTCGCCATAGCCATGCGCCATCGAGATCACCCCGCGCCGCAAGGCCGCCGATGCCTTGGCGAGCGCGTGCACTTCGCCATGCGGCGAGGCGATGCGGATCATCTCGCCGTCCTCGACGCCCAGTCCGGCCAGGTCGTCGGGATGGATATGCGCCGGGTTGGTGGTGCGCTTGGCCTTGAGCGCGGAAAGATGCCCGCCGGTCGAGTTGAAGCGGTGGCGGCTGCGGCGCGAGATCAGCCGGAACGGATAGCCCTGTGCGGCGGGGTCGTCCCGACCGTATCGCATCAGCTGCTGCGGCATCGCGCCAGCTGCCAGATCAAACCGCGCCTCGTGACCCGGTTCGGCCGGTTCGACGATCGGATGCTTGTCATGATAGATGACCGGGCGGCCATCGGGGCTGTCGGCATGGACCTGGCTGGGGGGGACGACGCAGCCTGCGACGGCGAGGTCAAGAAAAGCCTCCTTGTCGGGGCAGGCATCCATCGGGCACGGCCCGCCCGCGAGCGGCAGTCCGGTGCCCAGCCGTTTCGCCAGCCCCCAGAGCATCTCGTATTCGTCGAGCAGATCGCCCGGGCGCGGCAGGATCGCCTCGGTATAGCGGGCATAGGGAATTTCGTACCACCATTCGGACAGCGACGAGATGTCGTCGCGTTCGAGGCTCATCAGCGGCGCGAGGACATAGTCGCTGCGCCGCGCGGACACGCCCTGGCTACGGATATCGACGCTGACGAACAGGTCGAGCGCTTGGATCGCGCGCGCCATCTTGTCCTGGTCGGGAAAGGCGAGCATCGGGTTGCCGCCGATCGAGATCAGCGCCTTCACCTGGCCGGGCCCGGGGGTCAGGATCTCGTCCGCCAGCACGTTGCACGGCATCTCGAACATCAGATGCGTCAGGCCCCGGAAGCGTGAGGCGGGATAGCCCTGGCCCCACAGCTTCATCGGCGGATTGACCTGCGCGCGGCGCGGCGTGACCGGCGTGAAGATGCGCGGGATCGAGCTCTTCTCGCCCTCGCGGCAAAAGCGCCCGCACAATATGTTGAGGCTGCTCACCAGATATTGTGTCAGCGTGCCGTTGCCCGCCATTTCCGGCCCGGTACCGGTGCTGGCCGAGCCCTTGGTGCCGCCCGCGAACATCCGCGCGGCGGCGACCAGATCCGCCTCGCTGACTCCCGCGCGCGCGGCGGCGACCGCGGGCGGGAAGCCAGAGACCGCCTCTTTCAGCTCGGCCAGGCCATCGACATGCGCTTGCACGAACGCCTCGTCGTAGAGCCGCTCCTCCAGAATGACATGGATCATGCCTGCGAGCAGCGCCGGGTCCTCACCGGGCTTGACCGGCAAATGGATGTGCGCGAGCGCGGCAACATCGCTCTCGCGCGGATCGGCGACGATCAGCTTGAGCCCGCCGGCGATCGCATCGCGCAACCGGCGCGAGGGCGAGAAGGGCGGAAGGCCGCCCGGCGGGCCGTAATGCGACACGATCGGGTTGTTGCCGAGGAAGAAGGCGACATCGGCCTCGCCGAACACATGCCCGCCGCCCGACCAGCTGCCATATTGCGCCGCCGTATAGACTTTGGCGGGCTGGTCGAGCGTGACGCTGGTATAGAAATGCCGCGTCCCCAGCCCCTGCGCGAACGCCATGGCCGAGGCGACCCCGGCGCTGTTCTGGAACGCATAGGTGCCCGCATAGATTGCGACGCTGTCCGGCCCGTGCTCTTCGATCAGCGGCTTCAGCCGCTCCGCGATCTCGTCGAGCGCGGCCTGGGTGGCGATCGGCTCGAAGCCGTGTGCGCCCCTTTTCTGCGAGGACATCAGGCGCTCGGGATGATGATGCGCTTCGGGCAATTGGCGACCCTTGATGCAGGTGTAGCCGCCGAACACCGGGTCCTCGGCATCGCCCGACACGCGCACCACGCGGTCGCCCTCGGTCTCGACCAGGATCGCGCAATTGGCGTGGCAGAACCGGCAGAAGCTGCGCTGGACGGGCATGATCGAACCTCCCCTGGACACAGGTTTGCGGGCCGCGCGAACGGGCGCAGCATAGGGTCGGAAGCCCGACCTCATGCTTGCTACCCTAAAGCTTGCCGTAGGGTCCGCGACTGTCACTTTTGACACTTGAGGCATTGTCGGCCCCGGATCATTTTCGCGCAGCATAGGAAAAGGTGCGGGCCGAAAAAGGCCGCAGCATTGAGGGGAGGTTTGTGATGAGGGTGTCCACCTATCTGTCGGCATCAACCTTCGCATTGGGGCTCGCGATGCTCGCGGCGCCCCAGGCGGCCATGGCGCAGGAGGCCTCCGATCAGGCGGCCAGCGCCGAGCAGGCCGAGGAGGGGGGGCTTCGCACCATCGTCGTCACCGCTCAGCGCCGCGAGGAATCGCTCCAGGCGGTGCCGGTCGCGGTGTCCGCGATTGACTCCCAGGCGCTCGCCACCGGCGCGGTCGACGATCTTCGCGACTTTGCCGGGCGCGTTCCCGGGCTGGTGGTCGATCCGGTCAATGCCGGCCCTTCGGCTGCCGCGATCGCGATCCGCGGCATCAGTTTCGAGGATATCGAGAAATCGTTCGATCCGGCGGTGGGCGTGGTGGTCGACGATGTGTTCATCGGCACTAACACCGGCCAGCTGCTCGATGCGTTCGACCTCGAATCGATCGAGATCCTGCGCGGGCCGCAGGGCACCCTGTTCGGCCGCAACACCATCGGCGGCGTCATCAATGTGCGCCGCAGCAAGCCGACCGGCGAATGGGGCGTGCGTGCCTCGATCGGCTATGCCGAATATAACACCGTGCGCGGCCGACTGGTCGTCAACACCCCGATGATCGGGGATTTTCTGGCGTTCAAGGGCTTCTTCTTCTACGACAATACCGATGGCTATCTGCGCAACGTGACGCAGGGCAACCGCCGCACCAACGAGTACGAGGTATGGACCGCAGGGGTGACCGCACTCATCACCCCGACCGACGACATCGAGGCGGTGATCACCTATGAGCATATGGAGGAAGATGGCGAGGTCGCCACGGCCAGCGTCTCGAACGATCTCGACCTGATCTGCCTTCAGGTGCCGGTGCCGGGGGTCGGTCTGGTTCGTGCCTTCCAGATTCCGGGCAACCAGTGCAACCGCACGCCCACCAACAGCAAGCTGCTGTATCAGGTGTTCGGTAACATCCAGACCCCGGTGCGCAACAAGACCGACGCGATCAGCGGCACGATCAATATCGAGCTCGGCGATTTCACGCTCACGTCGGTTACCGGCTGGCGCAAGAACAACGAAAGCGTGCGGCAGGATTTCGATTCGGCATCGATCAACTTCTTCGATACGCTGCGCATCCAGCGCTACGAGCAGTTCAGCCAGGAAATCCGCTTTGCCGGTGACGTCACCGACTGGATGGATATCGTGCTGGGCGCCTATTATTTCGACAGCCAGTACACGCTGCGCCAGACCTCGTTCTTCGGCTTTCTGGGCCCCGGCGCCAGCGCCTTCCAGCTTTCAGTCGGCGACTCCAAATCCTATGCCGGTTTTGCCGATGCGCGGTTCAAGCTCTCGGACAACCTGACCTTTGGCGTCGGCGGCCGCTACACCAGGGATGAAAAGGCACTGGTCACCAATTTTGCGCTCAGCCCGACCGGGGCTTGCCCCGTGGGCTTTGCCGGGATCGTGGCTGCGGATTGCCGTGGCTCCGACGATTTCGGCGAGTTTACCTATCGCGCCAGCCTCGATTACCAGTTCGATGGTGGCCAGCTGGTCTATGCGAGCTACTCGCGCGGCTTCCGCTCGGGCGGCTTCAACGGTCGCGCCGCGACCCCGACCGCGATCGGCCCCTATCAGCCCGAAATCGTCGATGGCTATGAAATCGGCCTGAAGGCGGACTGGCTCGACCGCCGGTTGCGCACCAATATCGCGATCTTCCAGACCGATTATTCGGACAAGCAGGAAGAGCTGGTGCGCGCGACGCAAGCGCCCTTCAACGCGATCCAGGCGCAGGAAACCATCGTCGAGAACGCCGCTTCGGCGCGGATCAAGGGTGTCGAGCTCGAGATCGTCGCGCTGCCTTCGGACGACCTGGCGTTCAACTTCTCCGCGACCTATCTGGATGCCAACTACCAGAATTTCGTGCGCGGCGGCGTGGACGTGTCCGATCTCGACCTGCGCCGGGCACCGAAATACGCCTGGTCGGCCGGGTTCGATTATACCCGGCCGGTGGGCGATGGCGAGTTCCGCTGGAGCACCATCTTCCGCTATGTCGACAAGTACACCACCTGTATCGTCGCCGATCCGGCGCTGCAGGCGCAGGGCATCATTACTAACGACCGCCGCTGCGAAGCCTCGGAGCGCGAGATCCTCGATTCGACCCTGTCGTACAAGCACGATTTCGGCGGTGCGCAGGCGACGTTCAGCGTGTTCGGTCGCAATATTCTCGACAATCGCGGGCTTTCGAGCACGTTGCCGGTGGCAGGCCTGTTCGCCTTTGCCGGTGTCCGCCCGCCGCGGCAATTCGGCGCGGAACTGATGCTGGAATTCTGATAGCCTCTTGCTGGCCCGCCGTCCTTTGCATCGGGGCGGCGGGCCTTTCCTTGCAACGCCCAACGGGATCGCAAAAGCTTAGACATGGCCAGGCCCTTTCCCCCGCATCCGTTCCTGCACGGGCACCATGCCCCGAACCGCTTCGAGGCCGATGCGCCCGATCTGGTGATCGAGGGCGAGATTCCCGATGATCTGGCCGGGGTCTTCTATCGCAACGGGCCCGAGCCGCTGCACCCCACGCGCGGCGACGAATATCACTGGTTCGACGGCGACGGCATGGTCTACGGCTTCTTCATCGAGAATGGCCGCGTCGCGATGCGCAACCGCTGGGTCCGGACCGAGAAGTTCGAGCTGGAACGGGCGGCGGGCGAGCGCCTGTTCGGGGTGTTCGGCAATCCGATGACCGCCGATCCTTCGGTGCAGGGCAAGCGTTACAATACCGCGAACACCAACATCATCGTGCATGGCGGCAAGCTGCTCGCGCTGATGGAAGGCGCGCCGCCGGTGGAGATGCACCCGCGCGACCTCAGCACCATTGGCGAGGAGCATTATGGCGGGACGATCTCCACCACCTTTTCCGCGCATCCCAAGATCGACCATGCCACCGGCGAGCTGATCAATATCGGTGCGATGATCAACGGGCCGATGGGCGCGGCGGAAATCCGCTATGACATTATCGACCGCACCGGGGCGCTGACGCACAGTGAGATCATTCCCGTGCCCCACATGAGCCTGATGCACACGTTCTTCGTGACCGAGAACTGGGTGGTGTTTCCGGTGCTGCCGATCGACACCGATCTTGGCCGCTTCATGCGCGGAGGGCCGATGACCGCCTGGGTCAACGATCGCCCGTCCAAGCTCGCGGTGATGCCGCGCCGTGGCAGTGCCAGTGACGTGCGCTGGTTCGAATACGAGCCGCGCCACATGTTCCACGAGCTCAACGTCTGGGAAGAAGGGGGCAGGATCATCGCCGATGTCGCCGCCGCCAACGGCACCGCTTTGTTCCCCGATGAGACCGGGGTGCGCGCGACGCATGCCGGCACGCGCCAGAGCCTGCGCCGCTGGACGATCGACCTCCAGGCGAACACCGACATGCTGCGCGAGGAGGTCATCAACGAGCGCGACCTGCAATTCCCGCGCCCCGACGACCGGCTGATGACGCGGCGGACGCGCCAGGCCTTTGCCAATATCAACCTCGAATCGCGCGATGCCCGGGCCGAGGGGCTCGATGCGGTGCTGCGCTTCGATACGCAGACGGGCCAGGAAGACATCTATCATTTCGGCAAGGGATCTGCTGCGGGCGAGCTGATCTTCGCGCCGCGCCTGGGTGCGAAGACGGGGCTGGAGGGCGAGGCCGACGGCTATGCGATGACTTTGGTCCACCGCGCCAATGCGCTGGGCAGCGAGCTCGCGATCTTCCACGCGCTCGATATCGCCTCGGGCCCGATCGCGCGGGTGCATGTGCCGTTCCGCGTGCCGAGCGGATTCCACTGCAATTTCTATCCCGCCGATGGCGATCTCTACGCCCAGGCCATGGCGCACTGACGCGATGAGCATGATCGCCGACATGGTCGCGCGCGGGGCCGCTGCCACGCCGCACAAGACCGCGCTGATCCAGGATGACGAAGCGCTCGATTACGCGACGCTGCATGATCTCACCTGCCGCTGCGTCGCCGCGCTGAAAGCCAGCGGCATCCGCAAGGGCGACCGGGTGGCGTTCCTCGGCCTCAACCATATCGACTATGTCATCCTGCTGATCGCGGCGTTGCGCATCGGTGCGGTGACGGTGGCGGTCAACTGGCGGCTGGTGCCGCGCGAGATCGCCTATATCATCCAGGACGCGGGCGCGCGCTTCCTGCTGACGCAATCGGCGGTGCTGGGCAACGCGCTGGCGGTGCGCGCCGAGGCGGGTCTCGAGACGATCCTGCTCAGCGATGGCGCATTCGAGGGGCGACCCGCGTTCCGGCAATGGGTGCAGGGCTTTGCGCCGGATGACAGCGTTGCAGCGCTGGAACCGGCGGACGTCGCGGTGCAACTCTACACCTCGGGCACCACCGGCCATCCCAAGGGGGCATTGCTCACGCACGGCAGCCTTACCGCCTCGCTCAGCCAGGGCAGGAAGATTGGCGAGGACTGGGCGGCCTGGTGGCCGAGCGACGTGTCGCTCGTGGCGATGCCGCTCTTCCATATCGGCGGCACGGCCTGGGTGATGCAGACGCTGAACGGCGGCGGTACCGGCGTCATCCTCGCCCAGCCCGAAGTCGCGGCGATCATCGCAACGGTGCAGCGGCATGGCATCACCAAGATGTTCGCGGTGCCCGCCGTGCTCAACATGATCCTCAACCATCCAGATGCCCAGGATGCGGATTTCAGCTCGATGCGGGTCCTGCCTTATGGCGCGTCGCCCATCCCGCTCGATGTGCTCAGCCGCTCGATGCAGATGTTCCCCAACGCGCAGTTCGTGCAGATGTACGGCGCGACCGAGACCAGCGGGACGATCGTCTATCTGCCGCCCGAGGACCATGATGTCGTGGGCACGCCCCGGATGAAGGGCTGCGGCAAGCCGTTCCCCGATGTCGAATTGCGCATCGTCGGCGAGGACGGGCGGGACCGTGCGCCGGGCGAGGTCGGCGAGGTCTGGGTCCGCGCGCCTTTGGTCATGGCGGGCTATCACAACCTGCCGGATGCCAATGCGACGGCGTTCGTGGATGGCTGGTATCGCACAGGCGACGCCGCCTATCGTGACGAAGACGGCTATCTCTACCTGTACGACCGGGTGAAGGACATGATCGTCTCGGGCGGAGAGAATATCTATCCCGCCGAGGTCGAGAACGCGCTGCACCATCACGCGTCCGTGCGCGATTGCGCAGTGATCGGCGTGCCCGATCCGCGCTGGGGCGAGGCGGTGAAGGCCATCGTCGTGCTGCATCCGGGCGAGAGCGTCAGCGCCGACGATCTGATCGCCTTTGCGCGCACGCAGATCGCCGGGTTCAAATGCCCCAAGAGCGTGGATTTCGTATCCGAACTGCCGCGCAATCCTTCGGGCAAGATACTCAAGAAGGAATTGCGCAAGCTCTACTGGCAGGAGGGCGAGCGGCAGATTGGGTGATTTCGATAGCCTAACCACGGCCGTTTGTCCCGAGCGTGTCGAGGGACCTTACGCCACCCTTTACAAATGCGTCCCTCGACTTGAGTTTACCCTGAGCGGCTGGCTTTCCAGCCAGTCGAAGGGCTCGGGACAAACGGGAGGGGCAGTTTTGAGAGAGGAAGAACCATGACCACCACCCGTCAATGGCTGATCGCAGGCCGCCCGCGCGGCCGTCCGGTCGAGGACAGCGATTTCGAACTCGTCACGCGCGAGCTGCCGCCGCCCGCTCCGGGCCAGATGCTGCTGAAGACGCATTATCTGGGCTTCGATCCGGCGCAGAAGGGCTGGATGGAGAATATTGCCGATTATGTCGCGCCGACCGAGATCGGCGAGGTCATGCGCGGCTCGGGCATTTCCGAGGTGATCGAATCGAACCAGGCCAAGTTCCCGGTCGGCACGATGGTGATCGGATCGACCGGCTGGACCGAATATCACCTGTCCGACGGCGAGGGGCTGGTGCCGTGCGATCCTGACCTTCCGCCGACCGCGATGATGTCGGTGCTCGGCACGACGGGGCTCACCGCCTATTGCGGGCTGTTCAAGATCGGCAAGCCCGTGGCGGGCGATACCGTGCTGGTTTCCGGCGCGGCGGGAGCCACCGGATCGGTGGTCGGTCAGCTGGCGAAGATCGCCGGGTGCCGCGTGGTCGGCATTGCCGGCGGGGCGGACAAGTGCGCCTGGCTGGTCGAAGAGGCAGGCTATGACGCCGCGATCGATTACAAGGCGGGCGGCGTGCGCGAGGCGATCAAGCGCGAATGCCCGCGCGGCGTCGACGTGATCTTCGACAATGTCGGCGGCGCGATCCTCGACGACATGCTGAGCCAGATCGCGACGGGTGCGCGCATCGTCATCTGTGGCGGCATCAGCCGTTACGAGACCGGGCAGATGCCCGCCGGGCCGCAGAACTATTTCAACCTGATCTTCCGCCGCGCGACGATGACCGGCTTCATCGTGCTCGACTGGGCAGCGGAGTTCCCCGCCATCCGCAAGCGGCTCGCGGGCTTCGTGCACGACGGGCGGCTGACCTATCGCGAGGATATCCAGCACGGCTTCGAGAATGCGCCGCAGACGATGCAGCGGCTGTTCTCCGGCGCCAATCGCGGCAAGCAGATGCTGAAGCTGTAGCAGCACCCCCTTCCCGCTTGTCCCGAGCGTGTCGAGGGACGTAGGTACTACCCCGTGCCAATCACGTCCCTCGACTTTAGTTCACCCTGAGCGGCTGGCTTGCCAGCCAGTCGATGGGCTCGGGACAAACGGATAAGGTGTCATGTATCCCGAAAGCTCAGCTATACATGCCAAAAGCGCAACTTTGTTGCGATGCACAACTCCTAGTGAGGTTATAAGGCCTTGAAATTCAACGATGCATAAGCCTGATTGCGAAATTTGCATCTATCCTGGCGAAAATATCATTCGCAAATGCAGCATTGCGTATTGAAACCTATCAATCGCGCGCTTAAATGGCCCTCACAAGAATACCGCCCATAAGGGGCCAACGTCCTCCCCCGCGATTGAAAGGAATGCCATCATGAACCTTCGTTCCGCACTGCTCGGCGCCGTTCTCCTGGCCGCCACCGCCGCTCCCGCCTTCGCGCAGGACGACGCCCTGATCTCGAAGAACCAGACCATCTACGACGCCGAAGGCAAGCGCGTCGGCAAGGTGACCCGCGTTCTCGAAGACGGCTCGGCCCTGGTCATCTACAAGGGCAAGGTCGTGCGCATCGGCGCCTCGACCCTGACCGCCGCCGAAGGCAAGGTCACGACCTCGCTTTCGAAGAAGGAACTTGCCCGTCTGGATTGATCCTCTCGATCCATGACACCCGAAAAGGCCGGGGAAGCACACCGCTTCTCCGGCCTTTTTCGTGCGCGCATCGCGTGCTGCCAAGCCTGCCGTAGCGTCAGGCGAAACCCCCACCCAAAGCCACTTTTCTTTTGCGCGCAAAGCCGCTTAAGGTTCGGGCATGAAACCGACCGGACCCTCTTCGCAGACCTATTTCTCGCAGCGGCTGCGGCTGCATTATGCCGATTGGGGCAATGAAGATGCCCCGCCGCTGATCCTCGTCCATGGCGGCGAGGACCATTGCCGGTCGTGGGACTGGGTGGCGAGCGAGCTGCAGGCCGACTGGCACGTCATCGCGCCCGACCTGCGCGGCCATGGCGATTCGCAATGGACCGCCGACGGCAACTATCCGATCATGAACTTCGTCTACGACCTGTCGCAGCTGGTCGAGCAGTTCGGCTATGATCAGGTGACCATCGTGTCGCACTCGCTCGGCGGCAACACTGCGCTGCGCTATGCCGGGCTTTACCCTGAAAAGGTGCGCAAGATCGTCGCGATCGAGGGGCTGGGGCCGTCTCCGAAAATGATCGAGGAGCGCAACGCCACCCCGGTGCACGAGCACTGGCGCAAATGGTATGCCGACAAGCGCGCCAAGGCGACGCGCAAGCACCGCGAATATGACAGCTTCGAGGAAGCCCTGTCGCGGATGCATGCGGAGAACAGCTATCTGACCGCCGATCAGGCGCGGCATCTGTGCGAACATGCGGTGATCCGCAACGAGAACGGCACCTATAGCTGGAAGTTCGACCCGCATATCCGCATCTGGCCGATCCTCGACATTCCGCCCGAGCACATGCACCAGCTCTGGCAGCGCATCACCTGCCCGACGCTGCTGTGCTGGGGCGAGAAGAGCTGGGCCTCCGATCCCGAGGCCGATGGGCGGATGGAGCTGTTCCAGAACGCGCGGCTCGCCAAGTTCGCCGATGCCGGGCACTGGCTGCACCATGACCAGTTCGA
The DNA here is from genome assembly GCF_059803595.1 of Blastomonas sp. 34TW. Classification (NCBI taxonomy): domain Bacteria; kingdom Pseudomonadati; phylum Pseudomonadota; class Alphaproteobacteria; order Sphingomonadales; family Blastomonadaceae; genus Blastomonas; species Blastomonas sp. 34TW. The sequence goes on from NZ_JAPFGW010000002.1 coordinate 114,014, forward strand.
TCGGTTCATGGCCGAGCTGAAGGGCTTTCTGTGATGCAGCAGGCCGCCGATTTCCTCACCGAATGCGACCGGATACACGCGCTGGTCGCGCCGCTCGACGAGGCGGTGCTCGCGATGCCGACCGCGTTCAAGGGCTGGACGATCAGCGATGTCATCGGCCACTTGCACGTCTGGAACCAGGCGGCGCAGCTCTCGCTCAGGGACGAGGACGCGTTCAAGGGCTTCATGCGACAGGTCGGCGGTATCATCGCCAAAGGCGGCGATCTCAACAGTTTCGAGCGCGTGTGGCTCGATGGCCTGACCGGACAGGCGTTGGTTGCGCAATGGGCCGAAACCTATCGCGCGGTCGCCGCCGATTTCGCCGAGGCGGACCCTGCGCAGCGCGTGCCCTGGGCCGGGCCGAGCATGAGCGCGCGCTCCTCGATCACCGCGCGGCTGATGGAAAGCTGGGCGCATGCCCAGGCGATCTTCGACGTGCTGGGCCAGGAGCGCGAGAATGGCGATGCGCTGAAGAATATCTGCGTGCTCGGCCTCAACACCTATGGCTGGACGTTCAAGAACCGCCGTCTGGAGCCGCCCCAGCCGGTGCCGCAACTGCGCCTCTCCGCGCCGTCGGGTGAGATCTGGGTGTTCGGCGAACCGGCGGACGGCGAGCTGATCGAGGGCGATGCGGCGCAATTCTGCCAGGTGGTGACCCAGACGCGCAATATCGCGGACACGGCGCTCAAGCTGACCGGGCCGAACGCCACCGCCTGGATGGCCATAGCGCAATGCTTCGCCGGCGCCCCGGTCGACCCACCCGAGCCGGGCGTGCGGCGGAAGGCGACGGTTTGAAGCAAGGCGACTGCAAACTGTGGCATCGCGATTAACCCATCCCGTCACCCTGAACTTGTTTCAGGGCCCATTTCTCCACACGCGGCTTCGGCTGATCGGGCACGATGGGTCCTGAAACAAGTTCAGGATGACGGACTTTTGAGCCGCTGAGAGTAGCGCGAGGCACCCACATCGCTCAGGCTGCGCGATGAGCAGCGGATGGGCTCCGCGCGACCCGCACCACCAGACTCCCCTCCCTGAAAGGGAGGGGCAGGGGGTGGGTCATCCGCGCGCGCTTCGATGTACCAATGCGCGCGACCGCGCACCCACCCCTAACCCCTCCCTTGCAGGGAGGGGAACGTGCATCGCAACGCCTCTTATTGAACACGCCCGCCTTCTTCGCGCCTTCGCGTCTTCGCGTGCAAAATCACGTTCACGCGAAGCCCGCGAAGCCGCGAAGATGCCCGATACAATCGCGAAGCCCCGCCGCACAAACAACCCGCTCCCCTGCGAAGGCAGGGGCCCATCTCCCAAGCGGTGTGCCGGGGGACGAGGGCAGGAGATGGATGCCTGCCTTCGCAGGCAAGCGGTTTGGGGGAAGGATGCAGCTTGACCGTGATAGGTCGAATGTTCGCCATCAACTTGGAACGAAAAAACAGTCTTTGGGATTGTGCCCCCTTTGCAGGCATCGTTTCCTAGCGCTTCTTCGGCCACCACCAGAACCTGACCAGGGTATCGCTTGTGCCGAAGCTGAGGCCAAAGTCAGCGTGATCGACTGATACATCCCTTACAGCTTCCGAGAGATTGGAGATGTCCACCGGTCTGAGAGGCATGACAAAAACATCGTTGGAAAGGCCAATTGATCCAGTTCCGTCAAGATCATTGCCAAGGCGAAGTTTTGCGGGAACTTCAAGCTGAAGGTCGTGATCACCAAAAATGCGGTCTGCTCCAACCTTTTGGGGATGTGTGACCGAGAGAGTCCGATACGCGGGTTCTGTCGCACCGCAAAGAATATCGAGTAGCTTTATAAGGCAAACACAGGCCTCTTCATCTGCTGAAAAGTGCCAGCCGTCATGCATCTTGCGGGCCTTGCGATACCGCCAAAGGCTAACACGCCCATCCTGCCGCCATGACCCGAGAGCTTCTTCCATAACGGCATGGTAGCACTTGAACGACCGATCTCCACCCAATACCCATCGCTCCGGCAACCTGCCTACTCTCTCAAAACACAGCCCTCACCCCCGCCGCGGCATCCGGAACGGCAGCATCAGCTTCACGATCCCCTTTTCCAGCCGGTCGAGCGACAGGCTCTCGTGCACCGCCTCGGCGCTCTCGCCGAACAGCCGCGTCTTCAGCGCGGTGCGTGAATAGAAGGGCGTGTCCTCCCATGTCCGGCGGATCTCGACCGGCGCGCCCGCATCGGCCCGCGTGATGCGCGGCATGCGCCATAAGGTCTTGGGCAGCACGCGTTCGGGGGGCAGTTCGACCTCGCTGATCGTGCCGTCCTCGGCGAAGCGCAGGCCCATGGCGAAGCGGCTGGCGTCGCGGCGCTGGCCTTCATAGAGCACCACCGAATCGCGGCCCAGATGCGCGCGCGACCAGTGCCAGTCGGAAAAGCCGCGCTCGAGCGGTTCGATCCCGGCATTGCTGTCGATATAGCCCTCGCCGCGCCAGCTAAGCCCTGGGCTCTTCATGTCGACCTCGATCGCCGCGCGCGGCGCGATCGGGCGCCAGGCATGGTGGCCTTCGAGGTCCAGCGGCCAGGCGGTCTGCGGCATCATGTGCGGATAGACGCGGATCGTGCCGCGCACCTTGCGCGGGATCGGCGCAGTGATTTCCATGAGATCAATGCGCAGGCTGGTGCCGTCCCAGTGCATCGAACTTGGGCCGATGACGAGATGGTCGTGATCGCGCGCCAGATGCTTCGATCCGCGCTCGGTCATGCACCAGCCGCCGCCGGGGCCGTAAAGCGCGACATTCATCGCGATATGGTTGTTGGGATCGCCGCGCCCCGACCAGTGATAATAAGGCGAGAACACGCTGCCGATGAAGGCGATGATGGTGAGGCCGTGTTTTCCGTCGTCGCTCAGCGCGTCGATATACCACCAGGCATAGCCGCCCGGCGGGACGACCGCATCGAAGGCAGGTCCGCAAGCAGCCGCTCTGCCGCCAAGCGGCCGGAGAGGCTCGCCATCGGGATCCCGGCGCCGGGGTGAATGCCACCCCCGGCCAGATAGAGCCCCGGCAGGCGGCTGGCTGATCCGGGCCGCTGGAAAGCCGCCTTCCACCCATGGGTCGCCCGGCCGTAAAGGGCGCCGCCCGTCGCCGGGAAAAGTCGCTCGTAATCCGCCGGGGTCACCAGATGCGAATTGTCCGGCGAACGGTCGATCGTCAGGCCACAGGCCTCCAGGAAGCCGAAAACTTGCCTCTCGCATCGGTCGATCTCCGCCTGTGAACTCTGTTTGGTGTCGCCATTGGCTGGCGCGTTGACGATGAGCTGCAGCCGCTCGGGCCCCGGCGGCGCGCGCGCGCTATGGTCGTCGCGGTCCTGCGCGCAGATATAGATGGTGGGGGATTCGGGCACCGCGCCGCGCCCGAAGATCGCGTCGAACTCGGCACGATAATCGTTCGAGAAGAACACGCTGTGGCGGACCAATGGAAAACCGGAGGTCTTCGCATTCATCAGCCAGGTCATGCTGGAGAGCGAGCGCTGTTTCGGCGGCACCGGCGGCACCGCCTTGCGCGCCGCCTCGCCCAGCCTGCCGATGTTGAGCGCAGCGGGATCGCCGTTGAACACCACCGCACGGCCGCGGATCACCTCGCCCGATTCCAGGCGCACCCCGGCGGCGCGGCCATGTTCGGTGACGATCTCGGCAATCGGGGCATCATAGCGGAACTGCGCGCCGTTGCTGCGCGCGAGGTCCGCGATGGCCGTCGCGATCGAATGCATGCCGTTATCGGCGAGCCACACCCCATCCTGCTCGACATGCGCGATCAGCATCAGGGTGGCGGGCGCGACGAACGGCGATGAGCCGCAATAGGTGGCATAGCGACCGAACAGCTGCTGCAGCCGGGGATCGTGGAAATGGCGGCCCAGCGCCTTCCACATCGCCTGATAGGGGCGGATCGCCATGGTCTCGGGCAAGCGCTTCAGGCCGATCCGCGTCACCAGCGAGAAGGGCGTGGGGGCGGACGCCTCCAGATAAGGTTCGCGCAGCACGTTGAAGATGCGCGCAGCCTCGGCGCAGAAGCTGCGGAAACCGGCGGCATCGCGCGCGCCGAAATAGTCGCCGATGGCAGATTCGCTTTCGCCCACATCGGCGAACAGATCGAACGGCGCTTCCGGCCCCCAGGCATGCCGCGCGATCAGGCTGGCAGGGGTAAGCGGGATCGCCGCATTGAGATCGCCGCCGCAATCGGCGAACAACCGCTCGAACACCCAGCGCATGGTGAACACCGTCGGCCCGCCATCGACCGGACGGCCCGCTGCCATCACCTCGCGCAGCTTGCCGCCGGGGGTCTTCTGCCGCTCGACCACCAGCACCGGCTCGCCCGCTGCCGCGAGCAAGGCGGCGGCGCTCAATCCGCCCATGCCGGCGCCCGCGACGATGATCGGTTCATGCCGCATGGATTGGCCAATCGGGAAAGCGCCGGGTCATTGTGCAATGCTAGCAGGTGTCCATAATGTTTGACAGATGTTTGTCACATTATATGGACATGACGCGATCGCGGATTGGCACAGTTTAAAGCCCTCCCCCTTGATGGGGGAGGGTTGGGTGGGGGCGATCTCTCCGAATGGCGCGAAGGGCGAACCGTTGCACCCAGCCGAACCATCACCCTCACCGCTGCGGCTAGGCTCCTGCGTCGCCAAGTCTCGCTGCCTCTCCCATCAAGGGAGAGGCGTGACCAGGCGCCAAATCTCATATCGGTCCCCCGCGAAGGCGGGGGCCCATCATCGGACGGTTGCGAGAGGAAGCGGCGGAAGCGTGAGCGGCGCGCGCAGGAGATGGGCCCCTGCATGCGCAGGGGACCGGTTAGGGCGCGCGTTTGCTCAGCATCCCGCGCCGCCCGAGATCGGCCAGATGCAGCGGGAAGGACAGGACCAGTGGCAGCACGATCCAGGGCCAGGCGGCGCCGGTGAGCGCAGCGCGCAGCGCCAGCATCATCAGCACCGCCGCGCTCAGCCCCAGGCCGACGTCCATCGCGCGGTTGCCGCGCATCACCAGCCAGACGAATTCGGCGGCGAGCACCGCCAGCACCAGATCGACGACATGGCCGCTGGCGAACAGGGCGCGCACGACCTCCATCAACCGAACGGCCCGTTGAGCTGGACGATCGCATAGTTGAGCGCAGCGGCGACACTGACCCAGGCGATATAGGGCAGCAGCAGCCAGGCCGAGAGCTTCGAAAAGCGCCCGCAATAGACGATCAGCCCGGCGATCGAGAGCCATAGCAGCGCCACCTCGGCGAGCGCCCAGTCGGGCCGTTGCACGCGGAAGAACAGCAGGCTCCACAGCACATTGAGAAAGCCGTTGAACGCGAACAATCCGATGACATTGGTCCGCGCCTTCACCGTCGGCGCGGCACGCCAGGCGGCGAGCGAGGCCATGGCGGCGAGCGCGAAGATCAGCGTCCAGGCGACGCCATAGAGCCAGCCGGGCGGCGCCCAGTCAGGCTGGGCGAGCCCTTGGTACCAGGGGCCGAGATCGGTGATCGTCGCGCCACCAGCGGCGACGACCAGAGCCGCCATCGCTGCCAGGATGACCGGCAGCAAGCCTTCACGATGCATTCCAGCCTCCCAGCTGCGGCCTCTCGGCCCTTGCGTCCCGAGCGTCGGTTCAGGCCCGCGACAGGCCGAGCAGATGCCCCATGTCCTTCACGAAGATCTTGGCATGCGCCACCGGTTTGCGGCGCACCAGCTCCTTGTGCATATAGCTCTGCCAGGTGAGGTACTGCACGTCGGGGTCGGCGCACATCTTGACGAAGCGCTCGCGGCGCTTGTCCGACGAATACCAGAAATATTGCATGATCCCCAGGATCCAGAAGACCTTGCCGTGCTTGCTCATGAACGCCTTGCGCGCCTGTTTGAGCGCGGCAGGCTTGCCGGTGGCGAGGAACTGCCAGACCGCATCCGCCGCCAGTCGCCCGCAAGCCATCGCGTAATAGATGCCTTCGCCCGACGCCGGTGCCACGACCCCCGCCGCATCGCCCGCGACCACGATGTCGCGGCCATTGTCCCAGCGTTTCAGGGGTTTGAGCGGGATGGGCGCACCTTCCTTGCGGATCGTCTCGCACCCGTCCAGCCCGACCTGCTTGCGCATCAGCGCCGTGGTCTCACGCAGGGCAAAACCTTTGTGCGCGCTGCCCAGGCCGATGCTCGCGGTCTCGCCATGCGGGAAGATCCAGGCATAGAAATCGGGCGAGAGATGGCCCTGATAATAGACGTCGCAGCGGTCGGGGTCGAAATCTGCCGCTGCGGCCACCGCCGGTTCGGGCGCCTTGACGATCTCGTGATAGGCAAAGACGCATTTCACGTCCTTGGCACCCGGAATATTCTGTTTCGCCACGGCAGAGCGCGCGCCATCCGCGCCGATGACCGATCGCACGCGCAACCGGCGGTCGGGTCCGCCGCGCCCCTCGCGCCAGACCAGCACCGCCATGCCGTCGCTGTCCCGGTCGATCCGCTCATAGCTGCCGGTGATCCGGGTCGCGCCATTGGACCGTGCGCGCTCGCGCAGCCATTCGTCGAACACGTCGCGATCGACCATGCCGACAAAGCCCTTGCCCTCGGGCCCATCGCCCACCGGCATGTCGACCTCGCGGCCCGATGGCGCGATCATCCGCGCCGCGCGTGCCTTGGCGACCAGCAGTGATTCGGGAATCTCGAAATCCTTGAGCAGCCGAGGCGGGATCGCGCCGCCGCATGGCTTGATCCGCCCGTCACGGTCGAGCAGCAGTACCTTGAGCCCGCGCCGCGCCAGATCGTTGGCCGCTGTCGCCCCCGAGGGTCCGCCGCCGATGACCGCTACGTCGAAATCCGCCTGTGCCATCGTCTCATGCTCCTTCAAGTCCGGCGCTCAGGCCGGTGCCGCCACCATAGACGGGCTGGCGCTGCGCATGGTGACGCGCACCCCCAACAGGGCGGCGAGGACGAACAACCCCGCTTCGCCCGCAAAAATCAGCTGGAACGCTGCGCCATCGCTGGCGAGAGCCCCACGCGCTGCATCGACGCCGAGCGCCCCGGTCAGCCCGCCGAGGCCGAAGGCGATCGCCTGCGCCGCGCCCCACACGCCCATGCGCACGCCTTCTTTCGATTGCTGACCCGCGCCTGCGAGCCCCATCATCGCGCCGATCGCGGAGACCGCGAACAGGCCGTTGGCAAAGCCGAGCAGGCCGACATTGACGCGCAATGGCCAGTCGCCGCCGGTCGTGGCGGCAAAGGCGAGGCCCGCAAGGGCCAGCGCGCTGCCACCACATCCGGCGAGAATCCACCAGCGCAGGTCCGATGGTCGCCGTCCGGCAAAGGCGCTGCCGCCGATCCCGGCGACGATCATCCCGGCCATCACCCCGCCATGCTGAAGACCTGCCAATTTGGTCGACTCGCCCGGGCTCATGCCGAAGACAAGGCCGGCATAAGGTTCGAGGATCAGGTCCTGCATCGCATAGGCGAGCATCGAGACGAAGACGAAGATGGTGAAGCGCCGGGCAGTGCCATCGCTCATGATCTCGCGCAAAGCCTCGCCGAACGAGGCCGAGGGGGCATCTTCATGCGGGTGTGCGGGCGCGACCAAGCGGTTTTCTATGCCTGAAATCGCGACCCAGGCGAGCAGGAAGGCGCTCAATGCGACGCCGCCCGAGACGGTCGCGAGCCGCTGTTCGCTGAACGGATCGATCAGGCTGCCCGCGGTGGCGGCGGCCATGACGATCCCTGCGACCATCATGATCCAGGTGATCGCTGCGGCTGCCGCACGCCGCTCGGGCACCACGCCAGAGGCGAGCATCGCCAGCAGCGAGGTCCCGGCCGCGCCCACGCCCGCGCCGATCATGCTGAAGGCGAGAATGGCGAGTAACGTGCCCGGAATCGCAGCATGCGGCAGCAATATCGTCGCATTGACCGCGACGATGCCGCCCAGCGCCAGTATCCCCATGCCGCCGATGATCCAGGGCGTGCGCTTGCGGCCCTTGTCCGATCCATGGCCCCAGAGCGGCCGCGACAATTGCACCGCATAATGCCAGGCGACCAGGCCTGCAGGCAGCGCGGCGGGCAGCGCATATTCCACCACCATCACCCGGTTGAGCAGCGAGGTCGCCAGCATCACGATCGCGCCGATGCTCGCCTGCACCAGGCCCATGCGCATGATATCGGTCCAGCCGAGGCCAATCTTGACGGGGGCGATGCGCGCGGCGGTCATATCCAGCCCCCCAGGCCGAGCGCGGCGGCGAGCATGCCGAGCACATAGGAGGAGACGCCGGTGGCATTGTACCAGGGCGCGAATCTGTTGGGATCGGTGAGCAGGCGGCGCATGAACACGATCTGCATCGCCAGCAGCAGCGTCACCGCGATGGCGGAGATCGCCAGCCCCCATTGGAACAGCAAGGCGATGACGATCAGCTGCGGCACCGCCATCACCGCGCAGGCGAGCTTGGCGGCTCTCGCGACGCCCAGGGTCACCGGCAGCGAGCGCACGCCCATCGCGCTGTCGCCCTCGACCGCCTTGAAATCGTTGAGTGTCATGATGCCATGCGCGCCCAGGCTGTAGAGCAGGATCACGACCAGCACGCGCGCATCGGGCAATCCACCCGTCATCACGCTCGCACCGGTGAACCAGCTCAGCCCCTCATAGCTGAGGCCCACAACCGCAGGACCGATCCATCCGCTCATCTTGAAGCGGAAGGGCGGCGCGCTGTAGCCCCAGGCGCAGAGCAGGCCGACGATGGTCGCGACGAACACCCAGAAGCCGAGCGCCAGCCCGAGCAGCAGCGATAGTGCAGAGCCGATCAGCGCGACATACAGGCCCCAGCGTCCGGCAATCCGGCCCGAGGGGATAGGCCGTTCGGGCTGGTTGATCGCATCGACATGCCGGTCGAACCAGTCATTCACCGCCTGGCTGGTGCCGCAGACCATGGGCCCCGCCAGCAGCACGCCGCCGAACAGGAACCACCAGCGTCCGTCGAGACCCGCGCCCGACGACATCACCCCGCAGAAGAACGCCCACATCGGCGGGAACCAGGTCACCGGCTTCAATAATTCCAGCACGTCGCGCGGATGCGGAATCGGCGCGGACGGCGACATGTTGGCGGAGCGATCCATGACATGAAGGCTATGCCTGACGCTGCAGAGTGTCAATCAGAATGGACAGCCTCGAGTGTCGAGCCGGGACGTCGCAAAGCCCATAGGCGCGCCTGGCTGGCTGATCGATGTCACAAAAGCGTTTTGTTTAATTCACAAAATCGACATAAAACCTTCATATTGGCGCAGCCGAACCGTCGCGGCAGGGCGCGGCATTGCCACAGGCGCCTGAACATGACTCTTGCTCGCACGGCATTTTTCCGAAGGCCTCTGGTCGCGATCGCGCTGGCCAGCGTCGCAACACCCGCGCTGGCCCAGGGTGCGCCAGCGCCTTCTGCCGGGCAGCCAGACTATCTCGGCATCATCGCCGATCTTCAGCGCCAGATCGATGAGCTGAAAGCCACGGTCAATGAGCTCAAGGCGGAAAAGCTGGCCGCGGCCGCCGCTGCGCCGGTCGCCGCCTCCGCCCCGCCCGTCCTGGCTCAGGGCACCTCGCCCGCGCCTGCGGCACCCGCTGCGGCTGCTCCACCCGCGCCCGCCCCGCAGGTCGCCGATGCCAGCCCCAAAAAGGGCAAGGCCTGGTATGAAAAGCTGCAGCTGCGCGGCTATACCCAGCTTCGCCTCAACACCATCGTCTCTGGCGATGCCGAGGCGCCGGCGGGCGTCTCCCGGCTGCGCACCATCGGCGATGGCGATGTGCGTTCGGACAATAATTTCAGCTTCCGCCGCGTCCGCCTCGTGCTGCAGGGCGATCTCAGCGATTATCTTTCGCTCTACCTCCAGGCGGACATGGCATCGGCCGTCTCGAACCAGTCGGCGGGCGAGCGCCGCGAGGGCTTTGCCCAGCTGCGCGATGCCTATGCCGATGTGTTTCCGACCAGGGACAAGAGCTTCCGCATCCGCTTCGGCCAGTCGAAAATTCCCTATGGCTGGGAAAACATGCAGTCCTCGTCGAACCGGCTCGCGCTCGACCGCAGCGACGGCATCAACACCGGCGCGCCGAGCGAGCGCGATATCGGGATCGTCGCCTATTATACCCCCGATCACGTCCAGGACATCTGGGACCGGCTGGGCAAGGACGGACAGAAGTTGTTCGGCAATTACGGGGCGTTCGGCCTCGGCGCGTTCAACGGCCAGGGGACCAACCGCACCGAGACCAATGACAATGTGATGATCGTCGGCCTTGCCACCTGGCCGTTCGAGCTCGACGCGCTGGGGCTCGAGGGGCAGGTGCTCGAACTGGGCGGCTCCTTCTATCGCAACCGCGTCAATCCGGAGATCCGCACCGGCGGGGTCAGCCCGATCGATTACAAGGACAACCGCATCGGGGTGCACGCCATCCTCTATCCGCAGCCATTCGGGCTGCAGGCGGAATGGAACTGGGGCAGGGGGCCGGAATTCGACCCCGCCACCGGCCGTATCGCGGAACGCCCGCTCAACGGCGGCTATATCCAGGCCATGGCCCGTGTCCGTCGGTCGCCGCTCGGCCCCTTCTATCCCTTTGCGCGCTGGCAATATTATCGCGGCGGCTTCAAGGGCGCGACCAATGCCCCCCGGCTGGAGACCGAAGAGCTCGAATTCGGCCTCGAATTCCTGCCCACCCCCGCGCTCGAGCTGACCGTGACTTATGGCTTCGCCTCGCGCAAGGAGGCGGACGAACGCCGCTTCGGCCAGGCCGAGGGCGAACTGCTGCGCATCCAGGCACAATGGAACTATTGACCATTTCTGCACGCCTTCCAGTATAGACAGGGCGTTTCGGGAGAGGTTTCATGGCGCTGCACCGACTGGCGATGCTGATGGCATTTGCGCCGCTGCTGCTCTTTTCGTCGGCCGAGCGCGCCTCGACTGCGCCGCCGGTGCGGCTTGAGGCGGAGGCGCTGACGGGGGATGCGGATGTGACCGTCGCGGGGCAGGTCGCCGCCGCGTCGCAGGCCACGGTCCAGCGCGACGACCGCGTCTATCCCTTCTACATGCCGATGCAGGGCCTGCGTCCCCCTGCCGTCATCATGCGCGTGCGCTGCGATGCCTCCCGCGCGGCGGGCCGCGAAGTGTTCGACCGTCCTTCGGCCGCAGCGATCGAAGGCCGGATCGAGGGCGGATACGAGTTCGTCTACGAGGCCTATGACGGCGCGGGCCGTCCGTGCGTCTATCCCTTCGCCCCGTCGATGCCGCAGATCGTCGGCCAGACCAACGGCACGCAATATATCTTCCGCTCCTCGGTTCCCGGCGTGCAGGTGACCTTCCGCACCAATGATGCCTGGGCGACGATCAACCCGCGCCTGTTCGAGCTGGGGCCGCAGCGCATCCATTTCGAAATGCGCGACATCGCGCTTGATTTTCCGGGCGCAGGCGAGGCCAAGGGCGCGGTGCATCTGGAGGTGCTCGATGTCACGCGACCGGGCCTGATCACCGCCGTGATCCGCCGCTCCACCATCTTCGGCGGCAAGAACGCGATCTTCGTTCCTGGCGGCGAGACCATGGTGCTGATCGAGGACAGCATCATCCGCGGCAATGTCGGCGACAGTGTCGATCAGGAACACGGCACCTATATCAACGGCACGCTGGTCACGCATGTCCGCAACTCGACCTGGTACGGCCAGAAGGGCTGGATCGATGTCGCCAGCGGGCACCAGCTCAAGGACAAGGCCTATTTGCGCGTCTACGAGAATGTCACGGTCGCCAACCTGCCGGGCGCCACGGTGCCCTCGGCCATGCCGCTGGTCGATATCTCGGCCTTCGGTTTCACATGGTCAAACAACCTGCAGTTGAAGCGCGTTCCCCCGGCGCAGGACGTTCGCGATTCGCTCGTCGATCTGCGCACCGAGATCGTCTACGGCGCGCCCGACCATTATCCGTGGAACATCATGGTCGATCCCGGCTGGCGGATGCCCGCCAATCCGCTCGGCGCGCTCGATCAGGTCTATCTTTCGGTGTTCCAGAACACCCTGGTCGACAGCTTCCGCAGCGAACCCCATGTCTTCCGGCTCAACATGCAGGGCCTGGGGGTGGAGCCGGGCACGCCTACGGTGATCGGCAACGAGCAGACGACCAGAGCGCAGCAGCGCATGGTCTCGCTCGCCTTCAACACCCGCGGTACGCTGCGCCGGGCCTATACCAACGAGGGTTGGACCTATTCCGATCCGGTTCTGCCGCCCGAGATGCAATGGGTGAAGGACCGCGACGCGTTCATCCGCCATGCCCTGGGGCTGATCGGGCGCTAGCGGCCCGAAACGTCAACTCAGCTCGTCCTTGCGGCCGATGAGGTTGCCCAGGCCGTGGCGATGGAGCTTCGAATAGAGGCTCTGGCGGCTCAGGCCCAGGATTTCGGCGGCAGAGGCGCGGTTGTCCGAGGTATAGGCAAGTGCTGCCTCGATGCACATCCGCTCGATCAGATCGGTCGATTCGCGCACGATCTCGCGCAGCGGCATGCGCCCGACCAGCTCGGTCAGCTGATCGACCGAGCGCGGAACGTCGCGGTCGGCCGAGGGCAGGTCGCGCACGCGTCGGCTGACGGTGCGGATGGCAAAGCCGTAATGCCCGCCCTGCGCATCGGTCTTGACGCCCGAAACCTCGATCGCTTCCTCGATCGCGTCATCGGCATGGACGATGGTGGTCGCGTTGCGCACCTGGCCGTGATCGTCGAGTTGCTTGCGCATCAGGTCGACATCGATGCCGGGGCGTCCGATAAAGCGGCCCAAGGGCTGCCCGGCAATCGCTTCCTTCGAGCTGCCATGCACCAGATCGACAAAGGCCGAATTGGCGGTGACGATCTGCATCTTCGCGTCGGTGAGCACGAACGCATCGGGCATCCGCTCGATCAGCTCGACCATCGGTCTGCGGCCGCTCGCATCGTCTGCCGATGCACTGTCGCGCGACAGGCGGATCATGAACTGGCGGCCGCTGTCCTGTCGGAAAGGCATCGCGGTGAGCGTCATCGGCGGTTCGCCCTCGCCCATGCTCACTTCCATCTGGCAATGTTCGCCGGTGGCGGTCGCTCCGCCCAAGGCAGCAATAAGATCGTCGCGCGAGATTCCGCCGATGACATTGGCGAGATCGCGATTGTCGAGGCTGCCCGGCTTGGCGCCGAACAGCTGATAGCTCGCCGGATTGGCCGCGGTGATCCGCCGCGTGGTCGCGTCGATCACCAGCACAGGGTCGGAGATCATGTCGAACAGCAGGCGGAACCGCGCCTCGGTCTGGCGCAGCTTCAGATAATCGCGTTCGAGCGACTGCTGCGTCTGCAACAGGCGCTGCTGCAGGCTGGCCCAGGCGCGGACATCGCGGCCGATCGCCATGCGCGGCTTGCCCTCGCCCAGATCGACGAGCCGGTATTGGATCGGCAGATTGCCGTCGGGCCCGGGATGGTTGACCTGGCGCCAGCGGCCGGGCGTTTCCGACGGCGCGCTGGTGAGCATCTCGTTGATCTTGGGACGGCTGTCGAGCGCAACCGTGTCCTCCCAGCGTCGGCCTATCCAGCCGCTGAGGTCGGGCATGTCGTCTGCACTCACGGAAACATCGCTGATGACGCCATTTTCATCCAGCGCCAGGGCAATATCGCCTGCGGCGAGCACCAAAGCGAGTGCTGCGCCGATTTCCAGAGTGCCGACAACGCCTTTGAGGTCGCGGAAAGGCATAGCAGCTGCTGAAGGCTCGTCCTTGTTCATGCCGCGCCGGGTGCGGTCTTCAAAGCGAAAGCGCGGTGCGCTCTACCCCGGCAGAAACCAGTTCGTCGGCCAATGCGAGCGCGGCGGCGGCATCGGCAGCGGTCCCATCCGCCCCCAGCTTGCGCGCAAGTTCGGGATCGTAGCCAATGGCCGGACCGCCGATCATGATTGCCAGTTTGGGATTGCAGGACACGCTTCTCATCGCCGTGAGCAGTTTGGGAACCTGCGCGATATAAAAGTCAGTGGTTACTGTCAATCCGACGACATCGAAGGATGATGAGCCGAGCGCGAGCAGGATTTCCGACTGTTCGGGCTCGATCAGCGTCTCAACATCCCAACCTGCGCGCTGGAAGCACTCGCCGATCATCAGCGTGCCCAGGCTGTGCTGGTCGCGCGGCATGGTGGTGAACAGCGCGCGGTGCGTCCTGAGCGCCCAGCCATCGGGCGGGGGAGCCCAGACCGCGATCGTCCGCAAGAGCAGCTGCAGCCGCCACAGGCCCATGGTCACGTCGACGAAATCGCATTCGTCGCGGTTCCATTTCTCGCCCAGCTCGCGCGCGGTAGGCGCGATCAGCTGGATGAACAGGGTTTCGGGCGCGACCTCGCGGTCGAGATGACCGATGATGATGTCCGCGAGCGTGTTGACCTCGTGCGCCAGCACCTCGTCGGCAAATGCGCGGATCGCCGCCTCATCGAACAGAGGCGCCATGGATGCAAAGCCTCTGCTGCCTGCGCCCGGACGCTGGTTGTCGTTCGATTGTGTGCCTGAAGTGTCGCGAAAACCATCGCCGCCATCCTGCGCGTGCATGGCGGGCGTCACCATGTCGGCAACAGAATCGGCGGGGAAATGCGCCATGCGAGGGTCATCCTGATGCACCATCAGCAGCCGGGGGATGATCTCGTGCTCCACCAGGCGGCCAACGTCGTCGTTCGGCATATGACGAACGACGCGGCTCTGCCCGGTCTGCTCGCCGTCCCAGGGCGACGTCTTCTTGCGCAACCGTGCGTTGCGGAAAAGCTCCGTCGTAGACCTGATCAAATCGATCCCAAAAACCGAGGCCATTCAGACTCTCCAAGGTCTTGTCGGTGCATCGGGCACCGGCCTCATGGCTGGAAACGTTCTATGCGCTCACCCTCGCCAGGCCATGATCCTACGCCTGTCCAGAAGGCCTGACAACATAAGTTTTGTCAAGAAAACTATACGTCAATTTATCTTGACACTTTTGCCGACCGGGGCGTAGGTTTCCTGACTTGAAACGGGAGGCGTTCAAACGCTCATGCCACTGGAAAATCAGCCTGGAACTGCGGAGAACCGCAAGCTTGAGGGCGATCTGGTCGGTCGTTCGCCCCGGGCCATGCCGGTTACCCTCTACACCCCCGAAGAGCGGCAACGTCGCGATTCGAGCGTCTGGACGCTGGTTCAGGGCGTGCTCGCTCCGGTGCAGTTCCTGGTCTTTCTGGTCAGCCTGGCGCTGGTATTGCGCTATTTCGGGACAGGTGAGGGCGCATTCGCCGCCGATGCCTCGATCGTCGTCAAGACGCTCACGCTTTACACGATCATGATCACCGGCTCGATCTGGGAGAAGGTGGTGTTCGGAAAATGGCTGTTCGCCCCCGCCTTCTTCTGGGAAGACGTCTTCTCGATGCTCGTGCTGGCGCTGCACACCGCCTATCTGGTGATGCTGTTCGCGGGCCTGGGTACCACCGGCGAGCGCATGGGCGTCGCGCTGGCGGGCTATGCCGCCTATATCGTCAATGCCGGCCAGTTCCTCTGGAAGCTGCGCATGGCGCGGCTGCAGGGCACGGGCACATCCGAGTCGCAGCCGCGACTGGCGGTGGCGCGATGATCGCCGCTGCACCCCCCGTGCTCGACCAGGGTTGCGCTTCGGCGCCGGTGCTGCGCGAGCGCGGCCAGCGCGAGGTGTTCTGCGGGCTGACCGGCATCGTCTGGCTGCACCGCAAGATGCCCGATGCGTTCTTCCTCGTGGTCGGATCGCGCACCTGCGCGCATCTGCTGCAGTCCGCGGCGGGCGTGATGATCTTTGCCGAGCCGCGCTTTGCGACCGCCATCATCGAGGAACGCGATCTGGCGGGCCTTGCCGACGCGAACGAGGAACTCGACCGGGTCGTTCGCCGCCTGCTGGCGCGCCGCCCGGAGATCCGTACGCTGTTCCTGGTCGGCAGCTGTCCGTCGGAAGTGATCAAGCTCGATCTGGCGCGCGCTGCACAGCGGCTCGCGGGGGCGTTCCTGCCCGATGTCCGCATCGTCAACTATTCGGGCAGCGGCATCGAGACCACCTTCACCCAGGGCGAGGATGCCTGTCTCGCCGCGCTGGTGCCGTTCATGCCCGAACCGGCCATCGACGCCGAACCCGAGCTGCTGATCGTCGGCGCATTGCCCGATATCGTCGAGGACCAGCTGCTGCGGCTGGTGCGCGATCTTGGCATCGCCCGCGTCTCCTGCCTGCCCGCGCGCGAATCGCGGGAGCTGCCTGCGGTGGGGCCGAACACCCGCTTCCTGCTCGCCCAGCCGTTTCTGGGCGATACCGCGCAGGCGCTCGAGGACCGCGGCGCGGTGCATCTTTCCGCCCCCTTCCCGTTCGGTGCGGAGGGCACGACCGACTGGCTGCACGCTGCGGCGCGCGCGTTCGGCATCGACGAAATGCACTTTCGCAGCGTCGTCGCGCCGGGCCGCGAACGCGCCAAGCGCGCGCTCGAACACAGCCGCGCGCAGCTCGAAGGCAAGAGCATCTTCTTCCTGCCCGATTCGCAGCTCGAACTGCCGCTCGCGCGTTTCCTGCACCGCGAGCTTGGCATGGTGCCGGTCGAGGTCGGCACGCCCTATCTGCACCGCGCGCATATGGCGCCGGAGCTCGCGCAGCTGCCCGAGGCGACCGTGATCAGCGAAGGCCAGGATGTCGATCGCCAGCTCGACCGGGTGCGTGCGGCGAAGCCCGATATCACCGTGTGCGGCTTGGGCCTGGCCAATCCGCTCGAGGCGGAAGGCTTCACCACCAAATGGGCGATCGAGCTGGTCTTCTCGCCCATCCACGGGTTCGACCAGGCGGGCGATCTTGCCGAATTGTTCGCGCGGCCGATCCGTCGCCGCGACGTGTTGAGGGTTTAGGGCCATGCAGCTGTCGGTCTGGACCTATGAAGGGCCCCCTCATATCGGGGCGATGCGGGTAGCGACCGGCATGGCAGACGTGCACTATCTGCTGCACGCGCCGCAGGGCGATACCTATGCGGACCTTCTGTTCACGATGATCGAACGGCGCGGCAAGCGTCCGCCGGTCACCTATACCACCTTTCAGGCGCGCGATCTGGGCAAGGACACGGCCGAGCTGTTCCAGTCCGCCGCGCGCGATGCGGTGGCGCGCTTCCAGCCCGCCGCCATGCTGGTCGGGGCCTCGTGCACCGCCGAACTGATCCAGGACGATCCTGCCGGAATGGCGCAGGCGATGCGCCTTGATATTCCCGTCATTCCACTCGAGCTGCCCAGCTATTCCCGCAAGGAGAACTGGGGAGCTTCGGAGACTTTCTATCAGATAGTCAGAGCTCTCGCGGTCGGGGATTCCTCCCGCCCCGCACCGTGCCAGGCAGGTTCTCCGCGTCCCAAAGCGAACCTGCTTGGGCCGAGCGCACTGGGTTTTCGCCACCGCGACGATATCGTCGAAGTGTCGAAGATACTCGCTGCGCTCGGCGTAGAGATCAACGTCACCGCGCCGCTGGGGGCGAGCGCGGCGGACATCGCCCGGATAGGGGAGGCCGATTTCAACATCGTGCTCTATCCGGAAATCGCCGATACGGCGGCGCGCTGGCTGGAGCGCCAGTTTCGCCAGCCGTTCACCAGGACCATCCCCATCGGCCATGGTGCGACGATCGACTTCATCCACGAGGTTGCAAGGCTTGCCAAGGTCGATCCCGCGCCGGCGCTCGACATGGCCGAGGCGCGGATGCCCTGGTGGAGCCGTTCGGTCGATTCGACGTACCTCACCGGCAAGCGTGTCTTCATTTTCGGCGATGCCACGCACGCCATCGCTGCGGCCCGCGTCGCCCGCGACGAGCTCGGCTTCGTCGTCTGTGGCCTCGGCTGCTACAATCGCGAATTCGCGCGAGACCTGCGCGCCGCCGCCGCCGATCATGGCATTGAGCCGCTGATCACCGACGATCATCTCGAGGTCGAGGAAGCGATCGCCGCCGCGCATCCCGAACTGGTGCTGGGCACGCAGATGGAACGGCATATCGCCAAGCGGTTGTCGATCCCCTGCGCAGTCATCTCCGCGCCGGTGCATGTGCAGGATTTCCCGGCGCGGCACAGCCCGCAAATGGGCTTCGAAGGCGCGAACGTGCTGTTCGATAGCTGGGTCCACCCGCTGGTCATGGGGCTGGAAGAGCATCTGCTGACCATGTTCCGCGACGATTTCGAGTTTCACGACGGGGCAGGGGCCAGCCATCTGCACGGCAGCGCGCCGAAGGCTGTTTCCCTCCCTGACCAGGGAGGGGCTAGGGGTGGGTGCGAGCCGCAAGGCGAGCCTGCAACCGCTGCTGCTGCCAACCCACCCCAAACCGCTCTCCTGGAAGGAAGGGGAGTCCAGGAGGGCGAGCTCCTCGAACGCACGCTCTGGACTGCCGAGGCCGAAGCCGAGCTCAAGAAAATCCCGTTCTTCGTGCGCGGCAAGGCCCGCCGCAACACCGAGCGCTTCGCCGAGGAGCGGGGCCTTGCCACCATCTCCCTCGAAACCCTGTATGATGCAAAGGCGCATTATGCCCGGTAAAGCCAGCAAAGCACCGGCCCAGGGCCGCAATGCCGCGATCCGCGTGGTGTTCATCACGCTCGACAATCACCTGTCGGGCGCGGTCGACCGGGCGGAGGCACTGCTGGTCCAGGACATGCCCGGCCTGTCGATCGGTTTCCACGCCGCTGCCGACTGGGGCCGCGATCCGGGCGCGCTCGATGCCGCGCGGGCCGACATTGCCCGCGCCGATATCGTCATCGCGACGATGCTGTTCCTCGAGGATCATGTCCGCGCGATCCTGCCCGCCCTCGAGGCGCGCCGCGAACAGTGCGATGCGATGCTGGGCCTCATGTCCGCAGGCGACATCGTCAAGCTGACCCGCATGGGCGGCTATCGCATGGATGCGCCCGCACGCGGGCCGCTGGCGCTGCTCAAGAAGCTGCGCGGCCAGAATAAAAAGGGTGCAAAGCCGGGCGGCAATTCGGGCGCGGGGCAGATGAAGATGCTGCGCCGCCTGCCCAAGATCCTGAAGTTCATTCCGGGCACCGCGCAGGACGTACGCCATTATTTCCTGACGCTGCAATACTGGCTGGCGGGCAGCGACGACAATGTCGTCTCGATGATCCGCGGGCTGATCGACCGTTATGCCGCGGGCGAGCGCGCCGCGCTCAAGGGCACCACGCCCGCTCAGGCCCCGCGCGACTATCCCGAGATCGGCCTGTATCACCCGGCCCTGCCCGAGCGGATGACCGAGGATGCGGCGCGCCTGCCGCGCAGCGCCAAGGCTGGCGGAACCGTGGGCGTGCTGCTGCTGCGCTCGTATCTGCTGGGCAAGGATGCCGGTCATTATGATGGCATGATCGCGGCGCTGGAAGCGCGGGGGCTTAATGTCGTCCCGGCCTTTGCCAGCGGTCTCGACGGACGCCCCGCAGTGGCGAAATATTTCGTCCGCGATGGCCGCCCGGTGGTTGATGCGGTGATCAACCTGACCGGTTTCTCGATGGTCGGCGGTCCCGCCTATAACGATGCGGCGGCGGCCGAAGAGGTGCTCGCCGGGCTCGACCTGCCCTATATCGCCGCGCACCCGATCGAGTTCCAGAGCCTCGAGCAATGGGGTTCGCGCCACCAGGGGTTGCTGCCGCTCGAAGCAACGATGATGGTCGCGATTCCCGAGCTCGACGGTGCGGTCATCCCGCATGTCTTCGGCGGACGGTCCGACGGATCGGGCGAGCCATGCCAGGGCTGTGCGCGCAAGTGCCTGTTCACCGCGCCCGATGCGATGCGCGCGATGCAGAGCTGCCCCGAGCGCGCCGAGTCGCTGGCGGCCAAGGTCGAGGCTCTGGTCGCGCTGCGCCGGTCGGAGCGCGCGAAGCGCAAGCTCGCGATCGTCCTGTTCAATTTCCCGCCCAATGCCGGGGCGACGGGCAGCGCGGCGCATCTCGCCGTATTCGAATCGCTCCACGCCACGCTGCACCGGCTGGCGGCAGAGGGCTATGACTGCAATCCGCCCGCCACCGTCGATGGCCTGCGCGATGCGATCCTCAAGGGCAATGCCGACCGGTTCGGGTCGGACGCCAATGTCGCGGTGCGCATCTCGACCGACGATCATGTCTGCAACGAACCGCATCTGCGCGCGATCGAGAAGCAATGGGGCCCCGCGCCGGGCAAGATCCAGAGCGATGGCTGGTCGATCCATGTGCTCGGCAAGCAGTTCGGCAATGTGTTTGTCGGCGTCCAGCCCAGCTTCGGCTATGAGGGCGATCCGATGCGGCTGCTGTTCGATGGCGATTTCGCCCCGACGCACGCCTTTGCCGCCTTCTATCGCTGGATCCGCGAGGAATTCCGCGCCGATGCACTGCTGCATTACGGCACGCATGGCGCGCTCGAGTTCATGCCGGGCAAGCAGGCGGGGCTGTCGGGCGATTGCTGGCCCGACCGGCTGCTGGGCAACATCCCCAATTTCTACCTCTATGCCGCCAACAACCCGTCCGAGGCGATCATCGCCAAGCGGCGCTCGGGCGCGACGATCGTGTCGTACCTCACCCCGCCGCTCGCCCAGGCCGGGCTGTACAAGGGATTTTCCGACCTGAAAGCGCTGGTCGAACGCTGGCGTGCGCTCGCGGGCGAGGGCGTCGAACGTGCCGCGCTCGAGACCATGATCCGCGATGCGGCAACCGCGCTCGATATCGATGGCAGCGATATCGCCGCGCTGGCCGGCAATCTCTACGAGCTGGAACGCGCGTTGATCCCGTTCGGCCTGCACGTGCTCGGCAGCCAGCCCGAGGGCGAGGAGCGCGAGGCATTTCTCGATGCGCTCACCGCGGCCGATGGGGGCGCTGGCCGCGCCGAACTGGACGCGAAGCTCGCCGCCAATGACGAGCTCGGCGCGCTGATCCATGCGCTCGACGGCGGCTATGTCCGCCCCGCGCCGGGCGGCGACATATTGCACAATCCGCAAGTGCTTCCCACCGGACGCAACACGCACGGCTTCGATCCCTTCCGCATCCCGAGCGCCTTTGCCTGCGTGACCGGAGCGGCGCAGGCCGATGCGCTGCTCGCCCGCCATGTCGAGGCGGGCGAACCGCTGCCCGAAAGCATCGCGATGGTGCTGTGGGGCACCGACAATCTCAAGAGCGAAGGCACGCAGGTCGCCCAAGCGCTGCACCTGATGGGCGCGCGCCCCCGGTTCGACACTTATGGCCGGCTCGCGGGCGCCGAGCTGATCCCGCTCGCAGAGCTCGGTCGTCCGCGCATCGATGTCGTCGCGACATTGTCGGGCGTGTTCCGCGACTTGCTGCCGCTGCAGACGCGGATGATCGCCGAAGCCGCCTGGCTCGCCTCGACCGCCGAAGAGCCCGAAGCCTTGAATTTCATCCGCAAGCATTCGCTTGCCCATGCCGCCAAGATGGGCTGCGACATGGAGACCGCAGCGCTCCGCGTCTTCTCCAATGCCGAGGGCGCATACGGCGCGCAGGTCAACATGATGATCGACGGCGGTGCCTGGGCCGATCCCGACGAGCTTGCCGAAGCGTTCGAGACGCACAAGGGCTATGCCTATGGCCGCTCGGGTGCGCCGATGAAGCAGCGCGAGCTGCTCGAAACCGCTCTGGCCTCGGTCGAGTTCACCTATCAGAATCTCGACTCGGTCGAACTCGGCGTCACCGATATCGATCAATATGTCGATGCGCTTGGCGGGGTCAGCCGTTCGGTGACGCGCGCGCGCGGCGGCAAGGCGGCACCGGTCTATATCGTCGATGCGACCGAAGGCGCGGCCAAGGTCCGCACGCTTGCCGAACAGATCGACCGCGAGACGCGCACCCGCATGCTCAACCCGAAATGGTACGAGGGCATGCTGCGCCACGGTTTCGAGGGCGTGCGCCAGATCGAGGGACATGTGACGACGACCATGGGCTGGTCGGCGACGACCGGCGAGGTCGCGCCCTGGGTCTTTCAGCAGATCAGCGAGACCTATGTGCTCGATGCAGAGATGCGCGCGCGGCTTGCCACGCTCAACCCCAAGGCTTCGGCCCGGGTGGCGGAGCGGCTGCTCGAGGCATGCGACCGCCGGCTTTGGGAACCGGATGCCGCAACCCTGGCGGCGCTCCGCGCCGCTGCGGACGATATCGAGGACAGGCTCGAAGGCCTGATTGCAGCAGAATGACGGGAGAGAGTTGATATGAGCCTTTTGGACCATGGCAGTGCGCCGCCAGCCTTTGGCGAAGGCAGCACCCAGGTCGCGCTCGACCCGCGCGACGAGATTACCGGGGCCAAGGTGTTCGCCATCTATGGCAAGGGGGGCATCGGCAAATCGACCACCTCGTCGAACCTCTCGGCCGCGCTTTCGCTGCTCGGCAAGCGCGTTCTCCAGATCGGCTGCGATCCCAAGCATGACAGCACCTTCACGCTGACCAAGAAGCTGATGCCGACGGTGATCGACGTGCTCGAAACCGTCGATTTCCACCACGAGGAACTGCGGCCCGAGGACTATATGTTCGAAGGCTTTAACGGCGTGATGTGCGTCGAGGCGGGCGGTCCGCCGGCGGGCACTGGCTGCGGCGGCTATGTCGTCGGCCAGACGGTCAAGCTGCTGAAACAGCACCATCTGCTCGAGGATACCGATGTCGTGATCTTCGACGTGCTGGGCGATGTGGTGTGCGGCGGTTTTGCAGCACCGTTGCAGCATGCCGAGCGCGCCGTCGTCGTCGCCGCGAACGATTTCGACAGCATCTTCGCGATGAACCGCATCGTCGCTGCCATCAAGGCCAAGTCCAAGAATTACGAGGTCCGCATGGCGGGCGTGATCGCCAACCGTTCGGCGGCGACCGACGAGATCGACCGGTTCAACGATGCGACGGGCCTCAAGCGCCTCGCGCATTTCCCCGATCTCGACGCGATCCGCCGCAGCCGCCTCAAGAAATGCACGATCTTCGAGATGGATTCGACCCCCGAGATCGAGGCGGTGAAGAACGAATATCTGCGTCTCGCCGCGACGCTCTGGGCGGGCACCGATGCGCTCGACGCGATGCCGATGAAGGATCGCGACATCTTCGAATTTCTGGGCTTCGAGTGATGGCGAGCCAGCCATCCCCTTCGACCTATGACGCCTATCGCGGGCGGCTGGAGGATTATTTCGACCGCACCGCGCGGCAGAACTGGGTCGATCTGACCAGCGACACCAAGGTCAGCGGCATCCGCGCCACGGTGCGCGCAGGGCGCGACCGGATGCGCGCGATGCTGCTCGACTGGCTGCCCTATGACCTCAAGGGCAAGCGCATTCTCGATGCGGGCTGCGGCACCGGCGCGCTCGCCGTCGCTGCCGCGCAGCTGGGTGCAGAGGTGGTCGCGATCGACATTTCGCGCGGGCTGGTCGATGTCGCGCGCGAGCGGGCACCTTCGGGCCTGAGCATCGACTGGCGCGTGGGTGACATGCTCGATCCGGCGCTGGGCCATTTCGACCATGTCGTCGCGATGGACTCGCTCATCCACTATGAAACCGGCGATATCGTTGATGTGCTGGCGGCGCTGGCCGACCGCGCGCCATCGATCGCCTTCACTTTCGCACCGCGGACACCCTTGCTCGCGGCGATGCATGCTACCGGGAAGCTCTTTCCCAAATCCGATCGCGCACCCGCGATCGTCCCGGTGGCCGAAGCGAAGCTGCAGAGACTGCTTGCCCAGCGTCTCCCCAGTCATGGCATCGCCGCGAGCGAACGCATTGTCAGCGGCTTCTATACCAGCCACGCGATGCTGGTGGCGCGCGGATGAGCCTACAGGGCGCCTCGACCCGGTTCTTTGCCGGACTTGGAACGCAGTTCCTGCCGTTCGCCGACGCGGCGAGCGCGGAACTGCCGATGGGCCGTTTGCTGCGCCTGTCGCTGTTCCAGGTGACGGTGGGCGTGGCGACGGTGCTGCTCAACGGCACATTGAACCGCGTGATGATCGTGGAATTGGGAACGCCGGCCTGGCTGGTCGCGCTGATGATCGCGATCCCGCTGCTCGTTGCGCCCTTCCGCGCGCTGATCGGCCACAGGTCGGACTATCACAAGTCGATGCTCGGCTGGCGGCGGGTGCCCTATATCTGGTTCGGCTCGCTGCTGCAGTTCGGGGGCCTCGCGATCATGCCCTTCGCGCTGCTGCTGCTGTCGCGCGGCGACACCTTCACCATCGGGATGATCGCGGGCGCGCTCGCCTTCCTGTTGACGGGGCTCGGCATGCACACGACGCAGACCGCAGGCCTGGCGCTGGCGACCGATCTTGCGCCCGAGGATACCCGCCCGCGCGTCGTCGCGCTGATGTTCGTGATGCTGCTGGTCGGCATGATGGGCGCTGCCTTCGTGATGGGCTCGCTGCTCGCCGATTTCAGCGCCACGCGGCTGGTCGCGATCGTGCAGGGCGCAGCGATGTTCACAATGGCGCTCAACGTCATCGCGCTTTGGAAGCAGGAGGCGCGCGCGCCTTCGACCACCCGGCCCGAGCGCGAGACGCCGAAATTCTCGGTCGTCTGGCGCGAGTTTACCTCGGAGGCGCGCAACGCGCGGCTGCTGCTCGCCATCGGCTGCGGCACGGCGGCGTTCAGCATGCAGGACGTGCTGCTCGAACCGTTCGGCGGCGAGGTGCTCGGTATGTCGGTAGGGGCGACCACCTCGCTGACCGGGCTCTGGGCATTCGGCATGCTTGCCGCCTTCGCCCTTGCCGCGCGGCGGCTGAGTGCAGGCGCCGACCCGCTGCGGCTCGCCGGTTTCGGCGCGGCGATTGGCATGCTCGCCTTTGCGATGATCCTCTTTGCGGCACCGCTCGAAGCAAGCTTTCTCGTCTTTTCGGGCGCGCTGACCATCGGCCTTGGTGCAGGCCTGTTCTCGGTTGGCACGTTGAGCGCGATCATGGCCATTGCCGGCAGCGGCAGGCACAAGGGATCGGGTCTCGCGCTCGGTGCCTGGGGCGCGGTGCAGGCCAGCGCTTCGGGGCTTGCGGTGGCCGCCGGCGGGCTCATCCGCGATGCCGTCTCCTCGCTCGCGCTCGCCGACCGGATCGGCGAGACGCTGGCCTATCGCGCCACCGGATACGGCACCGTCTATCTGATCGAAATCGTCCTGCTGCTCGTCACGATGGTCGTGCTTGGCCCGCTTGTCGGGGGCCAGCCGATCGATGAATCCGCCCCGCAACCGCGGTTCGGCCTCACCGAATTTCCGACATGAGGGTCTTGAAGAAGAGAGGTAAGCGCCATGTTTAACGGCAATATCGTGGGGAATATCGATGTCGCATCGATCGCCTTCTGGGCGTTCGTGCTGTTTTTCATCGGCCTGATCTACTATCTCAGGCGTGAGGATCGGCGCGAGGGCTTCCCGCTCGAGGACGACCTGACCGGGCGGTCGCTGGGCATGGGCGGGCCGCTGCTGCACGCTGCTCCCAAGACCTTCAAGCTGCCCTTCGGCCGCGGCACGGTCTCGACGCCGACCATCGGCAAGGAAAAGTTCGACATTGCCGGACGCCGCATGAGCCCGTTCCCGGGCGCGCCCTATGTGCCCACCGGCAACCCGCTGACCGACTGCATCGGCCCTGCCGCCTATGCCGAGCGCAGCCGCCTTCCCGATATCGACGCGTTCGGCAACAACCGCATCGTTCCGATGGCGCTCGAACCCAGCTTCTCGATCGCGCGCGGCGATCCCGATCCGCGCGGCATGACCGTGATCGGCGCCGATGGCGCGGTCGCGGGCACCGTGGCGGAAATCTGGGTCGACCGCTCGGAGCACCAGGTGCGCTATCTTGAGGTGGTCACTGCCGAGGGCGTGCATGCTCTTGCGCCGATGATGATGGCCAAGGTTCGCAAGTCCGCCCGTCAGATCGTCGTCGATGCGATCAACGCCGCGCAGTTTTCGGGCTGCCCGCAGGTCGAAACGCCCGGCCAGATCAGTCGCTACGAGGAAGACAAGATCTCGGGCTATTTCGGCGGCGGCTATCTCTACGCTAACAGCGCCCGGCAGGAGCCGCTGATATGATCACGGAATATGACGACGAGCCCGTCCGGGGCCTGCCCGGCGAGCTCCCACAGGGGGAAGTCCTGTTGTGGCAGGGCTCTCCCGACTGGCGGCTGCTGGCGCGCAGTGCGTTCTTCACCCGCATCGTCGGCCTGTACTTCGCCGCGCTGGTCGCGCTTGCCATCTACAATGGTAGCACCGGCGGGGTGATCGCAACCGCGATCGCCGGGGCGCTCGGGGTGGGGCTGCTGATGCTCTATGCCTGGGCGGTGGCGCGCACGACCGTGTATACGCTGACCAGCCGGCGCGTGGTGCTGCGCATCGGCGTCGCGCTCAACATGTGCATCAACCTGCCGCTCGCCAAGATCGGCGGCGCGAACCTGCGCCCGCTCGGCCCCACCGAGGGCGATCTGGCGCTGCAGCTGATCGGCCCGCACAATCTGGGCTATCTGGTGCTCTGGCCGCATGCGCGTCCTTGGAAGCTCGGTCATCCCGAACCCATGCTGCGCGCGCTGCCCGATGCGGCGGTGGTCGGCGAGCGCCTGGCGCGCGCCGTCGCGGCGATCGCGCCGGTCGACCGGGCGCAACAGGCCAATGTCGTAGCGGGCGATGGAGTCCCTGCGCATCTTCAGGGAGCCATCGCATGACCAGCGCATCGCACAGCCATAGCAACCATCATTCGCATGGCGGGCATGGCCACAGCCACGAGAATACCGTGCCCAAAGGCGCGCTGGTAATGGCGTGCGGGGTGGTGCTGTTCACGCTGGCGCTGACCGGAGCAACCCAGCTCGGCTGGATCGCGCCCTCGCCCTCGGCCAGCGACGTGCGCGCGGCCGAAGCGGCCACCGCCGTCAAGTCGCGGGTGCTGCGGTTTGCCGATGCGCAGAACGGCAAGGTCGTGGTGACCGATGCGGTCACCGGCCAGACCGTGCATGTCTATGGCGAAGAGGGCAGCGGCTTCATCCGTGGCGTGCTGCGCGGCATGGGCCGGGGCCGGCATGTACGCGGCATTCCGATGGATGCGCCTTACGAGCTCAACCACTGGAGCGACGGATCGCTTTCGCTCACCGACACCGCGACCAACCGCGTGGTCGAACTGGGCGCTTTCGGTCCGACCAACCGTGCGACCTTCGAGGCGCTGCTGAAATGATGAACCTGCTGCGCCAGCCGTCGTTCGATACGCCCTGCCGCATCCAGGTGGAGCAGAGCGAGGCGCATTTCCACGCGCATGTCGAGCTGGACGGCGATGTGGCGATCCAGCCGGGCGACAAGGTGCGCGTGCATGGCGACCCGATCATCGTAAGATTTGGCGAGTCAATTTTGATCCAGCGCATGGCGACGGTCCATCCCGCGGGTCCATTGCTGCGCGCATGGACGAAGCTGACGGCGATGGGCGAGCTCAAGGAACTGTACGAGGTCAGCTTCACCACCAGCCGGTGGTGAGCGCGGATGTTCAGACAAACAACGGGAGTGGTGCGATGAACATGCAGACGAGGGTGAAGGCAGCAGGCCGGGCAAATCTTCCCGATGCGCCCGACACCATGGCGCTGGCAACACAGGAAACCGTGTTGAGCCCCCGCTTCTACACCACCGATTTCGATGCATTGGACGCGATCGACGTCAGCCTGGTGCGCGCCGAATGGGACCAGCTGATGGCGGACATGGAGGGCGACCCCAACAAGGCGCATTTCCGCCGTTCCGAAAGCTTCGACGGTGTCATCGAATCGCTCGAACCGGCGCTGCGCCGCGAATTCATCGATTTCCTGGTGAGCTCGCTGACTTCGGAATTTTCGGGCTGCATCCTCTATGCCGAGATTGCCAAGCGGACGAAAAACCCCGACGTCAAGAAGCTGTTCAAGCTGCTCGCGCGCGACGAAAGCCGCCATGCCGGGTTCATCAACGAGGTGCTGAAGGATGCCGGCATCGGCATCGACCTGTCGTTCCTCACCAAGACCAAGAAATACACCTTCTTCAAGCCGAAGTTCATTTTCTACGCGGTCTATCTGTCCGAGAAGATCGGCTATGCGCGCTATATCGCGATCTACCGGCATCTGGCGCGCAACCCGGAAAACCGTTTCCACCCGATCTTCAACTGGTTCGAGCAATGGTGCAATGACGAGTTCCGCCATGGCGAGGCGTTCGCGATGCTCCTCCATGCGGACCCCAAGCTGCTCACCGGCCTGAACCGCTACTGGATCAAGTTCTTCATCCTCTCGGTCTATGCGACCATGTATGTGCGCGACCATAGCCGCCCGGTGTTCCACGCGGCATTGGGTGTCGATCCGACCGATTACGATTACCGCGTGTTCGACATCTGCACCGCGATCAGCCGCCAGGTCTTCCCGGTCGAGATCGATACCGACAACCCGGCACTGCGCGCGCAGATGGAAAAGCTGCGCCTGGCCTCGGACCGCATCGCGGCGGGCAAGGCGCGCGGCGGCCTGGGCGGGCTGATGCAGCGTGCGGGCGGCATGATCGGTGCAGGCACGGCGTTTGCGCGCATGTATTTCATGCCCGGCAAGAACAATGCGCTGCCCTCCACCATCCGCCTGCAGCCGGCCTGGTAGTCCATGAGTCTGCACGGCCATATCCTGCCTGCGTTCATCGTGCTGCTGGCCTGGTTCGGCAGCACGGGCGTGGTCGCTTGGCTCGCCAATCGCGGCAAGGCGACCTTTGCGCGGAGTCTATCCTGGGCGGGCTTTGCCGCTGGCATCTGCCTGTGCGTCATCGTTTGGGCAGCGCATGGCCATGGCGCGAGCGGTCCTTCGGCGCTCGACGCCTATATCAGCTTCGGCGCGGCGCTGGTCATCTGGGGCTGGCTCGAACTGACCTTTCTCACCGGCATCGTCGCCGGGCCCCGCCGCACCCCCAGCGATCCACAGGCCCGCGGCTGGCGGCGCTTTGCCGATGCGGCGGCGACATTGATCCATCACGAACTGGCGATCGCGGTGGTGATGGTGATGCTGGTCTCGCTCACCTGGAACAGCGCCAACCCGACCGGCGCGGTGATCTTCAGCCTGCTGTTCGCGCTGCGCCTTTCGGCTAAGCTCAATCTGTTCGTCGGCGTGCCGAACATGAGCGACGAGATCATGCCGGGGCATCTGGAATATCTGAAGACCTATTTCGGCCCGCGCCGCCTGCACGGTGCGCTGGCCTTCAGCCTGGTCGCACTCGCGGCGCTGTCGCTC
This sequence comes from Blastomonas sp. 34TW, assembly GCF_059803595.1. NCBI lineage: Bacteria > Pseudomonadati > Pseudomonadota > Alphaproteobacteria > Sphingomonadales > Blastomonadaceae > Blastomonas > Blastomonas sp. 34TW. The sequence continues at coordinate 143,183 of NZ_JAPFGW010000002.1, forward strand.
TGGCTGGGCGCGCGTGCGCTCGCCGCGCCCGATGACAGCTTTGCCGCGGTCAGTGCGACCCTGGTGTTCACGCTCGCGGCGCTCGGTGCGCTCGAGCATCTGTTTCTGGCGCTGCCGTTTCGCGACGGCGCGCTCTGGCGCTGGGCGCTGCCCGACGCGCGCAAGGGATAAGAAGGAGAGTGGTTATGGACTATGAGGGGTTTTTCCAGAGCGAAATCGATACGATCCGCGACGAGGGGCGGTATCGCATCTTCGCCGAGCTGGAACGCCATCGCGGCCGCTTTCCACACGCCACGCGCTATACCGATGAGGGGACCGACGAGGTCACCGTTTGGTGCTCGAACGACTATCTCGGCATGGGCCAGCATCCCGATGTGCTCAAAGCGATGCACGACACGCTCGACCAGTGCGGCGCGGGCGCAGGCGGCACGCGCAACATTTCGGGCACCAACCATCACCATGTGCTGCTCGAGGCCGAACTCGCCGATCTGCACGCCAAGGAATCGGCTTTGCTGTTCACCTCGGGCTATGTCTCGAACTGGGCAGCGCTCGGCACGCTCGCGGCCAAGCTCCCCAATTGCGTGGTGCTGTCCGACGCGGGCAACCATGCCTCGATGATCGAAGGCATCCGCCACAGCCGCGCCGAATGCCTCAAGTTCAAGCATAACGATCCGGAAGATCTCGACCGGCTGCTCGCGGGCGTCGCGCCGGGCCGGCCCAAGCTGGTCGCGTTCGAAAGCGTCTATTCGATGGATGGCGACATCGCCCCGATCGCCGAGATTCTCGACGTCTGCGAAAAGCACGGCGCGATGAGCTATATCGACGAGGTCCACGCGGTCGGCCTGTACGGCCCGCGCGGCGGCGGCATTGCCGAGCGCGAAGGCCTGATGGACCGGATCACCGTGATCGAAGGCACGCTCGGCAAGGCGTTCGGCGTGATGGGCGGCTATATCGCGGCCTCGGCGGCGCTGTGCGATTTCGTGCGCAGCTTTGCCAGCGGCTTTATCTTTACGACCGCCTTGCCGCCCGCGCTCGCCGCAGGGGCCACCGCCAGCATCCGCCACCTCAAGGCCAGCCAGATGGAGCGCGCGCGCCACCAGGAACGCGTCGCCAAGGTGCGCAAGCGGCTGGACCTGATGGGCATTCCCCATCTCGACAATCCCAGCCACATCATCCCGGTGATGGTCGGCGATCCGCACAAGTGCAAGCGGATCAGCGACTGGCTGCTCGAAAATCACGGCATTTATGTGCAGCCGATCAACTATCCCACCGTGCCCAAGGGGACGGAACGCCTGCGTATCACGCCCTCGCCGGTGCACTCGGACGGCGATTGCGACAAGCTGCTCCACGCGCTGAGCGACATCTGGTCGCAATGCGAGCTGGCGCGGCGGGCCGTGGCGGCCTGAACTCTACCGACGCATTCTCGTCATTCCCGCGAAAGCGGGAATCCCGCTTTTTCGTCTGACCTCGGAAGAGGAAGCGGGGCCCCCGCCTTCGCGGGGGTGACGATGAAGTAGCATGGTGCCCCCAACAAAAAAGGCCGCTCCTTGCGGAGCGGCCTTTCGTGTTTCGGCGCAAACCGTGATCGGGTCGATCAGGGCTGCTGCAGATAGGCGATGAGGTCGGCGCGCTTCTGCGCGTCGGGCAGACCTGCGAACACCATCTTGGTGCCCGGCACCACGCGGGCGGGCTTTTCCAGATACTGGAAGAGCTTTTCCGGGGTCCAGGTGATGCCGCTGTTCTTGTTGGCGGGCGAATAGTTGAAGCCTTCGACCGAACCGGCGGCACGGCCGACGATACCGGCGAGCGAGGGGCCGACGCGGTTCTGGCCGGCTTCCTTGACGTGGCAGGTCTTGCACTGAACGAAGACCTTCTCGCCTTCAGCGGCGTTGCCGGTGAAATCGGCGAGCTTCTTGCCGTCGAGCGTATCGGTATTGTCCGCAGCCGGAGCCTCGGCCGCAGCCGGAGTCGCGGCGGGGGTTTCGGCGCCAGCGTCAGCGGCCGGAGCGGCGGCTTCTTCTTCGGCCTTGGGGGTTTCGCTGCCGCCCGAGCAGGCGGCCAGCATAGCAACGCCGGCCAGGACGCCGGCATAGCGCAGTGCATTCATTCTGGACATGAACTCTCCTCTTGCTCGGCGACATTCGCCCTGAAGCAGCGGTCAATATAGACGAGCCGGACCCGTTGAAAAGTGGGGAAGGCTGCGGATGAACGCCAGATGAAGAAAAATGTTCATCGGAAATGGCATCCGGCGTGAAAATTTACGCGTTTTGGGCGCGACTGCGCCCGAGCGCCCCTGTCCAGCGCCCAGCCGCGCCATGGCGCTTACCTGAATCGGTGCACGATGCGTTGGAGGGCAATGGGGGCGCTCGAAGGAGACGAACGATGAGCAAGCTGATCCGCAATGCCCTGGCAGGAACGCTGCCGCTGGTGATTCTGGCTCTGCCCGCCCAGGCCGGAACCCCTCGCACCCTCCCGGCGCGCGATGGTGCCCATGCGCCGCCGATCCGGACCGAACCGGTGCAGGGCGTCTATAACCAGTCGTGGTACAATTATGTCGCCGATATCAACGAGGCGGACAAGGAACTCACCAGTGATCTCAAGCGCGCGACCGACCGCGAGGACCGTGCCGACGCCTGGGAGGAATATGAGGTCGAGCTGGCCGGTGCCGACAAGGATTATGTCAAGGAAATGCGCCAGCGCGGCTACAAGGTCGGCCGCGTGACGGTGCTCGCCTATAACGATTGAGCAGACCCATGAGCTGTGGGTGGCGGCCCGTCTCCAGGCTCAGCGGAGACGGGCCGCCTTATGTTCGGCTATACCCAGAAACCGCGCCGAAACCATTTGGTGACGATGTATTTCGTGCCTTGGGTCACCGGATTGCCGCTGTGCAGCAGATAGGGATTGGGCCGACCGTCCAGGCCCATATTGTTCCAGATCAGCAGCATGCCCGTGCGCGGCAGCATCTTGAACGACAGTTGCGGGAACTCGGTTTCGCCCCCGCCCGCCGGCTCGTTGAGGAACACCATCGCCGTCCAGCTGCGCTGCCCGCCCTTGTTGCGTTCCTTCTGCCAATAGGGCTGGTCGGTGTGGAAATAGTCGTGATGGGCCTTGAACTGCTGGCCGACGGCATAACGCTGGCCCTGCAGCGTTTCGCCCCGCCGCGAATCAATTCCTGTCAGTCCGCAGATGCGGTCGTCAATGCGCAGCACATCGGGGTGCCAGCGATCGAGATTGCAGCTGTAGCTGGTCCGAAAATCGTTCTGATCGGCGCCGGCCCCTGCGCGATACAGCTCGGAAGGGATCGCATCGGCATCGATCATGCGGATGAGCTCGGCGCATTCGCCGGGGGTCATGAAATCCTGATAGCAATAGATCTGCATCGGGACCTTCACATCGTCGAACGCGATGCGCTGCACGCGCGGATGGGCATCGAGCTTGTCGCCCACGTCGCGGCCGATCCTGGCCAGTTCGCGCCGATGCAGAAAGTCGCTGATCATGGCCGGGGGATGGCGCGCGCGCCCTGTGCCTGTCAACCCGGGCAGTCGTGAAAAGGAAAGACCCGCCGGATGGCTCCGGCGGGTCTTGCACAGGTCGCAGCATGCGCGTTGCTAGGCTTACCAGAAAAAATCGTTGATCACATCAACAACCTGCCCGGTATAGATGTCCACCAACAGGACATCGCCATAATAGCGGACCCAGCGATACTGGCCATAAGCCGGGGGAAGGCGATAGGCCCAGGGGTCGTTGATCCAGAAACTGCTGGCGAAAAACGGCGCGCCCAGCGTGAAGCCTATGCCCAGGCGGCGATAGTTCCAGCCGCGCACCGGCGGGTAGTAGCGCCCGACGTTAAAGAAGGCGCGGTTCTGGTTGCGCCAGCCATACCAGTCATAGCGCCGATCGTTGCGCCATCCGCGATCCCAGCCGCGTCCGCGACCGTCCCAGCCGCGCCGGTCCCAATCGCGACCGTTCCAGCCCCGATCGGCCCAGCCGCGCCGATCCCCGTCGCGACGGTCCCAGTCGCGGCGGTTGTCGCGATAATCGCGGCGGTCGTCGCGCCTGTCTGCACGGAAGTCGCGGCGATCATCCCGGCGGTCGCGGCGGAAATCTCGCAAGTCTCCGCGCTGGTCGCGGCGGAAATCCTGGCGATCGTCGCGCCGGTCGGCGCGGAATTCGGGCCTCGTCACGACGCCGTTGCGGAAATCCTGCCGGTCGGCGCGACGCTCCTGGCGGAAGTCGCGCAGATCACCGCGCTGTTCGCGGCGCAGATCCTGCCGGTCACCGCGGCGTTCCTGACGGAAATCCTGCCGGTCGGCACGGCGTTCCTGACGGAATTCGCGCGGCGTATCGATGCGCGCGGTGCCGATGCTGTTGCGAATCTGCCCGCGGAACTCGCGGCCGCCACCGCCGCGCTGGCCGCGAAACTCGCCCCCGCCCCGGCGTCCTTCGCGTTGCTGGGCCGCAGGCTCGAGCCCCGTTGCCATGGCGATACCGGGTGCGGACGCCTGGACCGCCAGGTCGGCGGCTTCGGCCCTGTTTGACGTCCACAGCAGACTGGCCAAAGCCAGCGCTGCAAGGCCTGTCGGCAACCGCAGAAGGCGCGCTTGCGGGCTGGATTGGGCGAGGGGGGACGGGGATGCTTCAAGGATTGGTGACATGACCAAAATCGACCTTTCGATAATGGCCTGAGCAATCGTGTCGGCAACCACGCGGCACAGGACTGTTGGTATTGCACAACCATTACAAAGCGCCGCCTGACCCTCAGCTTAACCAATATCGTATACTTTAGAGGCGTTTGTATAGCTATGCAGTCGAAATGAAGGAATTGCGTTGCACGCTCAACCATTCAAGCGTAGCTTGCAACTGCATGAGTTCGCAAGCGGTCCGCGTCCTGGCGCTGCTCACCGGCAAGCCCCGCCCTTTTCGTGAGGATGGCACGATGAGCGCCATTGCGCGTCAGCCGATGACCGGGCCGGTCATGCTGACCGAGCTGGGTTTCGAAGGCGATCAGGTGGCTGATCCGGTGCACCATGGTGGCCCGGACATGGCGATTCACCATGATCCGTTCGACCATTATGCCTATTGGCAGCAGAAGCTCGATTCGCACAAATTGCTGCAGAAGCCGGGTGCGTTCGGCGAGAACATCTCGACGCGCGGGCTGGTCGAAAGCGAGATGCGCATCGGCGATCGCTTTCGCCTGGGCCAGGCGCTGGTCGAACTGACCAAGGGACGCCAGCCCTGCTGGAAGCTCGATCATCGTTTCGGCGTATCGGGCAAGCAATCGGTCATGGCGGAAATCGTGCGCACGGCGCGTTGCGGTTTCTATTATCGTGTGCTTGAACCCGGGCTTGTCCAGGCAGGCGATGTCATGCGGCTGGTGGAGCCGGGGCCGTCGGCCTGGACCGTGGACCGCGTGTTCCGGCTGCTGGTCGGCGGGCAGTACAAGGCAGAGCCCGAGGCGGTGCGCAAGCTCGCCGATCTGCCTCAGCTCGCCGCCGATTGGCGCAAGCGTGCGGCCGCGCTCGCCGATTGAAGGGAAAGCACATGAAATCGATGCACCGGCATATGCTGGGGCTGATGCTGGCTGCGGCCTGTATCGCAGGCCCTGCCGCTGCGCAGGACGCCGGGGACCCCGCCGCGATCCACCAGTCGATCCTGACGCTCGACACGCATCTCGACAGCCCGGCCAATCTCGACCAGCCCGGCTGGCGCATCACCGACCGGCACGATGTGCTGCACGATACGACGCAGGTCGATCTGCCGCGGATGATCGAAGGCGGCCTCGATGGGGGCTTCTGGGTGATCTATACCGATCAGGGCCCCAATGACGCGCGGGGCTATGCGGTGGCGCTGGCGCATGCGCTCAAGCGGCTGCACCAAATCCACGATTTCGTCGCCGCCAATCCGCAAAGCTTCGCGATCGCGACCAAATCGTCGGATGCCGCGCGTATCGCCGCAGCGGGGCAGCGCGTGGTCTATCTGTCGATGGAGAACAGCTATCCGCTCGGCAACGATATTGCCAATCTCGACGCCTTCTACCAGCTTGGCCTGCGCATGGCGGGGCCGGTGCACAATGGCACCAACCAGCTTGCCGATTCGACCAATGGCGAGGCGCTGCACGGGGGCCTCAGCGATCTCGGCAAGGCCTGGGTGCGCGAGGCGAACCGGCTGGGCATCATCATCGATGGCAGTCATGCCGCCGATAGCACCTTCGACCAGCTGCTCGAGCTTTCGAAAGCGCCCATCATCCTGTCGCATTCGGGCCCCAAGGCGCTGCACGACCATCCGCGCAACCTCGATGACGCGCGGCTCAAGGCGCTCGCGGCCAAGGGCGGGGTGATCCAGGTCAACAGCCTGTTCCTGTCGCCCGACAAGCCGCGTCCGACAGTCGATGCGCTGCGTCCGCAAATCGAGACCGCCGATAGCCTGCCGCCCGAAGAACGCGCCGCGCTGATGAAGCAATGGGCCGAGGCGAACGCTGCCGAGCCGCGCTCCGACACCGATTTCGACCGCTACATGCAGGCGATCTTCTATTGCATCGATCTGCTCGGGGTCGATCATGTCGGCATCGGCGCGGATTGGGATGGTGGCGGCGGGGTGATCGGCCTCAACCAGATCAACCAGATCCCGAAGATCACCGAGGCGCTGCTGGCACGCGGCCTGTCTCGCGAAGATGTCGAAAAAATTTGGAGCGGCAATGTGCTGCGCGTGATGGCCGAGGTGGAGCGCGTCGCGGGCAAATAAGGGGCCAGGGCTATTTGCGTGCCTTGCGCGCGGAATTGCGATAAGCTCTCGGAGCAGACCGGATGGGAGAAGGCCATGACGCGTCGGATTTCGAGCTCCTTTGCGATGCTGCTCGCGGCCCTGGTGTCGCTGTCCACGGCCTCGCTGGCCGCGCCCGAACGCAAGCCCGATCTCGCTGATCTGGTCGCGGGGACCTATGTCGGCGACATCATTTCCGATGCGCGCGGGTCCTCGAAATCGGGGGTGACGATCACCGTGACTCGTGTCGCCAAGGACCGGGTGGCGATCGCTTGCGACTGCGTGCGCATCCCCAAGGTCGAAATCCCCATCGAACGCGCGATGGACGCGATCCTCGCGAGCAGCGGGCCGCATGTCTTCCTGATCGAGAACCAGCGCGATCCGCGCCGCCTCAGCCTGACGATCGACGACGCCTCGCTGAGCCTCGAAAAGCAGTAACCCGTCATGCCCGCGAACGCGGGAATCCCGCTTTTTCGCCCATGTTGCCGAAGGAAGCGCGGGCCCCGCGTGCGCGGGGGAGACGAAACTGGGCAGCTGTAAGGTTACGCCATTTCCACCGCGAACAGCGTCTTGCCCTGATAGCGCTCCTCGTCGGGATTGAACACCGGCTGCAGGTCGAACTCATGCGCGGTCAGCGCCATATCGCCCAATCCGTCGAGCTTGAACGCGCTGACCTTGAGCTCGCGCGGAGGCTTGCCGTCGCGTTCGAGCGTCACGCCATCGAGATAGAGCTGGTCGTGCTTGGTATACAGGATGTGCGGCGCCAGCCGGATACGCTGGCGGTTATAGGTCGCCTCGAGGCATTTGCGCAGCGCGATGGCTTCCAGCACGGTCTTGTTTGTATCCATCGCGCCAATATGACCAATGCTGCACCGCGTTTCAACGGAAAATTGTGCGGTGCAGCATAAGTCTCGATGGTGTCAGGCCTTTTCCTCGGCCTCCAGCTCGGCCAGCCATTGCTCGAGCCACTTGATCGTGTACTCGCCCGACAGGAAATCGGGCTCGTCGAGCAAAGCCTGGTGCAGCGGGATGGTCGTCTTGACGCCCTGCACCACGAATTCCTCGAGCGCGCGCTTCAGCCGCATGATGCAGCCCTGGCGGGTGCGGCCATAGACGATCAGCTTGGCGATCATGCTGTCGTAATAGGGCGGGATCTTGTAGCCGGCGTACAGCCCGCTATCGACGCGCACATGCATGCCGCCGGGCGGGTGATAATAGCTGACCAGGCCGGGTGACGGCGCAAAGGTGCGCGGGTCCTCGGCATTGATGCGGCATTCGATGGCATGGCCGCGAAACTCGACGTCTTCCTGCTTGACCGAGAGCGGATGCCCCTCGGCAATGCGGATCTGTTCGCGCACCAGATCGACCCCGGTGATCGCCTCGGTCACCGGATGCTCGACCTGAAGCCGGGTGTTCATCTCGATGAAGTAGAACTCGCCATTTTCCCAAAGGAACTCGATCGTCCCCGCGCCGCGATAGCCCATATCGGCCATTGCCTTGGTGACGACCGCGCCCATGCGCGCGCGCTCTTCGGGCGCGATGACCGGCGAGGGCGCTTCCTCGAGCACCTTCTGATGGCGGCGCTGCAGCGAGCAATCGCGCTCGCCGAGGTGAATGGCATTGCCCTTGCCGTCGCCGAAGATCTGGAACTCGATATGGCGCGGGTTGCCGAGATATTTTTCCATATAGACGGTGTCGTCACCGAAGGCCGACTTGGCCTCGCTGCCCGCCTGCTGCATCAGCGTTTCGAGCTGGTCTTCGCTCGGCACGACCTTCATGCCGCGCCCGCCGCCGCCCGATGCCGCCTTGATCAGCACCGGATAGCCAATCGATGCCGCGATGATCTTGGCCTCGTGGATGTCCTTGATCGCACCGTCCGATCCGGGGACCAGCGGCATGCCCAGCGCGCCGGCGGTCTTCTTGGCCTCGACCTTGTCGCCCATGGTCCGGATATGCTCGGGCTTGGGGCCGATCCAGATGATCTTGTGCGCCTCGACGATCTCGGCGAACTTGGCGTTTTCCGAGAGGAAGCCATAGCCCGGATGGATCGCGTCGGCCTGGCTGATTTCCGCTGCAGAAATGATGTTGGCGATGTTGAGATAGCTCTGACCTGCGGGCGGCGGGCCGATGCACACGGCTTCGTCCGCCAGGCGAACGTGCATCGCATCGGCATCGGCGGTGGAGTGCACCGCGACCGTCTTGATGCCCATCTCGTGCGCCGCACGATGGATGCGCAGCGCGATTTCGCCGCGATTGGCGATCAGGATCTTCTTGATGGCCATGGGCTTACTCGATGACGACCAGAGGCTGGTCGAACTCGACCGGCTGGCCATCCTCGACCAGGATCGCGGTCACCTTGCCCGCGCGCTCGGCGGTGATCGGGTTCATCACCTTCATCGCCTCGATGATCAGCAGCGGATCGCCGATCTTGACCGTCGCACCGATGCTGACGAACGGCGCAGCACCCGGCTCGGGCGCGAGATAGCTGGTGCCGACCATCGGCGACTTGACAGCATTGGCCATCGAGGGCGCGGCGGGCTCTGCAGGCGCAGCCGGGGCTGCAGGTGCGGCGGACGGAGCAGCAACGGGTGCGGGTGCCGCGGGGACCGCGACGCTGGCGACCGGTGCGGCGCTGATCGTGCGCGCGACGCGGATCTTGCGATCGCCGTCTTCCACCTCGATCTCGCTCAGGCCCGTTTCGCCCAGCAGTTCTGCCAGTTCGCGCACCAGTTTGCTGTCGATGTTCATGCCGCCTCCCTGTTTGTTGTTGCTGCTTTTGCCGCTTGGTGATGCCATGGTCCTGCGCCCTTTATTCTGCTTTTGATCAGGGGCGGCTCTTTGGCTGCTCCCGTGCGTAATTTCAATCGCTCACCCGCATCATGCCAGCAGACGCGGGGGCGTCAAAGCTCATAACTGCGCTGCGGCCTCCAGCGCCAATAGATAAGACGTTGCGCCGAAGCCGCAGATCGTGCCTTTCGCTGCGCGCCCGACGAACGAGACGTGACGAAATTCCTCGCGCGTGTGCGGGTTGGACAGATGCACTTCGATCACCGGTGTGGTGATCGATCGGATCGCATCGAGCAGTGCCACCGACGTGTGCGTATAGGCGCCCGCGTTGAGCAGCACCGCTTTCGCCCCGGTCGCCTGCGCCTCGTGCAGCCAGTCGACCAGATGGCCCTCATGGTTGGACTGGCGCATGTCGATGGAAAGCCCGAGCGTCTGGGCGCGATCTTCGAGCCGGTCGGCAATATCATCGAGCGTGTCCGAGCCGTAGATTTCCGGCTCGCGCAGGCCCAGCAGGTTGAGATTGGGACCGTTGAGAACGAAGATGGTGGGGTGTTCGGCCATGGGGACTTTCCGTTCGCTGGCCGGATGCCGCGAGATGCCCCTATGCGGGAAACCGCCCGCTTAGGCAAGAATCCCGCTGCGGACGCTCATGGGACCGCCGCCATAGAGCCAGTCCCAGCGCGCCATCATCGCATCGGGGCGTGCGCTGGCGGCGCGGCCGAGCGGCAGCCGCATCGCCAGCGTTGCGAGCGGATTGCCCTCGTGAAAATCCACCCCGTTCGATCGCGCCATCGCCTGGATGCGCGCGGTGCGCGGCTGGCGCAGCGCGAAGAAGCGGGCGAGCGCGGGTTCGATGTGCTGCGGTTCGAGCGGCAGCAATTCTGCGAGCGCAAAGCCGTCCTCGATCCCCATCGCTGCGCCTTGCGCCAGGAACGGCAGCATCGGATGGCAGGCATCGCCGATCAGCACCGCGCGGTCCCGGTGCCAGGCGCGCATCGGCTTGCGATCGAACAGCGCCCAGCGCAACGGGCGCTCGACCCGCGCGAGCAGAGGGGCAAGCGCGCTCCACCCGGCGAAATCGGCGCGCAACCGGTCGGCATCGCCGGGCAGGTTCCAGCCCTCCTCGCGCCAGTCGGCCTGTTCGGTCACCGCGACCAGATTCACCATGTCGGGGCGGATGCGATAGGTCACCGCATGGCGGCGCGGCCCGAGCCAGGCCCCCACGCCGGGCGGCGGCGCAGCCGGATCGGCGGAATCGATCCGCACCAGCGCGCGCCAGGCGACATGGCCGGTAAAGCGCGGGGTGTCCGCTCCGAACAGATGTTCGCGGACCATCGAACGGATGCCGTCGGCGCCGATCAGCAGGTCGGCGGTCAGCGTTTCACCCGTTGCGGTGGTGATCGCGGCGCCCTCTGCGCGAATGTCGATTTCGGTCAGTCCCATGCCAAGGTGCAGCGCACCGGGTTGCACCTGTTCGAGCGCTTCGGCCAGGATCGCCACCAGATCGGCGCGGTGCAACGTCACATAGGCTGCACCCCAGCGCCGCCTGGCTGCATCGCCGAGCGGAACCTTCAGGATATCGCGCGCGCTGCGGCCATCTCGCAAGGTGATCGCCGCCGGGGTCTGGCCTGCGCTCGCCACCGTCTCGCCGACGCCCAGCGCACTCAGCACGCGCATCGCATTGGGGCCGAGTTGCAGCCCTGCGCCCACCTCTTCGAGCGCGGCCGCCTGTTCGATGATGCGCACCGCATGGCCCTTGCGCGCCAGCGCCAGCGCGGCGGCGAGCCCGGCAATACCTGCGCCGGCGATCAGGATGCGCATGTCAGGGTCCGGGGCGAGGGCATGAGGCCTGTCTAGCGCAGCGTGCAATTCATGCAACGCCCTGGCTTTCGCAGTTCGCCATCCGCCGCTATGCCAGCGGCCATGCTGCCCTCGCTGCTCATCATAGACGATTTCCTGGCCGATCCGCACGGCGCGCGTGCCGCCGCGCTCGGCCTCGGCTATGACCCCGCGACCCGCAAGGGCAATTATCCCGGCACGCTCTCGTCCGCGCCGCTCTCGATTGCCGGGCTCGAGGCGGCGGTGGCGCGGATCATCGGCGTGCCCGTCGTGCCGCAGCCTGGAACCACGCATGGCCATTGCCGCCTGACGCTCAAGGGCGATCGCGGGGTCAGCGGCGTGCATATCGACCCGTGCTTCTATTCGGGCATCCTGTATCTCAGCCGCGACGAGGACGCGCGCGGCGGCACCGATTTCTTCCGCCACAAGCGCACCGGGCTGGAAAAAGTGCCGACCGACCCGCTGGCCCTGGCGCAAAGCGGCTATGCCGATGCCAACGCCCTGGTCGAGGATGTCGTCAACCGCGACACCTTCCACGCCGCGAAATGGGAGCGCGTGATGCGCGTGCCGATGCGGTTCAACCGGCTGATCCTGTTCAGCCCTTGGCTGTTCCACAATTCGGCGGACGGATTCGGCACCACCGGCGAGAACGGCCGCCTCGTCCATCTGCAATTCTACGCGCGCGGCTGACCCGCCTGCTTACGATTCGCCGGTTGCGCCCATCGCGCGCGCCTGCGCCTTTCTGCGGCGCAGATTTTCGCGCAGATTGGCGGCAAGCCTGGCCTTGCGCTCTTCTGCGGGGCTCGGTTTCGGCGGGGTGGGCGGCTTTTCCATCGGCTTTGCTGCATATCGTCGCACCGGCGCATTTGGCAAGACCAGCGAGGGTTGACAAACCATCGGCACCTGCGCATAGGCGCAGGCCTTGCGAGCGGGCAGCTATCTTCCCGCACCGCAACGGCTTGCGAAATGGTGTGCTGCTGTAGCTCAGTGGTAGAGCGCATCCTTGGTAAGGCTGAGGTCGGGAGTTCAATCCTCCCCAGCAGCACCATTTCGCCAATCCCCATCAATAAGGCGGTTTGACGCGTTCCTTCTGGGCCGCTGCCGCGTCTGCCCACCAGGTCAGTTCGTCGGCGAACTTGCCGAAGCTCCGCTCCAGCGATGCGCCGCCCGAGCCGATCGGCTGGCCCTGCTCGTCGAGCGTTTGCGTGATCTGCCCCACTGAGAGCATGCTGGGGATCACCACCATACCCATTTCGGACAAGGTCGGGTGCCAGGCCTGGCCGGCGCGCACGCCGGCGAAGCGCCCGGCGGAATAGGTGGCGAGCGCGGCGGGCCGCCAGAACCACTGTTCCAGATAATGGTCGGTCAGGTTCTTGAGACCCGGCTGCACACCCCAATTATATTCGCCCGCGACGAACAGGAACGCGTCCGCCGCCTCGATCTTTCTCGCCAGATCCTCCATCGCCACCGGCGCGGTGCCGGGCTCGTATTCCTTGTACATCCGGTCGAGCATCGGCAGCCCGACCGCCTTGGCGTCGATCAATTCGGCATCGACCCCGCGCTCGGCAAAGCGGCGTACGCAATAGTCGGCGAGCCGGATCCCCGCCCGGTCCGAGCGGTACGACCCATAGAGCACCAGCAGTTTCTTCATCGGCAATCTCCTGTCGCGAACGATACGGTCGGACTGCCGGACGGTTCAATCGGTAAACACCACCGTCTTGGTTCCATTGAGCAGCACCCGATCGGCCAGATGGTGCCGCACCGCGCGCGCGAGCACGCGGCGCTCGATGTCGCGGCCCTTGCGCACCAGCGTCTCGGGCGAATCGGCATGCGTGATCTGCTCGACATCCTGCGCGATGATCGGACCTTCATCGAGATCGGCGGTGACATAATGCGCGGTCGCACCGATCATCTTCACCCCGCGCGCATGCGCCTGATGATAGGGCTTGGCCCCCTTGAAACCGGGCAGAAAGCTGTGATGGATGTTGATGCAGCGGCCCGAAAGGAACGCGGCAAGATCGTCGGAGAGGATCTGCATGTAGCGCGCGAGCACGACCAGCTCGGCCCCGGTCTCTTCGACCACGCGCTTGATTTCGGCCTCCTGCTCGGCCTTGGTCTCACGCGTGACGGGCAGGTGGTGGAAGGGAATGCCGCCAAGGTCCAGCCCGGCCAGCGACTCGACCGGATGGTTGGAGACGATGCCGACGACATCCATCTGCAATTCGCCGATTCGCCAGCGATAGAGCAGGTCGGCCAGGCAATGGTCGAACTTGGAGACGAGGATCAGCACCTTCCGCGGCGTGTCGGCAAGGCGGAGCGACCAGTCCATCGCATATTCCTGCCCGAGGTCCTGAAAGCGTGCATCGAGCGCCGCGGTCAATGTGTCGGGCAGGGTGAAGACCACCCGCATGAAGAAGCGCCCGGTCTCCTGATCCTCGAACTGCGCGGCCTCGCGGATGTTTCCGCCGGTGGCGAACAGCAGGCCGGTGACGCGGCTGACAATGCCGGGGCGGTCGGGGCAGGACAGGGTCAGGATATGCAGTGCGTCGCTCATGATCGGCCTTGGGTTCGCATTGGATCCCATGCTGTTGCCAAGAGCGTGGCCCTGCGTCGAGCCTTAATCTGCCAGCACGTCCTTCCATTCCGGATGACGCTGGAACGCGGCGACGACATAGCTGCAGCGGGGAATCACCTTCCAGCCCTGCGCGCGCGCCGTATCGATCAGCGTATCTACCAGCTTGCCGGCAATGCCCTGGCCGCGCATCGAATCGGGTACATAAGTGTGGTCGGCGCTCACGCGTCGCACGCCGCCGACCGCCGGTGCTTCGGCATAGGTCAGTTCCGCCTCGGCGCCCTCGGCGCGGTAGACGAAGCGCCCGTCCTGGCCTGCGGTTTCGTGATCGATCGTGATCTGTTGGGGACTGTCCATGCGGCTGCTCCTTGCGAAATCATCGCCCGGCCCGATATGGAGCGGGCATGAGGGATCGGCAAGAAGACGCCCGGGGGCGTCCAATCGTTGCGCGATTGCAACGCTTGCCATGATTCTGGCGGCGGGCCAGCCGCGCCATCCGCACGAAACTCTTTATCTATCAGCCAACTTGGCTTATATCGCGCGCTCGAAGAAACATCAGGAGAATTCGCTATACGTCCGCCAGCACCCCGTCGCGGCCTTGTTCTGCCACCCAAATCCGGCCCGCGCTTCAATCAGTTCATCCAGTCGCCCCAGGTTCGGGTGATCGATGAGAATGGCGAAAATCTTGGCGTATTGCGTACAGCAGATGCGATAGAGCGTGCCGCAGCGGTGGGTCTCGACCTGGTCGAGGTCTCGCCCAATGCCGAGCCGCCCGTCGCCAAGTTCCTCGATGTCGGCAAGTACAAGTACGAGGCCCAGAAAAAGGCCAATGCCGCGCGCAAGAACCAGAAGACGCAGGAGATCAAGGAGATCAAGATGCGTCCGAACATTGATGACCACGATTATATGGTCAAGATGAAGAAGGTGCATGCGTTCATCGAAGAGGGCGACAAGGTCAAGATGACGCTGCGCTTCCGCGGCCGCGAACTCTCGCACCAGCAGCTTGGCATGGCCCTGCTCCAGCGCGTGCAGGAAGACGTCAAGGAAACCGCCAAGGTGGAAGCCTATCCGCGTATGGAAGGCCGCCAGATGCTGATGGTGCTGGCACCCAAATAAGGGCGTGCTGGCGCCGCAATCGGCGCTCAGCGATATTTCGAGCGGCTCTGGTAGCTGATCGTGGCACGGTCATTGGCGGGCACGGTCACCTGCCAGACATGCTTGCCGTCCTTGCGAATCAGCTTGCCCGTGGCATTGCGGATATCGGTATCGGCGATTTGAGCGAGATCGATTTCGGCGGTGACGGGTTCGGCACTGGCATTGGTGAGTTCGAGCGCATAGCCGTCCCAGCCACCCTTGGCCGCCACTATCTTGCGCGTCGATGCCAGCCGCACCGCCGGACTGGCGCCGATGGTGAACTTCACCTCCTGCCCCACCGCATAATCGCGCATCCGGCCCTGGCCGATCAGCAGGCCGTTGCCGCCATCCCGGTCGAACACCGCGATGCGGCCCGAAGGTAGCGGCAGGCCGAGGCCGCTCGCGGTCTTGTTGTCCATGCGCAGCTCGATCTGGAGGGCGCGCGGCTCGCCCTCGCCATAGGCTATCGCGTTGCCGCGAAAGACCAGCCGTGCGGGCACGTTCTGCTTGGCGAGCAGCCGCACCTGCTTCTGCCCCCTGGCCGCAACGGTCGAGCGGAAGGGCACGCGATAGAGCTTCAGATCGCCCAGCGCCTCCAGCTCCGCCTCCACATTGCGCGAGGCGGTGACCATGATGTCCATCGCCTCGCCGCGCACCGCGCCCGTCCGCGCCATCATCGCCGGGGCAGGCGGTGGAGGCGGAGGCGGAGGCGGGGGAGGCGGCACGGGATAGGCCATGCCTTCCGCCGTACTGCCCTGCGGCCAGCACTGAATAGCGAGTGGTGCCGCGCGGGGCCGATCCGCCAGATTGCGCATCGGCTGGCGGGTGTTGAGCGTGCCCGCGATCACCAGCAGCTCGGCATCGGCAAAGCTCTCGCCATTGCCATTGGCCAGCGTCAGCCAGGAAAACAGGTCGAGCGACTTTCCGTCCGCGCCCAGCTTCACGACATAATCGGCGTTCCAGTCGAAGCCCGAGGCGAGATAGGTCAACGTCACCTCGACCGTTGCGGCCTCGGGCGAGACGGTGTCGACCGACAGCACGGGCGTTGCGAACAGCCCGGCGGGCAGGTCGGTATAGACGACGCGCTCGGGCAGGCCCGAACATTGCAGTGCCTCGATGCCGCTATCGGTCTGGACCACCAGCGCGCCGCGCGATCCGCTGCGGATCACCGCCTGCTGCTCGGTCCGCTCGCCGGTCGCCGGATCGGTGCGTTGCAGCGTCACCCGGTTGCCGAGCGACCCATCGACCAGCGCGCCAGGCGAGAGCAGCTTTTTGTCGCGATTCTGCTCGATGATCCCGCCGGGCAGCCCGCGGATCACGGCGGAGACCGCGACCATGCCCTCTGCGACGCCTGCAAAGCGGATCGTCGAGGGGCCTGCGGGAACGCTGATTGTGCGCTTTTCGGTGACGACCGCGAAACCGTTGAGGAAATTGAGGTTCATCCCCCCGCCATTGCCGCGCTGCGGATCGCGATAGATGGTGACCGCGACCGAATCGGGCCTAGGAGACACGACTTCGGGGCGGGTTTGGGCCTGGGCGGGGGTAAGGACCACTCCAACTCCAGCCAAGATCAATGCCATCAAAGACCCCAGCACCCACCCCCGTTTGTCCCGAGCGTGTCGAGGGACGGCACGCAACCCTCGCCGATTACGTCCCTCGACTTCGCTCAGGACAAACGGAAAGGAGGCGGGTGGCTTGTGGCGCATTTCGAGATCTCAGATCAATACCGCGTCTCGAAGGTCGCGGTAACCTCTGCCGCCCCATTGGCAGGCACATTCACCGCCCAGACCACCGCATTGCTGTTGCGCCGTTCGCTCTTCAGGCTCTCGGTCACCACCCGCGTGTCGGTCCAGCCGAAGTCGAGCCCCGCCTGCATCAGGTCCACCACCACCGCAGCATCGCGCGCATTGGTCAGTTCGTAGCGCATGCTCGTCTGCCATTTCGTGCTCGAAAGCCGCTTGCGCTCGACCACCGTGCTCTTGACCTTCACGTCGAACGCCTCGCCGGTCTTGAGCGCGAGTGCGCTGCCCATCGGCGTGTGGTCGATCGCGTTCTCGCCGATGAACTGCGGCGCGCCGCGCTGGTCGCGCTGGTAGAAGCGCACCGATCCGGCGGGTAGCGCATCGCCCAGGCCGCCCGACTTGCTCGAGCTGAACTTGACGACCGTGTCTGCACTGCGCGGTTCGTTGACGCTCGCCAGCCAGCCGACCCGATATTCATAGGCACGCGACGCGGGCACGCCCTGCACGTCGAGAAAATTGACCTGCTTGGTTTGGCGGTCGGCGATGGTCGTGCGCCCGACCGGATACAGGTAATAATCGCCGAGCCGTTCGCGGTTCGCGGTCTCGGTCCCGGCGCTGCGGATGTTGCGCCCGCGACTGCCGAAACCGGACGCGCCCTGCGGATCGCCCGCGACCAGCAGCGTATCGGCATTGCGATAGGTCGTCCCCGAACTGTTCGATAGCGTCACCCAGCCCTGCACGTCGATGCTGCCCTTGGCCTCATCGAACAGCGCGACATAATCCGCCGACCAGCCAAGGCCGCCGGTCAGGTAACGGATCGCTGCATCGCGCTGGCCTGCGCGCTGGCTGTCCACGGTGATCGACAGCGTCGGGCGCGCGCGCAAATTCTCGGGCACCTTGTCGAACACCGCGCGCACCGGCAGGCCATCGTCGCGCAGCACCTCGATACGGTTCCCGATCTGGACGACGACGCCCTCATTGACCGACAGCACCTTGGCGCGCTCGCGCGTTTCCGCGCCGGTCGCCGGATTGGTGCGGACGAGCGTGATCGTCTCGCCCACCGCCTTTTCCATCAGCTTGCCGGGGGTCAGCAGGTCGTAATCGAAATTCTGCTCGACGATGGTCGCGCCATCGGCGGCGAGGCTGACCGTTTCGGGCCGGATCTGCGCGGAGACATCAGGAAATTCGAGCCGGCTGGTGCCGCCCGCGATATTAAGCTTGCGGATGTCCTGCACCAAAGAGATGCCGCCGTTGTACACCGTGACCGAGACATTGCCCTGCGTGCTCGGCGCATTGGGATCGGTCGCGTCCTGGGCGAGCGCGGGGCTGAGAATAGTCAGGCCGAGCGCGGCCGCTCCGATCGAGAACCGAGACGAACGCCGCATGATGACCTCCCCAGATATGTCGCCGGATCGTGGCTTATGCGGGCGCAAATGAACAGGGGCTAAATGGCTGGGCAAGCGCCGACGCTGCAGCTAAGACAGCGCCATGTTGCGCATCGCCTCGTACAATATCAACGGCATCAAGGCCCGTCTGCCGCGCCTGCTCGAATGGCTGGAAGAGACCCGCCCGCATGTCGCCTGCCTGCAGGAGATCAAGACGCAGGATGAGGGCTTTCCCGCGTCCGAGTTCGAGAAGCTCGGTTATGGTGCGATCTGGCACGGGCAGAAGGGCTTCAATGGCGTCGCCATCCTGGCGCGCGATTGCGTGCCGGTCGAGGTGCAGCGCGGGCTGGAGGGCGAACCCGAGGACGATCATTCGCGCTATCTGGAGGCCGATGTGCACGGGCTTCGCGTCGCGTGCATCTACTTGCCCAACGGCAATCCGCAGCCGGGGCCGAAATTCGATTACAAACTGCGCTGGATGGAGCGCCTGCGCAAGCGGGCCGCGCAGATACTGGCCGAAGAGGTGCCTGCGGTGCTGGCAGGCGATTACAACGTCATCCCGCGCGACAATGACGTCTATTCGGTTCGCGCCATGGCATCCGACGCGCTGATGCAGCCCGAAAGTCGCGCCGGATACCGAAGGATCCTTGCAGACGGCTGGACTGACCCTATCGGAACACTACGCCCCGGCGGCGGAGTGTGGACATATTGGGACTATCAGGCGGGCGCCTGGCAGCGCGACCACGGTTTCCGCATCGATCACCTTCTGCTCAGCCCCGCCGCCGCCGACCGCCTGAGCGCGATCGGCGTCGACAAGGACCACCGCGGTCGCGAAAAGGCCAGCGACCACGCGCCCACCTGGGTGGAGCTGCGAGCCACACCAAAGGCACATTTTTAGGCGCTTGCAGGCAAAGCCCAGGTTCCGGAAATGCTGTCTGGCAGGGTTAATTGTTGAAATGCCGTGGAAAATTTAGCGAGATCAGCATTAATGCTAATGGCAAAATAGGCGTCTGTTCAATCGATTATGCCCCTTCTAAAGATCTGTGGATCTTGCTAAATTTTCAATCCAGCATGCTTCCTTCGAGAGTAAGGATGACAATTTTCGTACTTTTTCCTTCATTAGGTGAACATAAGAGCTTGCGATAGAGCAAGAACAAAGCCAACATAGCGATGGCCTGAAGCAAATCGACCTGACTGAGGCGGTGGAGGTGAGTCCATTGTGCTTGTCATCCATGAGTATTGTTTTGCGTTCTGCTAGTTTCGGGCTTGCTTGTCTCCTCACTTTACAGGGGGTAGATGCCCAGGATATGCCGCGGCTTTATGGGCTCCAGCGTCCGGTGTTGGCGGCAGAAAGGCTGCAGTTCGCTAAGAACACTAAATTGATTGCCCGGCTTGAGCAGGGTATAACAGCAAAAAATGCTTCGATTGCCCGACTCATTGGTGAAGTTTTATCGCTCAAAGAGTCATTAAAGAATGATGGTTCTTATTTTCCAGCTGAGGATTTTGATCCCCCCCTTTCTCCTCCTGCAGCGGCGACGGATTCAACAATAGAGCTTCAGCGTCAGCGGATAGAGGTTCTTACGATCGAATTGCAAAACCGCATTGAAATCGAGAAACGCCTTAAAAAACGGTGCGGTGAACTTCATGAAGCGATACGTCGAATGAGGAAAAATGGGGGGAGGCGCAATTGACCACGCATCAACCTGACGCGGACGCGCAGCTTATAAAAGAAGCTAAGGAGGCTATCCAGGAATTCCCGAAGTCGTCGGCAACGACGGAGCAAGGCGATGCGACGCCCAGTTGGTGGTCGACTTCAAATGCAATGACAATGTCATCCGTGGTTCTATTGTTCGGAATTATTGTTTTGGGGCTGGCAGCTTGGCTTGTGCGGGCTGGGCACTCAGCTACATCCGTTCTGCGGGTTTTTGGTACCGTCCTGGTGATCGTTATGGTAACGTTTTTAGTTGTCGCGGGCTATGATGACAAGCAGATAGCTGCTCCATTAGGGCTTCTTGGAACAATAGTCGGTTATTTACTTGGTCGAGACGTCCAGCGGCCGTCCTTGCCCAAGGAGTAACGACCTTGGCTGTCTCAAGCAGCAGTTTTTGCTGCGTGGTTTTGAAGGAGGGTCGACGGCGATGAGCTTCTAAGCGATCGTCGTGCCTTCGATCCGCTCGATCTCGCGCTTGGGCTCGTCCTGCTTGGCGGCGGGCGGCGGGGTGAGCGATTGGAGTGCTGCTCCCGGCGTCACGCCCAGCAGCTGCTTCAGCCTCGCGCGGAAATTGGCCAGCTCGCTGCCCGAAAGCTGCGCACGGGTGGTGAATTTCACCGAATTGGGATCGACCGCGCGGCCACCGCGATAGAGTTCGTAATGCAGGTGCGGACCGGTCGACAGGCCGGTCGAACCGACATAGCCGATCACCTGGCCGCGCCGCACGCGCATGCCGCTGCTCACTGCGATGCGGCTCATATGGCCATAGCCCGTGGCGATATTGCCGCCATGCGCGATGCGCACGAAATTGCCATAGCCGCCCTTGCGTCCGGCATAGTTCACTACGCCATCCGCGGTCGCATAGATCGGCGCGCCCGATCCGGCCTTGAAGTCGATGCCGCTGTGCATGCGGCGGAAGCCCAGGATCGGGTGGCGGCGATAGCCGAAACCCGATGTCACCGCACCGTTGACGGGGCGGGCGAACTCGCCGCGCGTCTCGCCGACGCCCGAGGCCTCGAACCATTGCACGTTGTTGCCAGTCTTCCAGCGCAGCATCTGCGCGCGCGGCTTGCCGCTGCGCTCGAGGCCCGCATAGAGCAGATCGCCCAGCTCCACCTCGCCGGTGGCGGCGCGCTTGTAGTCGACGATGATGTCGAACTGGTCGGTCGAGCGGATGTCGTTGCCGATCGAAAGCTGCGTCGCCAGCGTGCGCAGATAGGCCTGGATCGCAGAGGGCGGTGCCCCTGCGGCGCGCGCCGAACGGTACAGGCTGGAGCCGACCGTGCCGCGAATGCGCAAGGGTGTTGCATCGACCAGGATCGGCTTTTGCACCAGATCAAGCGCCGAGCCTGCGCGGACGATCTCGACATTGAGGTCGAAGCGCGCGCGGAAGGCGATGTTTTCGACCGGGCGCGGCTGGTTGCGCGCGAAGCGGCGGCCCAAGGTGATGTCGATGCGGGTGCCGTCGCGAATGTCGTCGAGCGGCACCACCGAGGAGACGAGATTGGCCACCGCCTGCGCATCGCCGCTGCCCACGCCCGCGCGCTGCATCACGCGCATGAAGCTGTCGCCGCGACCAATGGTGGCGGCGAGTTCGATCGTCGGGCGTTCAGGAGCCTGGCGCAGCGCGACGACCGCATCGGTCGCGGCCATGGCGCGGCCGGTGTCGCTGCCGAATGCCATCGGCATGATCATCTGGCTGCGCAATTCCTCGCGCGCGGCAGGGGCCGGCGCAGTGGCGGCAGCGCCGATCGGGCTGACGCCGGGCCACAGGGCATAGGCTCCGGTGCACAGCAGGCACAGGGTGCCGAGCCCGCGAAACCATTCGAGGCTGCCGATATTCTGACCGAGATCGGGCGTCCAGTTGGTGTCGTGGATGAACTGGCGGGTGCGGGAAAGCCGCTCCTTGAGCGCCTTGATACCGGTCGCCGGGGCGGGCAGGGCTGGGGCAGGCTGAGCGGGCCGGGTCGGCGTCGGGAGCACATCGGCCAGCGACAATCTGGCACTGGCGGCACCGGCCCCCAAAAGCTGTTCGCGTTGCTGAAACAAGACCGACCCCTTGCCGCCATTCCTCCCGTGCTGATCTCGAAAGACCGGCGCGATGGCGTTTTCCTCGCCGCAATCTGTGTGGACATCACCGGTTAAAGTCAAATTAACCCGGGGTGTAAAACCCTGTCTGCGGGATCAGCGGTGCAAGAAGCCCGATCAGCAGCGCAACCTATCCACAGGGCTTTGCACAGGGGTCTTGCAATGGCGGGAAGCTGCCATGATGTAGGAAGCTGGAGGCTGCTCCCATGACCCGATTTTCGCCGAGCCCAGTCACAGCCGTGCTGGGCCCGACCAACACCGGCAAGACGCACCTCGCGATCGAGCGGATGTGCGCGCATTCCAGCGGCCTGATCGGCTTTCCGCTTCGCCTGCTCGCACGCGAGGTCTATGACCGGGTGGTGAAGATCAAGGGACCGCACGAGGTCGCTTTGGTCACCGGCGAGGAACGGATCGTGCCCCCTGGCGCGCGCTGGTTCCTCTCGACCGCCGAAAGCATGCCGCTCGACCAAGGGCGCGATTTCGCCTTTGTTGCGATCGACGAGGCGCAGCTGGGCGCGCATCCCGAACGCGGGCATGTGTTCACCGACCGCGTGCTCAACGCGCGCGGACGCGACGAGACGATGATTCTGGGTTCCGAAGCCATGGCGCCGATGATCCGCGCGCTGGTGCCCGATGCCGAGATCATCGGCCGCCCGCGCTTTTCGACGCTCAGCTATGCCGGAATCAAGAAGCTCTCGCGCCTGCCGCCGCGCAGCGCGATCGTCGCGTTCTCGGCGGAGGAAGTGTACGCGGTCGCCGAGATGCTGCGGCGCTTTCGCGGCGGCGCGGCGGTGGTCATGGGCGCCTTGAGTCCCGCGACGCGCAACGCTCAGGTCGCGATGTACCAGGCGGGCGAGGTCGATTATCTCGTCGCCACCGATGCGATCGGCATGGGGCTCAACATGGATGTCGAGCATGTCGCCTTTGCCTCGCTGCACAAATATGACGGCGCGCGCCGCCGGCGGCTGACGCTGGCGGAAATGGCGCAGATCGCCGGACGTGCCGGGCGCCACCAGCGCGACGGCACCTTCGGATCGGTCGCCGGCCATCACGATGCGCAGTTCACCGATGAGGAGATCGAGCGGATCGAGCAGCACAGCTTTCCGCCGCTCAAGTCGCTGTTCTGGCGCGAATCGCGGCTGCGTTTCGACAGCTTGGGCACCTTGATCGCCGATCTCGAGCGGTTGCCCTCGAGCCCGGTGCTGAAACCCGCGCCGGAAGCGATCGATCTTGCCGTGCTGCGCCGCCTGGCCGACGATTCCCAGGTCGCGGCGAGCGTGCGCGGAACGGCTGCAGTGCGGCGTTTCTGGTCGGTATGCTCGCTGCCCGATTTCCAGCATCGCGGCGCGGAGCATCACGCCAATTTCGTCGCGCAGCTCTGGCAACATCTGGGCCAGGGGCTGGGCCACATTCCGGTCGATTTCATCGCGCGCAAGATCGCCGATCTCGATTCGGTGCAGGGCGATGTCGAGAAGCTGGGCGCGCGCATCGCGGCGATCCGCACCTGGGCCTATGTCGCGCAGCGCCGCGACTGGCTCGCCGATCCCGCCGAGATGGCGGGACGCGCGCGCGAGGTCGAGGAGCGATTGTCCGATGCGCTGCATCGCGCGCTGGCGCAGCGCTTCGTCGACCGGCGCACCGCGGTGCTGCTGCGGGGCCTGGGCGGCGATGCGTCGCTCCTGCCCGTCACGCTGGAAGAAGGCGATGCGATCTGCGTCGATGGCGAGCCGATCGGGCATCTGAACGGCTTTTCCTTCGTGGTCGATGCGCAGGCGCGGCTGGCCGACCGCAAGCTGCTCGTCGCCGCAGCAGACCGCCACCTGCCCGGCCTGCTGGCGCGGCGCGCGCGCGACCTCATCGCGGATGGGCCCAAGGCGCTCGCTATCGGCGCGGATGACAAGGGGCGGCCGGCAATGTTTTGGCGCGGGCAGCGCATAGGCCTGCTCGTGCGCGGGGCTTCGCTCGGCCATCCGCGCTTCCAGCCCGACCGCGCGCTCGATGCCATTCTGCGGCCCGATCGCGAGGCGCTGCTCGCGCATATCGGTACCTGGCTCGAAGCGCATCTGCGCAAGGCACTTGGCCCGGTCCGTGCGCTGACCAGGGCCGCGGAGGACAGGCGCTGCTCGGGCCCGTTGCGGGCGCTGCTGGTGCAACTGGTCGAGGCAGGCGGGGCAATCGCGCGGACCGAGGCCGAGCCGCTGATCGCCGCGCTCGATGCGCCTTCGCGGCAGGTGCTGCAGCGGCTGGGCGTGCGTCTGGGCAGTCTCGACATTTTCTGCGCTGCGATGATCCGGCCGGATTGCCAGGCGATGCTGCGGCTGATGCGCGCGGTGCGATCGGGCACAGTACTGCCGCAAGCACTTGATCCTGCCGTCGAGAGCCTGCGCACGGTCGTTCCGACATCGGCGCTGCCGGGCGAGGGACACCCGGCCTACCGCATGCTCGGCGATCAGGCGCTGCGCGTCGATATGGCGGAAAAGCTGATCCGCGCCGCGCATGACGGCAAGGGCGAGGCGCAGAGCTTCGCCATCGATCCTGCGCTCGCGATCTCGATGGGGCTGAGTTCCGCCAATGCCGAACGGCTGATGCGCGCGGCAGGCTTCCGGCGCGATGCGGCCAAGGGCGAAGGCGCGGCGGACAAGCAAAAGTTATGGCGCTGGCGGGGGCTGGCGCGCAAGAAGAAGCAGGCTCCAGCGGCGGAGCAGGAGCATCGGGGACATTTTGCCGCGCTGAAGGAATGGAAGGTGGCGATTGGCTGAAAAGGGCGGCGGAGCATCCTCATCGATCGGCAGCACGGGCGCGCATATGCGCATGGACCTGCTGCTCTGGTATCTGCGGCTGGTGCGCAGCCGGTCGCAAGGCAAGATGCTCGCCGAACAGGGGGTGATCCGCAGCAACGGCAATCGCGTGGTCAAGGCGCATCACGCGGTGCGCTGCGGCGATATCCTCACCGTGCCGCAAGGCTCGCGCGTGTTGGTGCTGCAGATCGATCAGCTGCCCTGGCGACGCGGCCCGGCAGACGAGGCGCTGGCCTGCTACAGCGAACCCGGCGAGGTTCGCGCCACCGGCTAAAGCACGGCTTTGGCACCCCAAGGCAGCGCCATATTGACGCGTCGGCCTTGTCACAATAGCAAGGCGCCCAGAATCACTGCGGCATGACCATGCCATCACCACGCCCGACCGGCCTTGCGCGCCGGCACGCATTCAGGGGAGCGATCACAGCCGATGACCTATGTTGTCACCGACGCCTGCATCAAGTGCAAATATATGGACTGCGTCGAAGTCTGTCCGGTGGACTGCTTCTACGAGGGCGAGAACATGCTGGTGATCAACCCCAGCGAGTGCATCGACTGCGGTGTGTGCGAACCCGAATGCCCGGCCGAAGCGATCCTGCCCGATACCGAAGACGGCCTGGAAAAATGGCTCGAGCTCAACACCAAGTACAGCGCCGAATGGCCGAACATCACGGTCAAGCGCGACAGCCCGCCCGATGCGGACGAGTACAAGGGCAAGGACGGCAAGTACGAAGCCTATTTCTCGCCTGAACCCGGCGAAGGCGACTGATCGACAGGGTGGGTTCGATCGGTCTTGCTGATCGACCCGTGCGTTGTACGCCTACCCATCCCCAGCCCCTCCCTTGCAGGGAGGGGAGCTATCCGGCATCGACAATCTAGCTATTCCCCTCCCTGGACAGGGAGGGGCAAGGGGTGGGTCGTCTGCGCCGACCTCTTTTTGAGAGTTTTCGCACTGCCCCGCTGCAAACGTTGGCGGTTTCCGTAGCGTAATTCCCCCAACACGATTGTATTTTTGTTCGCAGCCCCCATCTAGGACCGGAATGGCCATTACGGGGTGGCTATTTTGTGACGAATCTGTTAAGTCCGGCCTATTGGCGCAGCGGGTTTGCGCTGATGGGTGTCCCACATTCGGCACATTTTGAGGAGAATAGCTCGAACGGCTGACATGCGAGTTCGAAAAGGCTCCCGCTTCCCCTGAATACAGAAAGGTTTTTGAATGGCCGCCAAAGCGCTGTCTTTTGATGTAGGCGATTATGTGGTTTATCCCAAGCACGGTGTCGGCCGTGTTGTGGAACTTCAGAAGGAAGAAATTGCCGGCATGCAGCTCGAGCTGTACGTGCTGCGCTTCGAAAAGGAACGGATGACCCTGCGCGTTCCTGTGAACAAGGTCGAAAGCATCGGCATGCGCAAGCTGTCGTCGGACAAGACGCTGCGCGAAGCGATGGAAACGCTGAAGAGCAAGCCCAAGGTCAAGCGCACCATGTGGTCGCGCCGCGCCCAGGAATATGAAGCGAAGATCAATTCGGGCGACCTCGTCTCGATCGCCGAAGTGACGCGCGATCTGTTCCGTCCCGACGACCAGCCCGAGCAGAGCTATTCGGAGCGGCAGATTTTCGAAGCCGCCTCGAGCCGTCTGGCCCGCGAACTGGCTGCAATGGAAAAGACCGACGAGCCCGCCGCGCTCAAGAAGATCCTCGAGATCCTGAACGCCGCCGCGCCGCAGTACTACGAAGCCGCCGAATAAGCGCTTTGGCGTTCGACGCATCAGCAAGACCCCGGATTGGCAGAGGCCGATCCGGGGTCTTGCTTTGTGTGGAGATCGATCGCTATCCGTCATTCCCGCGAACGCGGGAATCCCGCTTGTTCAGCATCGGTAGCACAGAAGCGGGACCCCCGCTTTCGCGGGGGTGACGAGGAAGGCGGTGTGCCGAGACCGGTTGCGATGCCTTTCGGCTTGAGGCACGCTGGCGCAAAGCCATCAGGGGGAGCCGTCGTGACAAGCCAGGCCTGGCCGCCGATCGATCATCGTCCGGGTCTGACCGTGCCCGCGCTGCTGTTCTGGGCGGCCGTGCTCTCGACGCTGCCGGTGCTCTGGCTCAACGTTCTGCCCGCGCTCGGTGGCGGCGCGCAGCGGGGCCATGCTGATCACAGCCTGTGGATCGTGCTGCATGCGCTGACCGGATTTCTGACGCTCGTCTCGGGATTCCTGGCGCTGTACATGGGTTGGACCCGCGCGGCGTTCGACTATCACCGCCATACCGGCTGCACCTATGTCGGCGCGGGCATGACCATGGCGTTCGTCGCGCTATTTCTCGCGATCAGCGACCCACACCGCAATCTCGCCAGCGGCTGGGCGACAGGCACGCTTGCAGTGGTCTGGCTCATCGCCACCTCGATGGGCTGGTGGCGAGGCAGCCAGAAGCGCTGGCGTGTCCACCAGATGTGGATGATCCGGTCGATGGTGCTGACCTGGACCTTCGTCTTCTGCCGCCTGGCGCAGCGGCTGGGCGACATGGACGGGATCGCTCCGGCGTTCGGCATCTGGGCCTATTGGGTCGGGCCGCTGCTCATCGCGGAGATCAGCCTGCAGCTCTGGAACCGCCGCAGCCCCGCCCGCTGACGCGACCTCAGCTCTTGTACAGGCTGTCCAGCCGCTCCTGATAGCGCCCGCGGATGACATGCCGCCGGATCTTCATCGACGGCGTCATCTCGCCATTCTCGATCGTGAAAGGCTCGTCGGCGAAATTGAACTGTCGCACCTTCTCGATCACCGACAGCTCGGCATTCACCCGGTCGATCGCCGAGCGCACCGCTGCCTTGAACTGCGGATTGGCCTGGAGCGCGGCGAAATCGACCTTGAGACCCTGCGCGCTCGCCCATTCCATCGTCCATTCGGGATCAGGCACGACCAGCCCGACCAGATAGGGCCGCCGGTCGCCGACGACCATCGCCTGATGGATTTCGGGCTGCAACGTCAGCATGCCCTCGACCTTTTGCGGCGAGACATTGTCGCCCTTGTCGTTGACGATCAGGTCCTTCTTGCGATCGGTGATCGCGATCCGCCCAGCCTCATCGATATAACCGATGTCGCCGGTGTGCAGCCAGCCGTCCTTGAGCACGCGCGCGGTCTCTTCGGGGTTCTGCCAGTAGCCGTGCATCACGAGTTCGCCGCGCACCAGGATCTCGCCATCCTCGGCAATGCGCACCTCGGTATCGGCCAGCGGCGGGCCGACCGTGTCCATCTTGATCCCGACCCTCGGGCGATTGCACGCGATGATCGGTGCTGCCTCGGTCTGGCCATAGCCCTGCAGCAGCGTGATGCCGAGTGCGTGAAAGAACACGCCGATCTCGGGATTGAGCGGCGCGCCACCCGAGACCATCGCCTTGACCCGTCCCCCGAACCGCGCCTGGATCTTGGGGCGCAGGCTTTTCGAGAGGATGAAGTCCATCGGCTTGTCGAGCACGCCATCCCTTCCGGCGAGCTGCTTCTCGCCCAGCGCCATTGCGCGCTCGAAGAGGAAATTGGCGACCTTGCCCTGTTTCTGGATCTGCTTGAGGATACGCGCACGCAGCACCTCGAACAGGCGCGGCACTACCACCATCAGCGTCGGGCGCACCTCCTCGATATTGCTGGCGAGCTTTTCGAGCCCTTCGGAATAATAGATCTGCGCGCCCAGCCCGATCGGGAAGAACTGTCCTGCGCTGTGCTCATAGGCGTGGGAGAGCGGCAGGAACGACAGGAAGACCTCGTCGTCCCAGCCGAAATCCTCGGAGATGACGCGGGTGGGGCCCGCGATATTGTGCAGGATCGCGCCATGGTGCTGCATCACCCCGCGCGGCGCCCCGCCGGTGCCGCTGGTATAGATGATGCACGCGGTGTCCTGCCGCGTGAGCGTCGCCGCATCGGCACGGACGGCAGGCATCAGTTCGGCCTGGCGCGCGGCATCGCCGGTCACCAGATCGGACCAGTTGTGCGCGCGGAAGCGGCTGGCCTGGCCGACCTTGACCGGCTCCATGCCGATCACGTGCCAGGCATTGCCTGCGCGCAGCACCGCCGGCAGCAATGTGCGAGCCAATTTCGCATCGGAGACGATGACGGCGCGCGCGCCCGAATTGTCGAGAATGTGCTGGTGGTCGCGCTCGGTATTGGTGGTGTAGGTCGGCACGGTGACGCAGCCAGCGGCCATGATCGCCAGGTCCGCGATGCACCATTCGGGACGGTTCTCGCTCACCAGCATCACCCGGTCGCCGCGCTGCAGCCCCATGTCCTTGAGCGCGTGCGCCAGTTCCGCGACCTGACCCGCCGCTTGCCGCCAGCTGATCGGCGTCCACGCACCGCCGCGCTTGGCCCAGAGGAACGGCGCATCGCCCAGCTCGTCGGCGCGCGCAAAGAACAGGTCGAGCAGGTTGTTGAAACGGGCAAACTGGTCGAGCGATTTGTTGGCGATCACCGGGTCAGGGCTCCTCTGGCTGCCGCGTTCATGTCTGCGGTCTTTGGACTACGGGTCTAGCGGGCTTTGGGTGCAGGGGCAATCAGGGCCGCGCGCTTCACAGCGCAAGTTTGCGCCCCGCCTTGCCCAGTGCCGCCTTGTCCTCGGCATCGAGCCCGAACTTGAGCCCCAGCCAGACCAGCGGAAAGAAACAGGCGAACTGGATCGCGGCGCGCGGCACCATGCCCAGCCCCTGGAACAGCCAGCCGACCAGCCAGAGCGCAGCAAATCCGCCCAGGCCGCAGGCGAGGGCGCGCAGGAAATGCCGGTCGAACGGACCCAGCCGATCGCTGATCCAAAGCTCGGCCACCGCCGCCCAGCTCGACACGATCACGCCCGCGCTCACCGCCAGCGCCATGCCGGTCGCGCCCATGTCATCGACCGTCAGCCAGCCGACCAGCCCGGCGACTGCGAGCCCGGCAATTGAATTGGCGAGCGGCAGCAGGCGGTGGCCGGTCATCTCGACGATCGGGGTCGCCGCGCCCAGGATCGTCTCGCCCGCGCGCCCGATCAGCAGCACGATCAGCACCGGCAGCGCATCGGCCGCCTCGGGCGAGAAGAGCAGCAGCGTCGCATCGCCGCCTGCGATCATCACCGCGGTGAGCGGCAGCACGATGATCGCGGCGATGCGGTTGGCAAAGCGATAGAGCGGTGCGATCTGGGCCTTGTCGGCAGCGCGCTGCGCAGCGCTCAAGGGCGCGAGGACATAGAGAAAGGTCTGGCGCACGATCAGCGGAACCGAGGCTATCTTGCGCGCGATGCCGAACAGACCTGCCGCGACCGCGCCGCCACCACCGCTCAGCGCAAGGCCCAGCAGTACCGGCGGCAGATCGTTGAATGCGCGGCGCGCCAGATTGGGCGGCATCGTCGCCAGGCCCGATTTCAGCGTGTCGTGGCGCAGCGCGGGCGGCATCGACGCGCGCCAGAGCAGGCCGAGATCGTAATAGCGCCCGAGCAGCCGCACCGACAACCAGGCGGTGACGCCCAGAGAGACGATATGCGCGACGAACAGCCCGAACAGCCGCACCCCCAGCGCATAGAGTGCGACCGCGACGATCAGCCGTGCGATCTGCTCCCAGAAGATGCGCAGGCGGATTTCCGGCCCGAAGGCGCGACGCGCACGCGCAGCGGCGGTGGCAATCTCGAGCGCGACGGTGAGCGGTAGTGTCCAGACGAACAGCGCGATCAGCGTAGGCAGTTGCGGGCGCATCGCCGGTTCGACCGAGAATTGCGGCGCGAGCACGGGCGCGGCGAGCGTGATGCACAAGGCGACGAATGCCGAAGGGATCACCGTCACCAGCAGCGCATAGCGCACCACGCCATGTTCGGCCTCGCGGCTGGCGGCAGACGGGATCGACCGCTGCAGCCCCTGCGCCAGCGACAATGTGGTCAGCGTCGAGAGCACGTTCACCGCCGCCCAGAGCACGACATAGCTGCCATAGGTGGCGAGGCCGAACATCCAGACGAAGGCAGGCTGGGTCACGATCTCGATGATCGCGCCCATGCGCGCCAGGCCCGAGAGCGCCGCGCCGCTCGCGACATCGGCACGGCTGACAGCGGGTGCGGGAGTGGCAGGATCGGGCGTGTCGGAGGCCACGGGCTGCGGCCTATTCCTCGGTGCGGATGAGGACGGTCTCGCCGACCATCAGGAACAGGAAGAAGGGCGACCAGGCGGCGAGGATCGGCGGATAGGCGCCCAGATTGCCCATTGCGAGCGCGAAATTGTCCGCGACGAAATAGGCAAATCCAAGCGCCATGCCGATCACCGCGCGGATGAACAGCTGGCCCGATCGCGCCAGGCCGAAGGCGGCGACTGCGCCGAGCAGCGGCATCAGCAGCGCCGAAAGCGGGCCCGACAGCTTGTGCCACAGATTCGCCTCGAGCGCGGCGGTCGGGCGACCGGCGGCCTTGAGCTCGGCGATCGCGGTCCATAGCTGCGGGAAGGACAAGCCATCGGCATTGACCTTGGAGAGCGTGAACTGATCGGGCCGCACATTGCCTGCGGTGACGATATCGCCCAGCGTCTGTTTCTGCCCGGTGGCGACATCGAACTGCGTCGCATCGGTCAGCTTCCAGCCCTTGCCGGTATAGGTCCCTTCGCTGGCCTTGATGGTCCGCGCCATGCCGCCCTGGCTGTCGCGCTGGTACACCGCGACCCCGGTCAGCCGCGTCGCATTGCCCCGGCCTTCGACGGTATCGGCCTGGATGATATTGTCGCCTTCGCGTACCCAGATGTTCGACTTCACGTTGGAATCGCGCGGGATCGGGCCGAAATCCGCCGCTTCCCAGGCATCGAGCGTCGCGGTGGCGCGGGTGAGGATGCGTTCGGAAAAGACGAAGGTGATGGCGGAGACGCCGAAGGCCGCGATCAGCAGCGGCGCGAGCACCTGATGCGCCGACAGCCCCGCCGCCTTCATCGCCACGACCTCGCTGTTCTGGTTCAGCGTCGCCAGCGTGATGATCGTCGCCAGCAGCACCGAGAAGGGCAGCACCAGATCGATGATCTGCGGCGCGCGCAGCGAGATATAGGTCAAGAGCTGCGCCTGGCCGTTGCCCGGATAGGCGAGGATCTTGCCGCTTTCGCCCAGCAGGTCGAGCGACTGCAGCACGATGAACAGCAGCGCCACCACCGCCAGGATGCTGGTGAGGAACTTGCGCGCCATATAGATGGCCACGGTGCGCGACGGGAAGAATTCGAAATGCATGTCCGCGCGCCTATTCCTGGAAGGACCGCTTGCGGCCGAAGCTGAACAGCCCGCGCACCGCCGCGCCCGATTTGGCGAAGACCTTTTCCAGCGCGCCGATCGGCTGACCGCCGGGCACGAAGGCCACCTGATAGTACATCCAGGCGATCAGCGCCGAGAACAGCGCGAACGGGACCCACAGCGCGATGATCGGGTCGACCAGCCCCAGCGCGCCGACATCTTCGCCATATTCGTTGATCTTGTGATAGGTCACGATCATCACGATCGACAGGAACACACCCAGCGCCGAGGTCGAGCGCTTGGGCGGGATCGCCAGCGCCACCGCGAGCAGCGGCATCAGCAGCATCATCACCACCTCGACCATGCGGAAATGGAAATTGGCGCGGGTTTGGTTGCGCTGTGCTTCGGGAATGCTGGCATCGGTACCGATGCGGACGAGTTCGGGGATCGTGTATTCGCGGTCCTTGCCGCCCCCGCGCCTGCGGAAGGATTCGATCTTGGGCAGGTCGATCGGCAGGTCATGGTTGCTGAAGGTCAGCACGCGCGGGGTCTTGTAGTCAGGCGAATCGTGCACCAGCGTGCCGTTGGTCAGGCGGAAGATGATCGTGTTCGGGTCATCGGTCGCCAGGAACTTGCCGCGCTCCGCCGTGACCGACAGCGACGTGCCCGACTTGGCCTCGGCACGCACGAAAATGCCGTACAGCTCGCGCCCGCCATCGCGGCTCTGCTCGATGCGCAGCGTCATCCGGTCGCCCAATTGCGTGAATTCGCCGACCTTGATCGAGGCACCCAGCGCGCCCGAGCGCAGCTCGAAGCCCAGTTCCTCATAGGCATAGCGGGCCTTGGGCTGGATATAGCCGACCAAGGCCAGGTTCACGAGCATCAGCCCGACCGCGAACATGTACGGCACGCGCAGCAGCCGGGTGTAGCTGAGGCCCACCGCGCGGAACACGTCGAGCTCCGACGACATGGCGAGCTTGCGGAACGCAAGCAGGATGCCGAGAAGCAGGCCGATCGGGATGCCGAGCGAGAGATATTCGGGCAAGAGGTTGGCGAGCATGCGCCACACGACGCTGACCGGGCCGCCTTCGGCCGCGACAAAATCGAACAGGCGCAGCATCTTGTCGAGCACCAGCAGCATGGCAGCCAGGATCAACGTGCCGACCAGCGGAAAGAAGACGAGACGGGCGATATAAGCGTCTGTGGCGGTTAGCAATTTCAACTTATTGTCGCCCTGTCACCATGATTTGGCCGCAAACGCTTCCCATAAGCAGATGGTAAAGGGGGCTCATCAGCCTTGTCCGCGCCATCCGGAGCGGCACGGCTATAGCTTCTGGGATTGATTACGTCATGTTCAAAATTGCGGCAAAATCACTGGCTTGTCTGGCTGCGGGCGGCATCGCCTTCGCGGCCCTGACGCCTGTGGCGCATGCGCAGCGTCAGGAAATCGCCAACGACATGCGCAAATGCGCTGCCGGAGCCGACGGCCCGGCGGTGCATGTCGAGGTCAGCGGCTTCAAGGCCAATACCGGCCGCATCCGCGTGCAGGCCTATCCCGCCACCAAGGCCAGCTGGCTGGAAAAGGGCGCGTGGATCAACCGCATCGACACCGCCGTCGCCCCGCGCGGTGGCAAGATGAGCTTCTGCGTGCCGCTTCCGGCAACCGGCGCTTATGGCATCGCCGTGCGTCATGATGTCGATGGCAGCGGCAAATCCGGCTGGAACGATGGCGGCGGTTTCTCGAACAACCCCTCGCTCTCGCTGCTCAGCCTCAAGCCCTCTGCGGGCAAGACCGCCATCCGGGTGGGTCCCGGCGTTACGCGCATCCAGGTGGTCCTGAACTACCGCCAGGGGATGACGATCAAGCCGATAGGATGACCTGAATGACTCTCGTTGCGCTCATTTCCAATCCGCGCTCGACCGGCAACAAGGCGATGTTGCCGGCGGTGCGCGATTATTGCGCGCGCAACCCGGACATCTTCCATTACGAGGTGGAAGAGGTGCACCAGATTGCCGACGCGCTGCGCGCGATCGCGCTGGTCAAGCCGCGCGTGCTCGTGATCAATGGCGGCGACGGCACGGTGCAGGCGACGCTGACCGAACTCTACCATGGCGGCCATTTCGGCAAGTCGCCGCCGGCGGTCGCGGTGCTGCCCAACGGCAAGACCAACCTCATCGCGCTCGATCTGGGCGCGCGCGGCAAGCCGCTGCCGACGCTCGACCGCATCGTCGAGATCGCGCGCAATGACCTGGAAAGCCATATCGTGGTGCGCCAGCTCATCGCGCTGTCCGATGGCGAGGACGGGCGCCCGGTACTGGGCATGTTCATGGGCGGGGCCGGCCTTGCCGAGATCATCCTTTACTGCCGCCAGAAAATCTATCCGCTGGGCCTGCCCAATTCGATCAGCCATTTCATCGCGGCGATTGCGGGGCTGTTCACCATGCTGTTCGGGCTCACCGCCAAGTTCCTGCCGATCACGCGCTCGGCGTTGCGCATCTCCTATTTCCAGAAGGGCGAGCTCAACGGCAGCTTCCTGGTGGTGATGGTGACCACGCTGGAAAAACTACTGCTCGGCAGCCGCGCGGATAGCGGACCATCGCCGACCGGGCATCTCAAGTTCATCGCGGTCGAGCATAACCGCGCCGGGCTGACGACGATGCTGATCGACACGCTGATGGGCCGGTTCGGCACGCGGCGCGGGCGCGGCGTGCATCTGGCGCGCGAGGACATGATCCGCATCGACAGCGACCGCACGCGCAGCCGCGTGATCCTGGACGGCGAAATCTTCGAGGCGAGCGCGGGCAAGCCGATCATCCTACGTTCGACCGACCCGGTGCCGTTCCTGCGCCTGGCGGCTTGAGCTTTGCCCTACTGAACTATTTCGTCATTCCCGCGAACGCGGGAATCCCGCTAAAGACGCGATGCTTGCAAGAAAGCGGGACCCCCGCGTGCGCGGGGGTGACGAACACATTTGGACGATAGAGTGGACACCCTCAAATCCCTGATCGCCGCCGAGGCCCTGCAGCCGGTCGATCCGCGCGTCACCGACTTTGCGCGCGCGATCATCGCCCCGTTCGGCGAGACGGCGCGGGCGGTGATCTTCTACGGATCGTGCCTGCGCGAGGCGCAGCTCGACGGGTTGATGCTCGACTTCTACGTCATCGTCTCGGATTATGCGGCGGCCTATCGCGCGGCGAACAAGGCCGGGTGGGTGGCGCGCGCCAATGCGCTGATCCCGCCCAATGTCTTTCCGGCGGCGCATGACAATCTTGCCGCCAAATATGCGGTGCTGTCCGAGGCGGACCTGGCCAAGGCGTGCTCGATGCAGGCGGGCGATGTCTCGGTCTGGGCGCGCTTTGCCCAGCCGGTGCGAATTGTGTGGAGCGCCGATGCCGCAGCTGAGGCGCATGCGCTGGATGCGTTGTGCGCGGCGCCGGTGACGCTGCTGCGCCATGCCGCGCCGGTTGCCGACAGCGCCAGCGCCGATCCGCTGCACATCTGGCGCACCGGCTTCACCCGCACCTATGGCGCGGAACTGCGCGCCGAACGCGGCGACCGGCCTGACAAGGTGGTCGATTTCGCGCCTGATCATTATGCGGCGGTCGGCGCAGCGATTGCGCGCGAGGTGCCTGATCTGGCTGCTATGCCGCGCAAGGAGGCAGAAAACCGCTGGGCAAGTCTGCGGGCACGCGGCAAGCGGTTGACGGTCGCTCGGCTCGCCAAGGCGAGCTTCACCTTCGCCGGCGGCATCGATTATCTGGCCTGGAAGATCAACCGGCACGCGGGCACGCAGATCACGATCCGACCCTGGCAGCGCAAATGGCCGCTGGTCGCGGCGCTGTTCCTGGTGCCGAAGCTGCTGAAGAGCGGCGCGGTCAGATAGCGTCCGTGCGAAACGAAAAACCCCCCTTCCGGTCCATCCGGAAAGGGGGTTGATCGAATATCGGCTCAGGCCATTGAGTTGTCGGTAACGGCCGTTGCGTCTCCCCTACGGTCGAACCGCAGGTCGGTTCCGATCCGATGCAATTAACGGATCAGGCTGAGCACGCCCTGCTGGCTCTGGTTGGCCTGAGCCAGCATAGCGGTCGACGCCTGACTGAGGATCTGAGCCTTGGCGAGGTTGGTCGATTCTTCCGAGAAGTTGGCGTCCTGGATACGCGAGCGTGCTTCTGAGAGGTTAGTTGAGCGGTTGACGAGGCTCGACACGGTCGCCTGCAGACGATTCTGTCCGGCACCGAGCTTTGCCTGTGCGGTCGTCAGCGAGTTAAGGGCAGTGCCAAGCGCGGTAATTGCGGTCCGCGCGCCAGTATCTGTCGAAATGTCAACGGTACCAATGGCAAGATCGCCCACATCCACAGCGGTCAGATCGATGTCGATCTGGTCGGTTGCGTTGATGCCTGTCTGGATCTTCACAGTTCCAGTGGTGTCAAGCAGCTTGACACCGTTGAAATCGGTCTTAGTGGCAACTTCGGTGATCTGCGCCTTCAATGCGGTGACTTCCTGTTGCAGGTTGGCACGGTCCTCCGTGCCCAGGGTGCCGGTCGAAGACTGCACCGCCAGTTCGCGGATACGCTGCACCATGTTGGTGATCTCGTTCATACCGCCTTCAGCGGTCTGGACCAGCGAGATGCCGTCGTTCGCATTGCGAACGGCCTGGTTGAGGCCGCGGATCTGTGAGGTCATGCGGGTGGCAATCGAGTTGCCAGCGGCATCGTCGGCGGCGGAGTTGATGCGCTTGCCGGTAGACAAGCGGTCAATCGACTTCGACAGGCTGCTTTGCGCGGCGGTCGAAGCATTGGCAGCCCGAAGGGCTGAAACGTTCGTTCCAATTACGGTCATCGTAGTTTCCTTTCACTTCTTCCCTGCGACCGCCCCTTCTTCTACGGGGTGGCCTCAAGCACGTTGACGGCGGGGCTGACGGGCGATTAAGCGAAAAGCGTCAGTAAATTGGCGGCGCGTCATTTTTTTGACGGTCGCGCTCTTCAACCCGCCTACATTTCTTAACGGATCAGGCTAAGCACGCCCTGCTGGCTCTGGTTGGCCTGAGCCAGCATAGCGGTCGACGCCTGACTGAGGATCTGAGCCTTGGCGAGGTTGGTCGATTCTTCCGAGAAGTTGGCGTCCTGGATACGCGAGCGTGCTTCTGAGAGGTTAGTTGAGCGGTTGACGAGGCTCGACACGGTCGCCTGCAGACGATTCTGTCCGGCACCGAGCTTTGCCTGTGCGGTCGTCAGCGAGTTAAGGGCAGTGCCAAGCGCGGTAATTGCGGTCCGCGCGCCAGTATCTGTCGAAATGTCAACGGTACCAATGGCAAGATCGCCCACATCCACAGCGGTCAGATCGATGTCGATCTGGTCGGTTGCGTTGATGCCTGTCTGGATCTTCACAGTTCCAGTGGTGTCAAGCAGCTTGACACCGTTGAAATCGGTCTTAGTGGCAACTTCGGTAATCTGTGCCAAGAGCGCGGTAACTTCCTGTTGCAAGTTGGCACGGTCTTCCGTGCCCAGGGTGCCGGTCGAAGACTGCACCGCCAGTTCGCGCATGCGCTGCACCATATTGGTGATTTCGTTCATGCCGCCTTCAGCGGTCTGGACCAGCGAGATGCCGTCGTTCGCATTGCGAACGGCCTGGTTGAGGCCGCGGATCTGTGAGGTCATGCGGGTGGCAATCGAGTTGCCAGCGGCATCGTCGGCGGCGGAGTTGATGCGCTTGCCGGTGGACAGGCGGTCGATCGACTTCGACAGGCTCATCTGGGCCGAGGTCGAAGCATTGGCAGCGCGAAGCGCCGATATATTGGTTCCGATCACAGTCATCTCATATTCCTTTCGATGGTCGCTCGGTCCCTCCTAAGCGGCCTCGAATGGAATTAACGGCGGGCAATGACGGGCATTAAGTCAAAATCTGACCAAAGTTTTGACGCCCGTCATTTTTCCGACGATGCTGTTACTCGGTTGGTTCACTTTGTTATCCGCGAATCAGGGTCAATACGCCCTGCTGACTCTGGTTGGCCTGGGCCAGCATCGCAGTCGACGCCTGGCTTAGGATCTGCGCCTTGGCAAGGTTGGTCGATTCATCCGAGAAATTGGCGTCCTGTACTCGCGAGCGGGCTTCCGACAGATTGGTAGAGCGGTTGATCAAGCTCGATACGGTTGCCTGCAGTCGGTTCTGGCTGGCACCAAGACTCGCCTGGGCGGTCGATATATTGTTCAGCGCGGTATCGAGCAGGCCCAGCGCGGTGCTAGCGCCGGCGACGGTGTCGATGTCGATGGCAGCGATCAAAAGACCGGCTGTGGTTACGTTGGCTAGATCAATCGCAACCGTATCATTTGCCTCGATACCGGTCTGGATCAGAACCGGACCTGCCGTATTCAGAAGGGGAACGCCGTTGAAATCGGTTTTGTTTGCTACTGCATCGACCTGCTGTAGAAGTGCAGCCACTTCTTCCTGCAGGTTTGCACGATCAGGATCGCTCAGCGTGCCTGATGCCGACTGAACGGCGAGTTCGCGCATGCGCTGCAGCATATTGGTGATCTCGTTCATGCCGCCCTCGGCCGTCTGAGCCAGCGAGATGCCATCGTTCGCATTGCGGACGGCCTGGTTCAAGCCACGGATCTGTGAGGTCATGCGGGTGGCGATCGCGTTCCCAGCAGCATCGTCAGCGGCCGAGTTGATGCGTTTGCCGGTGGACAGGCGGTCCATGGCCTTGCCCAGCATGGCTTGGGCCGCGTTCGAGGCATTGGCAGCGCGGATGGCGCCGATATTCGTTCCGATAACAGTCATCAGTCTTTCCTTTCGCTTGGTCAATCTTGCGGCGCACTGCTTCTGTCAGCGGCCTCGACATGGTTAACGGCACGGTTGGAAAGCCATTAAGAAGTTTTCACACACCTTTCGAACAGGTTGTCATTTGGCCGACAGCCGTCAATTTCTTGACGCCTAGGCCGGGCAAAACCCGTCAATTTTTTGGCAGGGATGCCTTGCCTTATATATATAGGGGGGTGTGGGCGGCCATTTTCTGCCGTTTTCCCGATTTGGCACGGCGATTGCTTTGCTTTGGACCTGCGGGGGCCAGTGTAACGGCTGGCCAACGCGATCCATTAAGTCGGGGGACTGAAAAAATGATCGAATGCACTATCAGCGAGGCGGTTCGCGAAAATCTGCCCATGCTGGAAAGCTGGCTCGCATCGGCCTGGATCAAGCCGGTTGCCGCAGGTGCTGCGACCGTGCAGACCGCCAAGGTGCTGATGGCCGCGGAAATCGCGTCGGCCAGCCATCGTGACATTCTCATCGATTTTCGCGACGGCGCACCGTCGCTCGTCCGCGCTGCCAACGGCCTGCCCGCGCGCATCGCTTTCGGCTTCGACGACATGGCGCTGGGACTGGCGCTGGTGGCAGAACTGCTGCGCGCCGGACGCGGCCCCGCCGTCGGCGAACCGGCCATGGCCAAGCTGATGGGCTATGCCGCCCGCATCGCACGCAGCGAGGCTGCGGTGCTGATCCAGGGCGAAACCGGCACCGGCAAGGAAGGCATGGCCCGGCTGGTGCATGACGAAAGCCCGCGCGCCAAGGGTCCGTTCATCGCGGTCAACTGCGCCGCTCTCCCCGAAACCATGGTCGAGGCCATCCTGTTCGGCCACAAAAAGGGTGCCTTCACCGGCGCGTCGGCTGATGGCGAGGGCCTGTTCCGCGCGGCCGATGGTGGCACATTGTTCCTCGACGAAATCACCGAGCTGCCGCTGGCGCTCCAGGCCAAGCTGCTGCGCGCGCTGCAGGAAGGCGAAGTCCTTCCCGTCGGCGAGACCCGCGCGGTCAAGGTCGATGTCCGCATCGTCACCGCCGCCAACCGCGACGCGGCCGAGCTGGTCGCCGCCGGCGAATTCCGCGAAGACCTTTACTGGCGCCTCAACGTGATGCCGATCGCACTCCCCCGCCTTGCCGATCGTCGTCAGGATGTCCGCGCCATTGCCGGCGCCATGCTGCTGCGCATGCAGAATGCCGGTGACGACTTTGCCTGGCTGAGCGCCGAAGCGCTCGAAACGCTGCAGGCGCACCAGTGGCCCGGCAATGCCCGCGAGCTGGGCAACGTGCTGCAGCGCGCGCTGGTATTGCGCGAAGGCGATTGCATCGAGGCTGAAGATCTGGGCCTTGCCCCCGTCCGCCTGTTCACGCCCGCTCCGGTCCAGCCCGTCGCCGCACCGCAGATCAGCACGCCGCGTGCCGATCCGGTGCCTGCCGCCGGTTCTGCCCGCCTGATGCGCGGCAGCGATCTGCACAGCCTGTCGCGCGCGGTCGAGCATGACGCGATCCAGCGCGCGCTCGACGAGAATGGCGGCAACCGCCGCGAAACCGCCAAGATGCTCGGCATCTCCGAACGCACCCTGCGCTACCGCCTCGCCAATATGCGCGAGCTGGCAGCCGCAGCCTGATCGATAACGGGAAACAGAACCCATGAGCACCAATATCAGCAGCTCGATCATGGCCGCGCGCAACGCCATTCTGCAACAGAACAGCGCGCTGCAGCAGATCAGCAAGAAATCCCCGATGCTGGGCACCGAGCCGACCGAGACCCGGACGGACGGCTTTTCGGGCACGCTCAAGACCGCGCTCGACCAGGTCAACCAGGTGCAGCACGCCTCGTCCGAGGCCGCGACCGCCTATGAAATGGGCCAGACCACCGACATCGCGGCGGTGATGATGGCCAAGCAGAAGGCGTCGATCGGTTTCGAAGCGACGCTGCAGGTCCGTAACAAATTGCTGTCCGCCTATCAGGACATCATGAACATGCCGGTGTAATCCATGTCCGACATCACCATCACCCCCAATAATGTCGACGGATCCGCTCCGGCCGTGATCCCCGGAAGCCCCGGCGCAGGTGCCGGCGCGCGTGTGCTCAACGGCACCGCGATCCCGGCCCAGGTCCGCAATTTCATGAGCCAGCCGGCGGTGTCCAAGGCGATGCCGCTGGTCGGCTTTCTGGGCGTCGTGCTGCTTTCGGTGCTCGCCTGGGCAGCCTTGCGCGAACCGCCGCAGCGCGATCTGTTCCGTGGCCTGCCCGATAGCGACAAGGCAGCGGTGATCGCCGCGCTCGACAGCTCGACCATCCCGTACAGCTTCGAGGAAAGCTCGGGCACGATCATGGTCTCCGAAGATGATTACCACAAAGCCAAGATCGCGCTCGCCGCGCAGGGCCTGCCCAAGAGCGCGCCGAGCGGTGACGAGCTGATCTCGTCGATGCCGATGGGGGCCAGTCGCGCGGTGGAGAATGAAAAGCTCCGCGCCGCGCGCGAGCTCGATCTGGCGCGCAGCATCGAGGCGATGGAATCGGTGGTCTCGGCACGCGTCCATCTCGCGGTCGAACCGCCCAGCGTGTTCATCCGCGACCGCAACGAGCCGGCCGCCTCGGTCGTGCTCCAGCTCGCCAATGCCGGACGCCTGCCCGAATCGCAGGTCCAGGCGATCATCCATCTCGTCGCCAGCTCGGTCCCCGGGCTGTCGGCCGACAATGTCTCGGTCGTCGACCAGAATGGCCGCCTGCTCTCGGGCGATGGCAAGAGCGGCATGAACGGCGTGGAACAGCAGATCGAGATGAAGGAAGCGATCGAGGAGCGCTATCGTCGGCAGCTCAACGCGCTGCTGACCCCGGTTCTGGGCGCCGGCAATTTCGTTGCCGAGGTCTCGACCGAGATCAACATGACCGAGCGCCAGGCGACCACCGAAAGCTTCCCTGCCGATGAAGCGCGGGTGAAGAGCGAGCAGACGTCGATCTCGACCGAGACCAGCCCTGCTCCTGCCGGAGGCGTCCCCGGCGCGCTGGCCAACCAGCCGCCCGCCGATCCCACGGTTACGCCGCAGGCCGGTGGCCAGCTGGCCGGCGCAGAAGCCGCCCCTCCCGGTGCACCGACCACGCGCAACGAGCAGACCAACCGCAATTTCGAACTGGGTCGCCAGATCGCGGTGACCAAGGAGCCTTCGGGCAAGGTCACCCGCATTTCGGTCGCCGTCGCGGTCAAGAACCTGCCCGGTGGCAAGGAACGCAGCCCGCAGGAAATCGCGGCCATCGAGGCGCTGGTCAAGGGCGCGATCGGCTTCGACACTGCGCGCGGCGACCAGGTCGCGATCTCGTCGCGCAATTTCGAGCCGGTCACCAAGGTCGAGGAGCCGTTCTACGAAGCCAGCTGGTTCAACATGGTGGTGCGCAACGTTTCCGCGCTGCTGGTGGCGCTCGCCCTGATCTTCGGCATCGGCCGCCCGCTGCTCAAGCGCTACACCCGCCAGAAGGCCGACGAGAAGGCCGCGGCAGATGCAGTCAAGGCGGCGGAAACCGGCGAACTGCTGTCGCAGGCGCTGGGAACCGACGGCAAGGACGCGAACGGTGCCTCTGGTGGTGCGGCTGCCCGCACGCCGAAGGAAAACGAACCGGTCACGCTCGACATGATCAATGCCGCTTCGACCTATCAGGAGCGCGCGCTGCTGATCCAGAATTTCGTCCGGCAGAATCCCGACCACGCCACTCTGGTGGTCCGTGAGCTGCTGAAGGGCAATGCCGACGCTGGCAAGGAGCCTGCCAATGCCTGATGTTCTCGACACCATGACCGAAGAGGGCGGTGCCGCCGCTCCCGCACGGCGCCCGATCCCCGGCCAGCAGGCTGCCGCGATCCTGATGCTGCTGTTCTCCGAAGAGCAGGCCGCCGAGATTCTCGCCCGGCTGGAGCCCGAGGAAGTCCGCCAGCTCAGCGAGATGATGTACACCGTCGCCGATATCGGTGCCGAGGACATCAACGAAGTGCTCGATATGTTCATCGACAAGGCGCGCAACCGCACGATGCTGGGCTACAAGGCCGAAGAGCAGATCGAGGGCATGCTGAAGCGCGCGCTGGGCGACCGCCGTGCCGAGACGATGCTGACCAAGATCGCGCCGAAAAAGGCCGGTGGCGGGCTCGAGGCGCTCAAGTGGATGGACCCGGTCGAGATCGCGCTGCTGGTCGAGCATGAGCATCCGCAGATTGCTGCCGTGGTGCTGTCGTTCCTCAAGCCCGAAATCGCCGCCAATGTGCTGCAGCTGCTGCCCCCCGAGGCGCAGGAGGACGTCGTCTTCCGTCTGGCGACGCTGGGGCCGGTCAGCCCCGAAGCCGTCGAGACGATCGAGGCTCTGCTGGTCAACCAGGCCGGAGCACCGCGCAGCGGCGGCGGCGCGTCGTCCTCGGGCGGCACGTCCGATGCGGCGGCGATCATGAACATCATCAACAAGCGCGAAAGCCAGCGCATCATCAAGGCGGTGACCAAGCGCGACAAGGATATTGCCCGGCGGATCGAGGACGAGATGTTCGTCTTTGCCGATCTTATCCGGCTCGATGCCAAGGATCTCGGCACGCTGGTGCGCGGGCTCGAATCCAAGCTGCTGGTGCCTGCGCTCAAGGGTGCCGAAGACAAGCTGCGCGACAAGATGTTCGGCTGCATGTCGAGCCGCGCGGCGCAATCGATCGCCGACGAAATCGCCGATCGCGGCCCGATGCCGATGTCCGAGGTGCTCGAGGCGCAGCGTGCGGTCATCCAGGTGGCCAAGCGCATGGCCGATGCCGGCGATATCGTGATCGGCGGAGGCGGCGACGAATATGTCTGATCGCCCGATCTCCATCACGCCCACCGGCGAGGCGCAGTTCATGCCGGTCTGGCAGATGCAGCCCGCCGCCAGCGCCTTCCGTCCGTCGCCGATCTTCTCGTCGATGGCCGACCTTGCCGAAGCCGAGCTTCATGCCGAGCCGATGGATTTCGGCGAGGAAGACGGGTTCGATGGCGATCTGATGGTCGAGACCGGCCCGTCGCAGGACGAGCTGCTGGTCCAGGCCTATGAACAGGGCGTTGCCGATGGCATCGCCCAGGCCCAGGCCGAGATGCAGGCGAGCGACGCTGCGACCCAGGCCCTGGCCCAGGCGATCACCGCGCTGCGCCCGCAGCTGTCGCAAGGGCTGTGCGCGATGCTGCTGCATGCAATGAAGCAGATGCTCGAACGCTCGAGCGGATTTGCCGAACCCGACGCTGCTGTGCTCGAAAGGCACTGCCGCTCGCTTGCCACGCTCGTCACCCGCGACATGCGCGGCAGTGCGCTGCACCTTCACCCCGATGACCTCAAGCTGCTCGGCGATGCCGAATGCGGACTGGCGCTCACCGCCGATCCGTCGATCCGCCGGGGGACGGTATC
Source organism: Blastomonas sp. 34TW (assembly GCF_059803595.1). Classification (NCBI taxonomy): domain Bacteria; kingdom Pseudomonadati; phylum Pseudomonadota; class Alphaproteobacteria; order Sphingomonadales; family Blastomonadaceae; genus Blastomonas; species Blastomonas sp. 34TW. The sequence goes on from NZ_JAPFGW010000002.1 coordinate 187,387, forward strand.
CCTGAATCACGCCGATGGCTGGATCGAGCAGGGCACCCAGCCGATGCTCGACGCTCTGCAGGGCCTGATCGACGATCTGGAGGGCGACCAGTGATCGCGGCGCAGGAAGAGGCGGTGCGCCAGTTCACCGACAAGATCGCCGCGCTCGAGGCAGGCCCGCGCCGCGTCGGCCGACTGGTCGCGCATGAAGGCGGCATGCTCGAAGTCACCGGCTTCGACTATCCGATCGGCTATGGCGGATCGGTGCGCGCCGCCGATGGCCGCCGCATCCGCGCCGAGATCGCGGGTTTCCGCGGTTCGCGCGCGATGATGGTGCCGCTGGAAAGCGATGCCGCGCTGCGCAGCGGCGCGCGCGTCGAGCCCGATGCCCAGGCGAACATGGCCGTGGTCGGCGATGCGCTGCTCGGCCGGATCATCGGCCCGATGGGCGAGCCGCTCGATGGGCTGGGGCCGATCATCGCGCATGACCGCTGGCCGCTTGCGGGCAAGCGCGAGAATGTGCTCAACCGCGGGCGCGTCACCAAGACCATCGACCTTGGCGTGCGCGCGATCAACGCGCTGCTGACCGCAGGCCATGGCCAGCGCATTGCGGTGGCGGCCGGTTCGGGCGTCGGCAAATCGGTTCTCATCGGCCAGATCATCGGCTTTGCCGAGGCGGACGTGATCGTCGTCGGGCTGATCGGCGAGCGCGGCCGCGAAGTCAGCGATTTCGTCGAGACCAAGATGTCCGGACCGATGAAGTCGCGCACGGTCACCGTCGCGGTCCCAGCGGACCACAGCCCGATCCTGCGCCTGCGCGCCGCCTTCCGCGCGACCGCGATCGCCGAATATTTCCGCAAACAGGGCAAGAAGGTCCTGCTCATCATCGACAGCCTCACCCGCGTCGCACATGCGCAGCGCGAGATCGGCCTGGCGCTGGGCGAGCCGCCGACGATGAAGGGCTATCCGCCTTCCGCACTCGCGCTGATCCCCAAGCTGGTCGAGCGCGCGGGCAATGACAAGGAAAGCGGCGGATCGATCACCGCGCTCTATACCGTGCTCGCCGATGGCGACGATCTCGACGACCCGGTGGTTGATGGCGCACGCGCGATCGTTGACGGGCACATCATCCTGTCGCGCTCGATGGCCGAGCAGGGCATCTTCCCCGCGATCGATATCGGCAAGTCGCTGAGCCGCGTCGCAACCGACATCATCACCGACGAGCATCGCCGCGCGATGGCGAATTTCCGCCGCATCTGGTCTGCCTATGAGGAAAATCGCGATCTGCTGCTGATGGGCGCGTATCGCGAGGGATCGGACGCCAATGTCGACGAGGCGGTGGCGCGCCGCCCCGATCTGCTGGCGTTCATCCGCCAGGGACCGCACGACCGGATCGATCTCGACGAAAGCGTCGCTGAACTGCTGCAGAGCTTCGGCACATGAGCCTGAAGCCCAAATCCTGGAAGCGCGTGCATGCGGTGCGCGAGGCGCAGGTCAAGCTCGCCATCGGTGCGGCGGCCACGGCGCAGCGCAACGAGGCGGTGCTGCTGAACAATGCCGAGCGCCTGAAGCGCTTGCGCGACAATGCGTTCGATGCCGGGCATTGCCAGAACGGTGCGGCGCTGCACGCGCAGCTCGAGCTCGCGCAGCGGCTGATCCGCGCCGATGGCGAGATCAACGTGGCATTGGGGCGGGCGCGGCAAGCGCTTGCCCAGGCAGAGCGGCAACGCACTGCCGCCTATATCGACCGTGAAACCACATCCAAGCTGCTGGGCAGGGCCATCGCGGCGGCGGACGAGACCGCCGAGCGCAAGGCCGCGCGCCTGCCGCTCAAGAGAAAATATCCCAAGGAGGCAGAGGAATGAGCCAGGACATGATGCAGGCCCTTTCAGGGTCGTCGCTGCTTTCGCTTTCAATTGGCACGCTTCCTGCTGTCAAACCGGGCATGAACCTCGACGCCAACCCCTTTGCCAGCCAGCTGGCGCTGATGACCGGAACGGATGCTGCCGTTCCGGGCATGATCGCGCCTGTCGCGGTCGCGCAGGGGGCGGGCGAGGGTGCCTTTGCCGCAACGCTCGCCGATCTGGGCGAACCCGCACCGGCAGCAGCGCCGTCCGCCGAGCCTGCTCAGCCGGTGCTGCCCCAGCCAGCCAAGTTGGCCGTCGCGCTCCAGGCGCCGGTCGTCGTCGCGCTTCCCGAAGAGGCGAGCACCTCGCAGCTGATCGAGGCGGCGCTGAGCGGTGCTGCCACCATCACCCAGGCCCCGCGCGCGTACGATATGCCGCGCACGGCGCCGACCGTAACACTGCCGCCGGAAGATGCCGACGCTGCAGCCCTGCCCGAACAGGCCAAGGCGCAACCGGCGCTGACGGTTCAGCCGCTGCCGCACGCATCGGATGTGCCGCATCTCAGGAATCTGATCCGCGCTGATGCCCCGATGCCGATCCGGGCACAGATCGAGGCCGACGCCGAAACCGAGGCGGCTGTTGCTGCACCCGCCAGCCCTGTCGCAGCACATCTCCGCGAGCCGGTTGAGCGCGCCGACACGTCCGTCGCCGGCGAAACCTTGCCGTTGCAGGCTCCGGTCATCGCTGTCGCACCGGTGGCGCCGCGCCGCGAAGCGCCGGTGACCGATCTGGAGACGACCGGCATCGCCGCGGATGCTTCACTCGAAGCGCCGCGCCACGCAGCCGCACCGCAGGTCGCGGCAACGCCGCGGCAGACCGCCGATAATGACCGGCCCACGATCATCACGCCCCAGGCTGTTGCTGCTCAGCCGCAATCGGCTGCAGGCCTGGTCGCGCCCACGCTCGTCGTCCCGGCCGCCGACAAGGCTCAGCCGAGCCTGGCAGCGCCTGCGGCTGCACAGCCTGAAGTGACGTCCGAAGCGCCGCATGTGCGCAAGACGAGGATCATGCGCGAAACGGTCGAGCCGGTTCAGTCCAATGGATCCGATGCGCCGATCGTCACCGCAGGTCCGGCGACCGTTGCCCAGACCGCCCCCGTGGCAAGCGAGCCTGCGCCCCTGGCCGCAACTGCTCCGGCCGCGACCAAGCGCGCCGTCGCCGATCGTGCACCCGTTCGCCCATCGGTGGCCCGGACAGAGGCCGCCCCCGCTCCGATCGCACCGCAGTCGCTCGAGACACAGTCCGCAGCGCAGCCGGTCATGGCGCAGGCACCGGTTGAGGCCGCTGCAGCGCAGCCCGTTGTCGAAGCCAGCCAGATGGTCGGCGAGACACTTGCTGCTGGTGACAGCGCCCCCGCCGCTGCAACCCAGCCTCTGGCGGCCAGCACGCCAGCAACCGCGCGTCCGCTGCCGAATGCCGCTGCGCCTATCGAATCGCGCCAGCAGGCGACCGCACCGCAAGTGACCGTACCGACGGCGACCGCGCCCGATGCCTCGCGTGTCGCGCAGGCCGCGCCGATGGCCATGGCCGCCCCGGCTCAGCCGCAGGCGCCGCGTCCGCAGGCCAGCGCGCCTGTGCGCCGCACGCTCGACACGGCCGTACAGGCGCCGCGCTCCGCCGATCTGCGCTCCGCTATCATGGAGCGTACCGAAGCGTCCATCGAATCCGCCGTCTCCAGCCTGGCGGCCGAGCCCGCCGCACCGATCGTGAGCGAAGCCGTGCCCCCTGCCTGGGCCGCGGCGCTCAACGCGGTCAACGCACAGACCCAGCCAGTGACCGGCGCTGCCGCGCCGCAGGCCGCCGCGCAGACGCAGCTTCCGGTGCACAATCTCGCCTTTGATGCGGGCTTTGTCGTCGGGATCGAAAGCCAGATCGCGAAGCTGGTCGATGGCGGGCAGATGGTGAAGATTCAGGTCATGCCCGAGCATCTCGGCCGTATCGATATCGAGATGCTCGCCGGACCCGAGCGCGACCAGGTGCGCATCGTCACCGAGCATGACGCGGTCCGCGACACGCTGGTCAGCTCGCAGCACCGGCTCGAACAGGACCTGCGCAGCAACGGCCAGCGCAACACCGAAGTGACCGTCGAACTGCGCGAGCAATCGCCGGGTACGCAGAACGGATCGGCGCAGCAGCAACAGCAGCGCGGCCAGTCGGGCGCTGAAAGCGCCTCTGCCCGCGACGCCGCACAGCGCCAGCCATCCGCCGAACAGACGTCCGACGCCAATCCGGCACCGCGCCGCCCGCGCGGAAACGTCCGCTACGCCTGATTTTTTGAATGCATGAAATTCTCTTGAGGGAACCGAGAAATGGCTGAAACCGAAAAGGAACCGAAAAAGAAGGGCGGCATGGCCAAGAAGCTGCTCATTCCGCTTGTCGCCGTGCTGGTGCTCGGCGGTGGCGGCGCGGCTGCAGGCTTTTTCGCTGCCGGAATGATCGGCGGCGGCGAGCATGAAGACCCCAATGCGCCCAAGGTGGTGCTGAAGGACGGCACGACCGTGTCTGCCAAGGCGGCCGGGCTGAAGCAGGTCGCCTCGGGCAGCCATCTCGATGCCAAGTTCAAGGTCACCTATCTGCCCATCGAGGAGCCGTTCACCGCCAATCTGCGCGGCGGCGGCGGCTTTGCCCAGATGTCGCTCGCGGTCTCGACCTATTTCGACGAGAAGGTTCCCGCCGCGTTGACCGAGCACAATATCGCGATCCGATCGGCGATCCTGATGGCGATCAGCGATTTCGACCCGATCCAGCTCGAGACGATCGAGGGCAAGGAGCAGCTCAAGGGCCAGCTCAAGAAGGTGATCAATGACGTGCTGGTCGACAAGACCGGATTTGCCGGCGTCGAGGACGTCTATTTCACCAGCTTCGTGGTCCAGTAAGCCAAGGCCTTTGATCCGATGAGCAGCAGCGAACTTCTTGATGGTGCAGAGGGCATGGCCACAGGTCCGGCCGAGCGCCGCCTGGCCGAGCACAGCTTTGCCAAGGCCGATGCCGACCAGAAGACGGTCGTGCCGGTGCTGCGCCGCGTTGCGCGATCGCTCTGCGCGGGCCTGCGCCATGCGCTCGAGCCGATTGCCGGGGTCAAGCTGCGCGTCGATGCGCCCGATGCCGAATTCACCCAGTTCGATGTCTGGTGCGACCGCCAGGCCGAGCTGGTCAGCATCAGCCAGTTCCAGCTCGCGCCGATGCAGGGCCGCGTGCTGCTCAAGATGGAGCCGGTGTTCGTTTCGGCGATGCTCGACGCGTTCTTCGGCGGCGCACCGCGCGAGATGGCGTCGCCCAAGAAGGAATTCACCCAGACCGACATCCGCCTGATCGGCCGCATCGCGCGCGTGATCGGCGAGCGGCTGGGCGCATCATGGAACGAGGTCGGCAATTTCGCCTGCCATGCCGCAGGCCATTCGACCACGGTCGACGGCGCGCGCATCGCCGCGCCGCTGGCGCGCATGGTGGTGCAGCGCTTCCGCATCACGCTGCCCGATAATATCCGCTACGAGCTTGAGCTGGTCTATCCGCTCGACGGGCTGCAGGCGGCCGAACAGTGCCTGACGCCCGCCGGGATTGCCGACGACCAGATGCCCGATCCGGCCTGGCGCGACCAGATGAGCCAGGCGCTGGCGCATGTCACGCTGCCCGTGCGCTCGGTGCTGGCACGCCCCGTGCTCACCCTGCCGCAGCTTGCCGAACTCAAGCCCGGCGACATCATTCCCATTCCACCGGCGCGCAACCTGCCGCTGATCATCGGCGACCGCATTTTCGCACGCGGCAGCCTGGGTGAACAGAACGGCCTGGCCGCGTTCCGCATCGAAACCATAGAAAGAGGATAAGCCCCATGAGCGACATGACCGAAGCACCGATGCTGGGCGCACCGGCAGAGCCTTTCGACATGGGCGGCAACGGATTGCACGAGGCGGCAAATCATTACCGCTTTCTCGCTGACATCCCCGTGCGCCTGTCGGTAGAGGTCGGCAGCGCGTCGCTGCGCCTCGCCGAAATCATGGAGCTTTGCGAAGGATCGGTGGTCGAGCTCGACCGCCAGGCCAATGACCTGCTCGACATCAACGTAAATGGCACGCTGGTTGCAAGAGGGGAAGTCGTGACCATCGATGGCCGGTTCGGAATCCGGGTGGCCGAGGTGGTGTCGAAGAGCGTCGGCCACGCACGGGTCGAACGGCGCATCTGACCGGACTGCTCCAGTCCCCGTCGCCCGCGCCGGATCATCCGGCGGCACGGCACAGGGAATTGGAAGCGGACCGGAATGACCTATTACATCATCAAACTGCTGATCATGCTGCCGGTGATGGGCGGCATGATCTATGGCAGCCTCTGGCTCTACCGCAAATACCAGCCCGGCATGATGGCCCGGCTCGACATGGCCGGCCCGCAGCGCGAGCTCAAGGTCACCGAGACGGTCAGCATGGGCGTTTCGGGCAAGCTCGCCGTGGTCGAGTTTGCCGGACAGAAAATCCTGCTTTCGGTAACGCGCGCGCGGATCGACACGATCGCCAGCGCGGATGCCGGAACCGGTCCGGCCAGCGCTAACCTCCCCCCGGCGGCGCTGGCCGGACATAATCGCGATCTGCTGGCCGCCCTGCGGGAGCGCGGCGCATGATCGTGGCAAGATCTCCTGGCCGTTTCCTCGCCATCGTCATTGCGGCGCTGGCGATGCTCCTGGCCACCCCTGCCATGGCCCAACAGGCCCCCGCGCCAGCAACCCCCACCGCTGCCGTGACTGGCCAGGCCGCGCCCGCCGCACCGGCTGCGAACGCCACCACCACGGCAACCCCGCCGCCCGCCGAACGCGCCACCGGCTCGGCCACCGGCACCCCCGGTGCGTCCGAGGCGCTCAGCCAGGCGCTCGATGATGTCGCGGGCAATGGCAAGCCGCTCACGCTCAGCCTGCAGATCCTGGTCGTCATGGGTCTGCTCACCATCCTGCCGTCGATGGTGCTGATGATGACCAGCTTCACGCGCATCATCATCGTGCTGTCGATCCTGCGCCAGGCGCTGGGCCTGCAGCAGACGCCGCCCAACCAGGTGCTGATCGGCCTGGCGCTGTTCCTGTCGATGTTCGTGATGGCCCCCACCTTTACCCAGATCAACGATCGGGCGGTCGCACCCTATGCCGCCGACACGATCGAGCTGGAAACCGCGATCCAGATCTCGGGCGAGGAATTCCACAAGTTCATGATCAAGCAGACGCGTCAGACCGACCTCAAGCTGTTCATGGACATGGCCAAGGCCAAGCCGGTCGCCGCGCCGAAAGACATTCCCTTCTCGATCCTGCTGCCGGCGTTCGTCACCAGCGAGCTCAAGACCGCGTTCCAGATCGGCTTCATGATCTTCCTGCCGTTCCTGGTGATCGACCTGGTCGTCGCCTCGACGCTGATGGCGCTGGGCATGATGATGCTGTCGCCCACGATCATCTCGATGCCGTTCAAGCTGCTGCTGTTCGTGCTCGTCGATGGCTGGGCGCTCACCATGGGCTCGCTCGCCGGATCGTTCGTGAACTGACGCCAGGACGGAAACGGACATGGAACAGACCGACTATTTCATTGGCCTGGCGCAGCAGACGCTGTGGATCACGGCCCTGGCCTCGGCCCCGCTGCTGATCCCCGCGCTGCTCGTGGGCGTGCTGCTCGGCATGGTCCAGGCGGCAACCTCGATCAACGAGGCGACCTTGAGCTTCGTGCCCAAGCTCGTGGTGCTCGGCGTCATCCTCGCGCTGTTCGGCGGGTCGATCCTGTACCTGATCGCCGATTTCACCGTCGAGATGTACAGCCGCATTCCGGATCTGCTGCTGTGATCGCACCGGGCTTTGCCGGCGTCGAAGCGCAATTGTGGATCTGGATCATGGCGATGATCCGGCCCGGCGCGGCGTTGATGGCAGCCCCCGTTTTCGGTGCGACCTCGGTTCCGCTCCAGGTGCGCATCATCCTGTCGGCGATGATCGGCATCGCCGCGACCAACAGCGCCACCATCAACCTGCCCGACACGACGCTGGTGAGCTATACGGGCTTCCTGTTCATCATCGGCGAGATCGTCTGCGGCGTCGCCATCGGCTTTGCGCTGCAGATCGGTTATTCCGCCGCCTTCGTCGCGGGCGAGCTGATCAGCAACGCGATGGGCCTGGGCTTTGCCTCGATGGCCGATCCGCAGAGCGGCCAGTCGAGCCCCGTGATCGGCAGCTTCCTGTCGATCATCGCGGTGCTGCTGCTGCTCGCGATCGACGGGCATCTGATGCTGATCGCGATCATCGTGCGCAGCTATGAGGCGCTGCCGCCGGGCGATGCGATGCTCTCGCCCCGGCTGATCATGGACCTGGTCGAGTTCGGCGCGATGCTGTTCTCGATGGGGCTGGTGATCGCGCTGCCGGTGGGTGCGGCGCTGATCATCGTCCAGCTGGTCATGGCGATGCTCGCGCGCTCGGCGCCGCAGCTCAACCTCTTTTCGGTCGGCATCCCCGTGGCGGTGCTGGCCGGCATCGTGCTGCTCGCGATCGCGGCGCCGGTGCTCGCCGATGGCGTGATGCGCGCAATGGAAACCGGGCTGGAACAGTCCGAAGTCATGGCAGGGGAGGGCTGACGCAATGGCAGACGGCCCATCCGGTGGCGGCGAAAAAACCGAACTCCCGACAGAGAAGCGGCTCAGGGAGTCGCGGGAAAAGGGTGATGTCCTCCAGTCCAAGGAGCTTGGCACCGCGATGGTCATCATCGGCGGCACGATGGCCTTCGTGCTGTTCGGAGAGATGATGGTCGGATCGATCGCCGGAATGCTGCGCGCCGCCCTGGTGTTCGATATCTATCAGGCGACCGATTTCAATGTCGGCCAGCGCACGCTGAGCCTGCTCGTCCCGCTCGCCCTGCCGTTTGGCGGGCTGTTCGCGTTCCTGCTGGTCGCCTGTATCGCGACGCCTGCTGCGCTGGGCTCGCTCGGCTTTCGCTGGAGCGCCATTCAGCCCAAGGCATCGAAGATGAACCCGATGTCGGGCCTCAAGCGCATGTTCGGCACGCACGGACTGATCGAGCTGGTCAAGTCGATCGCCAAGGTGGCGCTGATGGGCACGATCGGCGTGGTGATGGTCATGTCGATGCTGCCGCAAATGGCGCAGCTGGGCCATGGCGACGTGCGCCAGGGGATAGCCGCGTTCGGCGACCTGTTCTCGATGACCCTGATGGCGATGGCGGGCGCACTCGGCCTGATCGCGCTGATCGACGTTCCCGCGCAATGGTTCCAGCGCAACCAGAAGCTGATGATGACCAAGCAGGAGGTCAAGGACGAGCACAAGGAGGTCGAAGGCTCGCCCGAGCTCAAGCAGGCGGTGCGCCAGAGGCAGTACGAGGTGCTCAACGGATCGACCCGCAAGGCGGTCGAGGATGCGACCGTTCTGCTGGTCAACCCGACGCATTTCGCGATCGCGCTGCGCTATGACCGCGAGCGCGACCCCGCCCCGGTGGTGTTGGCGCGCGGGCGCGGGGCGATCGCCCAGGCCATGCGCGAACTGGCGATGGAGCGCGGCCTCACGATCCTGCGCTATCCGGAGCTTACCCGTGCGATCTACTTCACGTCCAAGCCCGGCCAGATCATCGACGAGCGGCTGTATCTGGCCGCCGCGACGCTGCTCGCTTTCGTTTTCCGCATCAACGAGAAGATGGATGTGGGCTTCGGCCAGCCCGAACTCGACGTGCCCAGCGACCTGCGTTTCGACATGGACGGCAAGCCGCAGAAATGAGTCGGAAAAGGCCTTAAGCCCGCCCGCACCTCGCCGTTAATCCTTTCAGAAGGAACTGGTGATGGTCACGAATAGCGGAATTTCCAACGTCATTACCGGCTTTACCGGTGTCAACAGCGCCCAGCTGGTCAACGATCTCGTCACGGCCCAGCTGGAGCCGAAACAGTCGGATGTCCGCAACCGGCAGAACCTGAACCAGGCGCGCATTTCCGCGCTCGCTTCGGCCTCATCGGCGCTCGAGACCTTTTCCAAGGCGCTGGGTGAAGTGCTCAACGGCCGCCAGCTGACCGGCAATCTCGTTTCGACGCGCGGCGATCTGGTCGCCGCCAGCTTCATCCCCGGGCAGAAGCCGCAGGGCCTGCCCGCCACGGTGCAGGTCAGCCAGCTCGCCGCCGCGCAGAGCATGGTTTCGGCCAGCAGCTTTGCCAGCACCAGCTCGACGGTCGGCGAAGGATCGCTGACCATCACGACCTCGGCAGGCAGCTTCAACGTCACCATCGATTCGACCAACAATTCGCTCGGTGGCCTGCGCGACGCGATCAACGCGACCAACAGCGGTGTCACCGCCAGCATCGTCACCGACAACAGCGGTTCGCGGCTGGTGATGCGCGGCAGGGAAGGCGCTGCCAACAGCTTCACCGTCACCGGATCGGGCGGCGCGGCAACGCTCGATGCCTTTGCCTTTCCCCCGGCCGGCGGCGCGGGCATGAACTCGGTCACCACGGCGCGCGACAGCATCATCAACGTCAACGGCATCGAGCTGACCAACGCCAGCAACCAGATCGACACCGCCGTTCCCGGCGTGCGCATCAACCTGCTCGCGGCGGCGCCCGGCACCAATGTCGTGATCAGCGGCGACCAGCCGACCTCGTCGGTCAAGGATATCGTCAACGAATTCGTGAAGGCCTATAACGATTTGCGCGGCGCGCTGAATTCGGCGACGGCGCCGGGTCTCGATGGCGCGAGCGGCGGTCCGTTGGCCGGCGAACGCGCCGCGCGCGACATGATGCGCTCGATGGCCTCGCTGACCACCACGCAGCTTACCGACACCGGCACCTATCGCTCGCTCGCCGATATCGGCGTCAGGACCAACCGCGACGGCACGCTGACGCTGGATTCGGTCAAGTTCGACCGCGCCCTCGCTGCCGACCCCGAAGGCATTGCCCGGATGCTCGAACCTGCGACGCCGACCGCAGGCAATCCTGGCCTCGCCAAGGCGTTCGAGGACGTGAAGACCGCGCTCAAGGCACCCAACGGCTCGCTGACCGGCGCGCAGAACCGCCTGAACAAGATCGCCTCCGACCTCACCAAGATGATGGAGAAGGTCGAGGAGGACAGCGACAAGTATCGCGAGCAGCTCGAAAAGACCTTCGCCGCCATGGACCGCCAGCTCACCGTGCTGCGCTCTACCCAGAGCTATATCGAGCAGCAGGTGTCCGTCTGGACCAATAGCGGCGACAACTGAGACAACCAAAACACATAGAATGACAAGGAAAACCGCATGAGCTTCATCTCTCCGCGTCGCCACATGGGCAGCTATCAGGCCGTCGATACGGTCAGCCGTGTCGAGGGCGCCAGCCCGCACCAGCTGGTCGTCATCCTGTTTGACGAGCTGCTGCTGCGGCTCGATGCGGCGATCCGTCATGCCCAGCGCGGCGAGGCGGTGCCGATGATCCAGGCCCGCGCCCGCGCATCGGCCATCGTCATCGCGCTGGAAGAGAGCCTCGACTTCGAAAAGGGCGGCGAACTCGCGCTCGCGCTCGCCCGCATCTATCGCGAAGCCAGCCGCCGCATCAACGCTGCCATGAGCCCCGACAAGGTCGACGTACTGATGTCCGCGCGCCAGATGCTCGCCGAGATCGCCGAAGCCTGGAAGCGCATCGCGCCGAAATGAGGGGCTTGCCGCAGGATTATCCTGTCGGCCATTCCGACAGGATGGTCGCGACATCGAAATAGTCGCGCCAGTAGCGGATTTGTCCGTCCTCGATCTCGAACACGCCCGTCACCGGCAGCTCGACCCATTTGTCGGCGAGCCGGTGCCGGTCCAGCCGCTCGAGCATCACCACATTGCCATCGACCGCCGAGCGCAAAACGCGAAACTCGTTCTCCAGCGTCGGCGAGAAAAATGGTTGCAGCACCGCCCGGATGCCATCGGGTCCATGCACTGTCCCGAGCGGCGGCGGATTGATATATTCGCAATCCGGCGCGACCCTTTGCAGCGCGGTGTCATAGTCGAGCGGTTCCATCGCCTTCAGAAAGGCGAGGGCGACGGCGAGCGGATCGGTATTGGACATGCGACGGATCTCCTGCAGCTGAGCCGTCAGGGTGCCGCGGTCAGCGACGCAAGGCCATTACGTCGCACGTCATGCGCGAGATTATCGCGCCGGGTAACGCAACCGGCCCAGAAAGCGCGACAGGCTCAGGCTCTCGCCCTTGTTCGTCCATTTCGCCTTGGCCTTTTCGAACTGCATAACATTGTCGATGCGGCGTTCGAGGAACGCGTGGGTGTCGGCGAAATCGGGGCTTTCGTCGTCGAGAAACGCCATGAGCGTCGAGCCATAGACGCCCGACAGGATCATGCGCTTGGTATAGTGGTTGTAATCGGTGGCGGTATCGCCCGCGAGTCGCCACATCAGGTCCGCCGTGCGCCAAGAGATGCGCGCGGTACGGGCGAGATTGGCGGGCAGCGCCATGATCGCAGTCGCGCGGCGCAGCGCCTCGCGCTGGTGCGCCACCGCCTCGAAGCGGAAGGCGACGAGCGCGCGGATGCGCTCGCGAATCTTCATCGCGGCGATGCGCTCGGGCGGGAAAGCCTCGATCATCTGCGCGTCGATATGGCCAATCCAGGCATCGATCATGTCCATCGGGCCCTTGTCGAAGGCGAGCGTCGCCAGCCCTGCTTCCACGCCCTGTGCAGCGGCGGCGGCATCGCGCGCGGTCGGCGTCCAGCCATCGAATACGGCTTCGTCAGCGATGAAGGGCGGCAGGAACTGGCGCACCTCGTCCATCGTCGGGTCGGCGGGCAGGGTATCGAGCTTGGTCGGGCGGTACATCGCGGGTGCCTCCATGGATGCCATCACAATTAGGGAGCCGGGGGCGAAGCTGCAAGCCGCGCCGCGCGCCGCGCCTCGGGCAGGCGCACCAGCACCAGCGCGACGCCGATCAGGACCATCCCGATCGTGTCGGTGAGCGACAATGTCTCGCCGAACACCCGCCAGCCGATCAGCGCCGCGATCGCTGGCTGGCTGAGCAGCGCGATGCCCAGCACCACCGGAGAGAAATGGCTGACCGCATAGACCATCGCCCCCTGGCCGAAGAGCTGGCACACCAGGGCGAGCAGCAGGACGGGCGTCCAGTCGGTCGGCCAGACCGGTTCGCCCAGCAGCAGGGCGATGCCAAGCATCGGGCCGATGCCGAAGATCGTCGACCAGACCAGCACCGACCAGCTGCCCATTTCGCCCCGGACGTGGCGGATGCTGAGCAGATAGATCACGTAGAGCACGCCCGCGAGCAGGCAGAAAAGATCGCCGACGAGGTTGCGGACATCGAGCTCGTAACTGCTGCCCATCAGCAACCCTGCGCCCAGGATCGCGAATGCCACTGCGCCCAGTTCCGCCCGGTGCGGCCAGACGCGGCTGATGATGAAGCCGTAGACGACCAGCATCACGCTGCCCATGTTGCCGAACAGCGTCGAGTTGGCGAGCTTGGTGCGTTCGATGCCGAAATTCCAGCTGGCGAGATCCAGCGCGAAGGCGATGCCGCTCAACACCAGCAGCCACCAGATCGACGATCGGTAACCGGCCAGTGGCTCGCGCTGCTGCAATGCGATGACGATCAGCACCGGCAGCGCCAGCGTCAGCCGCCAGAAACCGGCGGAGACCGGCCCGGTATCGGCCATGCGCACAAACAGCGGCCCGGTGGCGAGCGCGACATTGGCGAGGATCAGCGCGAGGATCGCGAGAATCCCGCCCCGCTCGGTTGCTTTTGTCATCATCGGCCTTTAGCCATTCGGTTAAACGCTGTCGCGGGGCTTTTCCCGATGGCGCGCGAAGGAGAGATGCTGCCCATGCCCACCCTGTTCGATCCTGTCCAGCTTGGCGCGATCAGCTGCCCCAACCGCATCCTGATGGCGCCGCTCACCCGCTGCCGCGCGACACGTGCGCACGTGCCGGTGCCGCTGATGGGCGAATATTATGCGCAGCGCGCCAGTGCAGGGCTGATCATCTCCGAAGCCACGGGGATCAGCCCGGAAGGGCTGGGCACGCCCTATGCGCCTGGCATCTGGAACGACGAGCAGGTTGAAGGCTGGAAGCCGGTGGTCGAGCGCGTGCACCAGGCTGGCGGGCGGATCATCTGCCAGCTTTGGCATATGGGGCGGCTGGTGCATCCCGATTTCAATGGCGGTAAGCCCCCGGTCTCGGCATCTGCGACGCGGTTCGACTATCACGCGCATACTTATGAAGGCACCAAGCCCTATGAGACCGCGCGCGCGCTCGGGGTCGGCGAAATCCCGCGCATTCTCGACGATTATGCCCGCGCGACCGAGAATGCGCGGCGCGCCGGTTTCGACGGCGTACAGATTCACGCGGCCAATGGCTATCTGATCGACCAGTTCCTGCGCTCCTCGTCCAACCTGCGCGACGACGATTATGGCGGTGAAATCGAGAACCGCATCCGCCTGCTGGGCGAGGTCGCCGAGCGGCTGGTCGGCGTGTGGAGCCACGACCATGTCTCGGTGCGCCTGTCGCCCAATGGCGAGACGCAGGGGGTGAACGACGCGACGCCGGAGGCGACCTTCACCGCAGCCGCCGCGCTGCTCGACAAGATCGGCATCGCGTTCCTCGAGCTGCGTGAGCCGCCGATGGACGGCACTTTCGGCGCGAGCGACGTGCCGCCGGTGAGCCCACATATCCGCAAGGTGTTCTCCGGCCCGCTGGTGCTCAACAGCGACTATGACCACGACAAGGCGGTCGCCGCGATGGCGGGCGGAATTCCCGATGCTATCAGCTTCGGTCGCACCTTCCTCGCCAATCCGGACCTTCCCGCTCGCCTGGCGGTGAATGCGCCGCTGACCCCCGACAATCCCGCGCGCTGGTATGGCAGCTCACCCGAGGGCTATACCGATTATCCGACGATGGAAGAGCAGGGGATCGTGCCCGAGACTGCTGCCGCATCATGATCGCCAGTGGCCAGCCCTGGCTGATCAGCGCGGTGCTGCTCGGCACGGCGCTGATCCTGCTGCTGGCCGAAGCGCTGTTTCCGCGCCGCCGCCGCAGCCTGCCGGTGGCGCGGCGCTGGCCCGCGCATCTGGGCTTCGTGGTGGTCAACATGCCGGTCGAGCGCGGCGTGCAGGCGCTCCTCTTCATCGCGCTGTTCGGTGCGGTGACGGGCTATCAGCCGCAGCCCGATTTCGGCCTGCTGCCGATGACCGGGCTGCCCGGCTGGGCGCAGGGGGTGCTCGCCATCCTGCTGCTCGATCTGGCGGTCTGGGCGCAGCACTGGGCGACGCACCGCGTTCCGCTGCTCTGGCGGCTGCACCGGGTCCACCATGCCGATCGCGATCTCGACATGTCGACCGCCTTGCGCTTCCATCCGCTCGAAATCGGGTTGTCGATGCTGTTCAAGATGGGGGTCGCGCTCGCGCTCGGTGCGCCGCTCTGGGCTTTGATCGTGTTCGAGCTGCTTCTCGCGCTGCTGCCGATGTTCAACCATGCCAATCTGGCGCTGCCGCTGTGGCTCGACGCCGTGCTTCGGCTCGTCATTGTCACGCCCGACATGCACCGCGTGCACCACAGCACCCGGCGGATCGAGCATGACAGCAATTATGGCTTCTGCCTCTCGATCTGGGACCGGCTCCTTGGCACCTATCGCGCGCGGCCGAGCGGCGGGCATGACGCGATGAGCATCGGTCTTGTTGACTATCCCGGGCAGGAGACTGCGCGCTTTGGCTGGGCGATGCGGCTGCCGTTCCGCTGAGCACAGCAACAAAACATTGAAATGAAAGCCGAAACGCCCAATTGGGGCGGACAAGCCTGCCGATCACCGGGGGCGGGGAGAGCGCGACGACCATGCCCTTGCTGAGCAACATCCTGGCCGAACGGCAAAGCTTCGTCACGCATCTCGAATGCTCGATGACTGGCGAGCGCTACGCGGCCGATCAGGTGCATGGGCTGTCGCGCGTCGGGCGGCCGCTGCTGGTGCGCTATGACCTGCCCGCCATCGCCGCGCATCTCGACCGTGACGAACTGGAGCGGCGCGAGACAGATTTGTGGCGCTGGCGGGAGCTGCTGCCGGTGCGCGCGGCGCGTAACATCGTCAGCCTGGGCGAGATCGAGACGCCGCTGGTGCCGCTTCCCCGGGCAGGCGGGGCGAACGTGCTGGTCAAGGACGAGGGGCGGTTGCCCACCGGATCGTTCAAGGCGCGCGGGCTGGTCATGGCGGTATCGATGGCCAAGGCACTGGGCGTGATGCGCATCGCCATGCCGACCAACGGCAATGCGGGCGCGGCGCTCGCCGCCTATGCCACGCGCTGCGGCATCGAGACGGTGGTCTTCTGCCCCGACGACACGCCAGAGATCAACGTGCGCGAGATCGCGCTGCAGGGCGCGCGGGTATGGCGCGTCAACGGGCTGATCGATGATTGCGGCGCGATCGTTGCCGAAGGCGCGAAACAGGGCCGCTGGTACGATGTTTCGACGCTCAAGGAGCCGTACCGGATCGAGGGCAAGAAGACGATGGGGCTGGAGCTCGCCGCGCAGTTCGGCTGGCAGTTGCCCGATGCGATCTTCTATCCCACCGGCGGCGGCACCGGGCTGATCGGCATGTGGAAGGCGTTCGACGAGCTCGAGGCCCTGGGCTGGATCGGCCCCGAGCGGCCCAAGATGTTTGCGGTCCAGGCCTCGGGCTGCGCGCCGATCGTCAAGGCGTTCGACGACGGGGTGGAACATGCCGAACGCTGGGAAAATGCCGAGACCATCGCGGCCGGCATCCGCGTGCCCCGCGCGGTCGGCGATTTCCTGATCCTGCGCGCGGTGCGCGAAAGCGGCGGCAAGGCGCTGGCGGTGGGCGATGACGCGATCGAGTGCGCGGTGGTGCAGGCGGCTAAGCAGGAGGGGTTGCTGCTCTGCCCCGAAGGCGGCGCGACGCTCGCGGCCTATCACGATGCGCTCGCCGCCGGGCTTGTCGGCAAGGGCGACCGGGTGGTGCTGTTCAATTGCGCGACGGGTCTCAAATACCCGATGCCCGACGATTCGCGCACGCTTGATCGCCACGCGCAAATCGATTTCGACGTGCTCTAGAGCATTTTCAAGTTGACCGTTTACGGTCAACGGCTCGGAAAATGCGGCATCCAAAAACAAGAGCGTTTTCGCTCAATGTGAAAACGCTCTAGGTTTCTCCCAATCCCGTCATTCCCGCGAACGCGGGAATCCCGCTTGTCCTGCAACCGTTGCGCGGGAGCGGGACCCCCGCGTTCGCGGGGGTGACGGTCATGGATTGCTTTAAAATCGTTATAGCGGGAACGCCTGGCGGATCGCCAGCAGTCGCCGCAGCGCACGGCCGAGCGGCAGTTCCTCGGACATACCCATGCCGCCGTGCAACTGGATCGCCTGCTTGCCGACCTCGACCCCGTCCTCGCTGACCGCGCGATAGGCGGCGCGCGCGGCGCGGGTGGCGGCTTCGGCATCGCCGGCGGCATCGTGCGTCACCGCCTCGTAGACCAGCGAGCGCGCCTGATCGAAGGCGACCTGCATGTCGACCATGCGGTGCTGAAGCACCTGGAACGAGGCGAGCGGCACGCCGAACTGCTTGCGGTCCATGGTATAGGCCTGGGTGGCGAGGCACACGCGGCGCATGATGCCGGTGCCTTCCGCCGCAAGCAGCAGGCGTGCCTTGTCGATCACCTTTTCCAGCGCCTCAGCCGCCGCGCCCGGGCCGAGCAGCAGAGCATCTGCGCCCAGTGCTGCGCCGTCGAGCTTCACATCGGCGACCCAATGGTCGTCGCGCAGACGATAGGGGGTGACGGTAACGCCCGCACCATCGGCGGGGACGAGGAACAGGCCAAGGCCCGCCGAACCGCTGCCCGGCTCGCCCTCGATCCGCGCGAGCACGATGATCGTTTCGGCCGCCGCCGCGCCATGGGCGAACGACTTGTGGCCGGTGAGCGTCCAGCCGTCGCCGCTCTTGCTGGCGGTCGCTTCGCAATACCAGATGTCGTGCCGGGCGCGCGGCTCGTGCAGCGCCACGCCGACCGGCGCGCCGCCCGAGACGATGCCCTCGATCAGGTCGCTGCGGGCCTGCGATTCCGGGCTGGCGGCGATCAGGCCCCCGGCGAGAATGGTGCTGGCGAGCACGGGCTCGACCACCAGGCCTTCGCCCAGCACCTCGAACAGGCTGACGCAATCGCCAAGCCCCGACTGGCCCTCGGCCTGCAGACCGCCATCGGCTTCGGAAAAAGGCAGCATCAGCCATCCGGCCTCGGCCATCTCGGCCCAGAGCGCGGTGTTGAGCGGGCTCTCGCCCATCTGGCCGAGCCTGTCATCGGCATAATGTTTCTGGGTGAAGCGGCGGGCGCTGTCGATCAGCAGCTGCTGGTCATCATTGGGTGCGAACATGGGTGTGAAATCCTGAATATCCGCCTGGCGCGGATCGGGTGATCCGCGCCAGGTCTGATGCGTACGTCCCTCGACTGCGCTCGGGACAAACGGATGGTGGGACTGGTCCTCAGATCCCTGCGGCCATCATCTTGGCGAGAATGTTCTTCTGCACCTCGTTGGTGCCGCCATAGATCGATTGGGCGCGGCCGAAGAGGAAGACCGACATCGCGTGCTCGCCTTCCTGGCCATAGGGGTGGACCGGATCGTTCGCCGGGCGCGGCAGTGCCGCCGGTCCCGCTATATCCAGCGCCAGTTCGGACACGTCCTGCGACAGCTCGGTGCCGAGCAGCTTCAAGGGCGCGACCAGCCGCATCGCCTCGGCCGACTGGCTCGGTGCCTCGAGTGCGCGCGCCTCGAGTGCGGCCAGCTTGGCGAGCCGCTGCTCGAGCGAATCGAGCCGCTGCGCGATCACCGGATCGTTGATCGGCGGGTTGATGAAATGCTCGACCGAGCTCGCCCATTCGCGCAGGCGGATCAGGTCACCGGTGGTGCGAGCGACCCCGGCAATGCCGGCACGCTCGTTGCCGAGCAGGAACTTGGCATAGGTCCAGCCGTCATTCTCGTTGCCGACCAGGTTCTTCACCGGCACGCGCACATCGGTGAAGAACACCTCGTTCAAATGGTGCATTCCGTCGATCGTGCGGATCGGGCGCACCTCGATGCCGGGCGTGTTCATATCGATGAGCAGGAAGGAAATACCGTTCTGCTGCTTCACCTCGGTATTGGTGCGCACCAGGCAGAAGATCCAGTCGGCCCAATGGCCCTGCGTGGTCCAGGTCTTCTGGCCGTTGACGACATAATGGTCGCCGTCGCGCACCGCGCGCGTCTTCAGGCTGGCAAGGTCCGATCCCGCGCCCGGCTCCGAATAGCCCTGGCACCAGAAACGGGTGCCGTTGATGATATGCGGCAGATGCTCGGCCTTCTGCTCTTCGGTGCCGAAGGTGTAGATGACCGGGCCGACCATGGTCAGGCCGAACGGGCTGTACGACGGCGCGCCTGCCTTGGTCGATTCATCGGCAAAGATGCGCTTCTTGGCGAGCGACCATTCGCAGCCGCCATATTGCTTGGGCCAGCCGGGGGCGCCCCAGCCGCGCTTGGCCTTGACGCCCTGCCACCAGGCGGTCAGTTCCTTGCTGCTATTGGCAAAGCCGTCTGCGGCGAAGCGCTTTTCGGGCGGCAGCTCGGCATCGAGAAACGCGCGAACCTCGGCGCGGAAGCTCTCCAGGTCTTCGTCTTCGGTCATGATCCTCACCTTGTCCTGAACGGGATTGTTGGGCGCTAATCTGCACCCCCATCACCCAAATGCAAGCCGCGATGCCAAGAAACTGACGCATTGGCGCGATAGCATGATAGGCTTGGCAATGCGGTACCGGAGCTGACGCTACGGCGCACTAAGGTCAGGCGAAAGGACGCAGGAAATGGGCAATTCGGCACCCGGCGCGCAGCCGGTCGACAGCAGCGATCCCTATGCCCGGCTGGAACAGACATTCCCGGTGCTGAGCGAGGACATGGCTGGCCGAATCGCGCGTTTCGGGCATCGCGAGACGCTGGCCGACGGCGATCATGTCTTCCATCGCGGCGAGCGCGGGGTCGATTTCTTCCTCGTGCACACCGGAGAGATCGAGATCATCGACCATGGCGATCATGGCGAGGAGGGCATCGTCCACCGCCATTGCGCGCGCCAGTTCACCGGCGAGCTCGACCTGTTCAACGACCGCAAGATCCTGGTCAGCGGACGCGCGGTGGGGCCGACCGAGGTGATCCGGGTTCCGCGCCCCGATTTCCGCCGGCTGATCGTCGCCGAACCCGATATCGGCGAGATCATCATGCGCGCCTTCATCCTGCGCCGCGTCGCGCTGATGCAGCATCAGCAGGGTGCGGTGACGCTGGTCGGCCCGGCGCGCAGCGCCGATACGGTGCGGATCAACGCGTTCCTGACGCGCAACGGCTATCCGCACCGCACGATCGATTCGACGGCCGATCCCGATGCGGCGGCGTTTCTCGAAGGCTTCGGCCTCAGCGATGCCGACCTGCCGGTGGTGATTTCCGAAGAGCAGATCCTGCGCAACCCCAGCACGCACGATCTGGCCGATGCGCTCGGCGTCGCGGTGGCGATCGACCAGCAGCGGCTGCACGACCTGATCGTGGTGGGCGCAGGGCCGGCGGGGCTGGCGGCGGCGGTCTATGCCGCATCCGAAGGGCTCGACACGCTGATCGTCGAATCGACCGCACCCGGCGGTCAGGCGGGGACGAGCAGCAAGATCGAGAATTATCTGGGCTTTCCCACCGGCATCTCTGGCCAGGCGCTGGCGGGACGCGCGCAGGTGCAGGCGCAGAAATTCGGCGCGCGGCTCGCGGTCTCGCGCGCGGCGACCGGGCTCGATTGCAGCGGCGGTCATTTTCGGCTGCAGCTCGAGGACGGCACGGTGGCCGAGGCGCGCGCGGTGGTCGCGGCGACCGGCGCGCGCTATCGCAAGCTCGACCTGCCCGACTATGCCCGATTCGAAGGCGCGGGCGTCTATTATGCCGCGACCGCGATGGAGGCCCAGCTCTGCGCCGACCGGGCGGTCGTGGTGGTCGGCGGCGGCAACTCTGCGGGGCAGGCGGCGGTCTATATGTCGCGCTTTGCCGCGCATGTGCACATCCTCGTGCGCAGCGAAGGGCTGGCCGCGACCATGTCGAGCTATCTGATCGACCGGATCATGGCATCGGATGCGATCACGCTGCACCCGTTCAGCGAGGTCTGTGCGCTGTCGGGCGACACCCATCTGGAAGGGCTCGCCTGGCGCGACCGGCGCAGCGGCGAGGAGACGCGGATCGAGGCGGGCGCGCTGTTCGTGATGATCGGCGCGCAGCCGTGTTCGGACTGGCTGCAGGGCTGCGCCAATCTCGACGAGGCGGGGTTCATCCTGACCGGCGACGGCTGCTCACCGTTCGAGACCAGCCGCCCCGGCCTGTTCGCAGTCGGCGATGTCCGCTCGGGCTCGGTCAAGCGCGTGGCCTCGGGCGTCGGCGAGGGATCGGTGGTGATCCAGGCGGTCCACCGCTTCATCGAGCGGCAGAAGACCGACGCAATGGGGTGCGGAAAGGCGTAAATCCTCCCCCAGCAAGCTGTGGGAGGATTTTGGAGGCGTCACCGATCCTTATATTCCGGTGCGCGCTTCTCCATGAACGCCCGCCTCGCCTCGGCATAATCCTCGGTCATGCTGAGCAGGATCTGCTGCCGGTCCTCGAGCGCGAGCGCGGCTTCGAAGCCCGGCGCGTCGATATTGCGGTTCAGCGCATCCTTGCTGAGCCTGAGGCCCATCGGGCTCGCCAGCAGCATGTCGGCGGCGAGCGCCTCGGCCCTGGCGAGCATGTCCTCGGGCGCGGCAATCTCGCTGACGAACCCGGCCGCCAGCGCGCGCTCGGCCCCGACGAAGCGGCCCGACAGGATCATCTCGGCGGCGAGCGAGCTGCCCACCAGCCGCGGCAGGAAATAGCTCGACCCCATGTCGCAACCGCCAAGTCCGATGCGGATATAGGCGGCGTTCATGCGGAAATCGGGGGTGCAATAGCGCACGTCGCTTGCAAGCAGCAGCGACATGCCGCCGCCGCACGCCGCCCCTTGCGCACAGGCGATGAGCGGCTGCGGGCAGGCGCGCATCAGCTGCATCACCGTGGCGATCGCGCGCTGGGTGCGCCAACCGCCATGCACCGCGCCTTCGTCCTCGCGCTGCGTCCAGCCCTTGAGGTCGAGCCCGGCGCAGAACGCCCGGCCCTCGGCGCGCAGGATGACGACACGGACTGCGTGCCGCTCTACCAGGCCCCGAAAATAGTCCTGCAGCGCCATGATCATCGGCTCGTCCATCGCATTGAGCGCTTGCGGACGGTTGAGCGTCACGGTCTCGACCGCGCCCTGGGTGGTGATCACAATCGGGTTGCTCATCGGCCCTTGTCCTCTCATGGCGTCCTCTCCTGCCGCCAGATGCCCCGTAATGGGCCGCAGCGGTCTTGCGATGGTTAATCCGGTTTCAAGCTTCTGCTCGCCGGGCTAGACGCCATGGCCTGCCGAAAATGGCAATCCGACGTCAACCAGAAAGGTGTCCTGCCGCAATGCTGTCCTCGATCACCCAGCGCCTGAGGGGCCGGTCCGCCGGTGAGATCGTGCGGCTGATCGGGCACAATATCGTCTATCATGCCCGCGCCATGACCCCCCAGGCGCGGCAGCGGGACCGCAGCTTCCAGGCGTTCGACGAGCAATGGGGCACCGATACCTTCGCGATGCGCGAGCTGCACACGCTCAGCGTCGATCCGGCGCTTGCGGCGCATGCCCGGCGCTATCAGGCGAGCAACGGCGCCAACATGCCGACCTGGTTCGCTGACCTGAAGGTGGATTTCGCGCGCACCGCGTTCATCGATTATGGCTGCGGCAAGGGTCGCGCGGTGCTCGAGGCGGCGCGCTTCCCCTTCGCCCGCGCGATCGGCGTCGAATTCGCGCCCGAGCTGGTCGATATCGCGCTCAGCAACCGCGACATCATGGCGGGCAAGGGCGCGCTCTCCGCGCCGACGCAGTTCCTGTGCATGGATGCGGCGCGCTACCAGCCGCCTGCCGATCTCGATCTGGTCTGCTTCTTCTACGATCCTTTCGACGATAGCGTGATGGCGCCGGTGGTCGACAGGCTCACCGCGCTGACCCAGCCGGTATCGGTCATCTATCTGGAGCCCCATTGCATCGGGCAGTTCCGCCGGTCGGGCCATTGGGCCGAGGGGCAAAGCGTGGACAATCTGGTGCTGCGCAATCCGGCTGCCCAGGCGCTCTGACGCTGCGGCAGATGGCGCCCGGATACCGTGGTTAATCGGCATCTCATCTTCGAAATCATGATCTTAAGTCGTCATCCACTTGCCTTTTGTCTGTGCCAATGCTTAACATCGAACCAGGGGCGAGGTTTGCTGATTTCATAATGAAGCGGTTTATCCTTGCGGGATTTCGCGCTGGACGATCGTCCGGTTTTAGCCGTCTGTGATCCGGTGCACATTGCCGGATCGGGGTGCTGCTAACCGGTCGTTCCCGCACGGATTCCCGACGTTCCGAGGCGGGGTCGCACCCTCTCAATCCCTTCGGGGTAGTGGAACATTTGAACCGCATGGCGATGTGGCGGACTTGGGGCAGAATGCGCGGTCGGCAGGCCGTGATGGCCCGTGCGTGCCTTTCAGCTTTCGGGGCAGCCTTGCTGCTTCCCGCGCCGCTGGCAGCGCAGGCGCTGCCTGGCGCCGTGCGCCCTCCCGCCGGAACGTTCGAGCGCGAGAACCGCGCCGCCGAGGTGCCGCTTTCGACCCCACGCACCCCCTTCACCATCGATCGCCCGCGCACCGACCCGAACAGCGTCGACGATACCCAAAAGGTGCGCGTCACGAAATTCCGCATCACCGGCTTCAACTATCTTGACGAGGATCGGCTGCAGGCGCCGCTCAAGCCGTTCCTGGGCCAGGATCTGACGCTCGCCGACATCTATCGCGCCGCCGACCTGCTCACCCGCGTCTATGCCGACGCCGGTTTTGCATTGTCCTTCGCCATCGTGCCCGAACAGGAGGTGAAGGACGGGGTCGTCGTGCTGCAGGTGGTCGAGGGCAGCGTCGATGCGCTCGAAATCCAGCTCAAGTCGAGCGCCGGACTGGCCGGCAAGACCCGGCTGACCGAGATGGTGCGTCGCCGCTTCACCCCGCTGATCAAGCGCGGGCCGGTGATGGTCGACGATCTGGAACGCGCGATCCTGACCACGGGCGACCTGGGGGGGCTCGACGTGTCGGTCGTCGTGCGCCCTTCGGAGGCGACGCCGGGTGCGGCCAATCTGCTGGTCGTGGTCAATCTCGATCCGCTCGAGGTCGAAGCACAGTTCGACAATCGCATTCGCGACAATCTGGGCGAGCGCCGCTATCGCGCCGGGGCGACCGCCAATTCGGTGCTGGTGCCGGGCGATCAGCTCGTGGCCGATGTCCGCGCGACGCTGCCGACCGACGGCTTCGTTTCGGGCTTCGTCCAGTATAGCGCGCCGATTACCGATGACGGGCTGACGGGCACGGTCAGCTATTCGCGCGCCCGGTCGCGCGCAGTCCGCGGTTTCCTGTCGATCCTGCAGTTCCGCGGCGAGGAAGAGGTGATCCGCGCAGGGCTCAGCTATCCGCTTCGCCGAACGCGCAATTCCAGCCTGATCGTCGGGCTGGAAGGCACCGCGATCAATTCGGACAGCGGCATTTTCGGCGTCACGCTGATCGACGATCGCAGCCGCTTCTACGAGCTTTACGGCAGCTATGACTGGGCCGCCACCGATGGCAGCGTCGGGCTGTTCCGGCTGGGATTGTCGCAAGGGATCAACGGTCTGGGCGCCACCGGGCGGTTCAATCCGCTGCGCAGCCGGACGCAGGGCGATCCCGAATTCACCGCGCTCAACGGCTCGCTGGTGTGGACCGCGCCGCTCTATGGAACGGCGCGCGTGCGGGTGAGTGCCGAAGCGCAGATCGGTCTGAATGGCGGCGCTTCGGCCTCGCGCGAGTGCAATTTCGGCGGCGACCAGTTCGGCCGCGCCTATGATTACGGTGCGGCGGGCGGCGACCATTGCATCAATGTCGCGATGGAAGTGAACGATCGGCTGAGCGTCGGCGGCGTGACCGTCCAGCCCTTCCTGTTCGTCGATGCGGGCATATTGCGTCAGAGCGGGCGGCTCGATTTCGCCGAGCTGCGCGTGACGGAACTGTGGTCGGCCGGTGGCGGATCGCGCATCGCGCTGCCCTACGGCCTGTTCGGTGAAATCTATGCTGCCTGGCCCGGCAAGTCGCGCTTCACTCCCGATGGCAGCAGCGATCCGCGCATCTTCTTCTCGATCGGAGCGACGCGATGAGCCTGTATCGCAAACGGGGCCAGGGGGCACGGACGATGCCGGGTTGGCGCGTCGCATTGCGGACCGGCGCGGCGGGGCTTGCGATTGCCTCGGCGCAGGCCGCCTATGCCAATCCCAGCGGCGGCCAGGTGGTGGCCGGCCAGGCGACAATCAATGGCCAGGGCACCGACCGGGTGCGGATCGACCAGTCGAGCGACCGGGTGGTCATCAACTGGGACAATTTCTCGATCGGCCTCGGCCAGGGCGTCGATTTCCGCCAGCCCAACGCGCGCTCGGTCGCGCTGAACCGCGTCACCGGGCCCGAGATCAGCCAGATCCTGGGCGAGCTCACCGCCAATGGGCAGGTGTATCTCATCAACGGCAACGGCATCGTCTTCGGCAAGGATGCCAGGGTCGATGTCGCAGGGCTTGTCGCGACCAGCGCCGATATCGGCAACGAGGCGTTCATGGCGGGCGGTCCGCTGCGCTTCGGCACGCCGGGGCGCGCGGGCGCGAAGATCCTCAACCATGGCAGCATCACCGTGCGCGATGCGGGCATCGCCGCGTTTGTCGCGCCGCAGGTGGCCAATGACGGCATCATCACCGCGCATATGGGCCGCATCGCCTTTGGCGGCGCGCAGGCTTTCACGCTCGACCTGCATGGCGACAATCTGATCCGCTTCCAGGTCGGCGATGCGGTGACCAGGCTCGATGACAAGGGCGCGCTGGTCGGCATCGACGGCGTGGTCGATGCGCGCGGCGGATCGGTGCTGATCACGGCATCGGCGGCGCGCGATCTGGTCAACCAGTCGGTGCGCGTCGGCACGCCCCAGGCGGCGAACATGCAGGTCGGCGCGGACGGTAAGGTCTCGCTGGTCGCGGCCAGGGTCGCGATTACCGCGCCGGGCGAGGTGCAGGTCGGCAAGAATGTCGCGATGGACCTGTCGTCGGCGACCAATGCTGTCGCGACGGGCAGCAGCAAGGGCAAGGGCAGCAAGAGCCAGGACAACCAGAGCAATATCGGCTGGGTGGGATCGCTGAACGGCGATACCAGCGCACCGGGTCACGCGATGGCGGCCAGCGGCACTGGCGGCACGCTGACGATCAGCGCGGCGCGCACGCTGCTCGACGGCACGATCAACCTCGACGGCAGCAAGACGGGCGGCACCGCGCATATTACCGGTAGCGATTTCCTGTCCTTCGGCTCGATCCTTTCGGCGAGCGGAGCCGATGCGGGCGGCAAGATCCAGCTCGATGCCGGCGGATTCTCGCTGGCCGGACGGATCACGGTCAACGCCGCGCTCGGCAAGGGCGGCAATGTCGACATCAGGGCCACGCGCCGCGGGATCGATACCGGCGATGCGTTCATCGACGCGAGCGGGCTGCACGGCGGTACGATCCGCTATGTCTCGGACAGTCAGATCATCTCTTCGGGCAAGTTCCGCGCCTCGGGCAGCCATGGCTTTGGCGGCGCTATCGATGTCAGCGCGCCCAGGCTCGACCTGTTCTCGGCGCAATTCTATGCCCAGGGCGGTATCCGCGGCGGCCGGGTGCGGCTGGGCGGAGAGTTCCAGGGCGGCAAGGATCTGGCCGCCGACGAACTGCCCAATGCGCTCAGGCTGGTGGCGACCGATGCGGTGACGATCGACGTTTCCGCCATCGGCATGCGCGGCAATGCGGGCGAGATCGTCATCTGGTCCGACGAGAAGACGACGTTCCTTGGCAATGCCATCGCGCGCGGCGGCCTGGTCGGCGGCATTGGCGGGCAGATCGAGATATCGGGCAAGGAAACGCTGGTCTATCGCGGCACGGTGGAAACCGCGCGCGACGGCCAGCGCGGCGGCACGCTGCTGCTTGACCCCAAGAACATCATCATCGCCGACGTCAGCAATGCGCCCAGCCAGTACGGGCTGGTGCTGCAGGCCTTTGCCAGCAGTTTTCCGGGGCCGGTCGTGCCGCCGCCGGGGCTGGAGGCGGGGGATGGTGCGGACCTGTCGGTTTCGCTCGATGGCAACCGCCTGGCGCTTGGCGTACGCGGCGACGATGGGGCCGGCAATGCCGTTGCCAATGCTGGCGCGGTCTATCTGTTCAGCTTCGCCGATGCCAAATTCGCCGCGCCGGTGCTCAGTGCGGTCATCGGATCGGGCTATAGCGGCGGCAAGAATCTCTCGGTCGCCACGCTGGAGGCGGATGACATTTTCGGTCATTCGGTATCGCTCGATGGGAACCGGCTGGCGGTTTCGGCACGCGGGGACGATGGCGTTGCCAATGGCAGCGGCGATGCGGGCGCGGTCTATCTGTTCACCTTTGCCGATGCGGCCTTTACCGGCGGGCAGCTGCGCAGCGTGCTGGGCGCTGGCTATAGCGGCGGTTCCAATTTCTCGGTCGCCAATCTGGAGGCCGGAGACCTTTTCGGGCAGAAGATATCGCTCGACGGCAGCCGGCTGGCGGTCGGGGCGATGTTCGACGACGGCGTGGGCAATGCCGTGCTGGATGGCGGCGCGGTGTATCTGTTCACCTTCGCCGACGAGGTCTTTTCCACCCCCAGTCTCGCCGGGATTATCGGCCAGGGCTATGCCAGCCTGCCCAATGACGTATCGATCACGCTGGATGCCGAAGACCTTTTCGGCGGCGGCGTATCGCTCGATGGCAACCGGCTTGCCGTCGGGGCCTATGGCGATGACGGCCAGGGGAACAGCCTTGTCGGCGGCGCGGTCTATCTGTTCAGCTTCGCCGATGCGAGTTTCGGCGGTGCCGTGCTGGAAGGCAGGATCGGTGGGGGCTATACCGGCCCCAAGGATTTCAACCTTCCCAATCTCGATGGTATCGGGCGCGATCATTTCGGCGAGGCGGTGTCGCTCGACGGCAATCGGCTGGCCATTCTCGCAAGGCTGGACGACGGTGTCGGCGACGCCGTAGCCGATTCCGGTGCGGTCTATCTGTTCAGCTTTGCAGACCAGCTTTTCTCTACACCGGTCCTCGAAGCCAGGATCGGCATCAATTATGACAGCCTGGGGGGACAGAACCGGTCGATCCTGGGGATGGAGCCCGGTGATACCATCAGCGATATCGCGCTGAACGGACGCCGTCTCGCCATCGCCATGTCGAATGACGACGGGCGCGCCAACCTGCTGACCGATTCTGGCGCGGTCTATCTGTTCACCTTTGGCGACGATCTGTTCTCCGACGCAGAGCAGGTCGGCATTCTGGGGGCAGGCTACACATCGCTTTTCGGTCTGTCGTTGCTGGACACCGGCCTGGAAGAGCAGGACAATTTCGCCACGGCGGTCTCGCTGGACGGCAACCGGCTGGCGGTCGGTGCGCGGTTCGACGATGGCGCGACCAACACCAGGCTCGATTCCGGTGCCGTCTATCTCTTCACCTTCGGCGATGCGCAATTCGGTGCGCCGGTGCTGCAGTCTATCATCGGATCGGGCTATAGCGGCGGCAGGAACATCGCGGTCGGGCAGCTGGATGCGGACGATCTTTTCGGCTCGTCTGTCGCGCTCGACGGATTGCGGCTGGCGGTCGGGGCGATCGGCGACGACGGCACCGCGAACAGCACGGGCAATGCTGGCGCGGTCTATCTCTTCACCTTTGCCGATGCCTCGTTCTCGGATGGCGTCCTGCGGCGCGTTCTCAACTTCGAAAGCTTTACCGGCGGGCCGATCAATGGTGAAGGGGCCCTGTTCGGCAATGCAGTCGCACTGTCGGGCAATATCCTTGCGGTGGGGGCGCCGGGCGACAACGGCTTTGGCGCATCGGACATCGAGGCCGGTGCGGTCCATATCTTCGATCTGGGCGATGCAAGCTTCCTCGCCACCCCGCAGCGGCTGGCCACGCTGGGCAAGTCCTACGGATCGGCCGGCCCCAACGATATCAGCGTGCTCGATCTCGAAGCCGGAGACCGGTTCGGCACATCGCTCTCGCTCGATGGCCTGCGCCTGGCCATCGGCGCGCCGAACGACGACGGGGGAGGCACCCCCATCTTCGATTCGGGCGCGGTCTATGTCTACAGCTTTGCGGCCGGCGATTTCAGCGGCGGCGCGCTGGAAGCGCGGCTGGGGACATTCTATTCCGGCCTGAACGATTTCGACATCAATGGCGCTCCGGGGGATTTCTTCGGTCAGTCGGTCGCGCTCCGCGGTCTGCAGCTCGTGGTCGGCGCGGTGGGCAATGACGGTCGCAACGGCACGCAGAACGATGCCGGGGCGGTCTATCTGTTCACGGCCTCGTCCGGCTTTACCGATATCAATCAGGCCGGGATCATCGGTGCCGACTATCTTGCCGCACCGCGCGATTTCGACCTCAAGCTGGCCAAGGGCGAGCAGTTCGGCGCGGCGGTCGCGTTCGACGGCGACCGGCTGGTGGTCGGCGCATCGAACAATGCGGGCAGGAACAACAGCGCACCGGGATCGGGTGCCGCCTATCTGTTCACCTTTGCCGACACCGGTTTCGGCAATATCCGGCTGATCGACAAGCTGGGGGCGGGCTATGCCGGGCTCAGCACCCTGTCTGTTCCCGGGCTCAGGCCGGGGGACGAATTCGGTTTCGCCGTGTCGCTCGACGGCAACCGGCTTGCGGTCGGGGCGCCTGGCGATGGTGGTGCGTTTGACAGCCTGATCTTCTCCGGTGCGGTCTATCTGTTCAGCTTTGCCGATCAGGCGTTCGGCGCGCCTGTGCTCGAAGCGATTATCGGGCAGGGCTATAGCGGCGGCAAGAACCTGTCGGTGCCGATCAACGGCCTGGAACAGTTCGGCGCATCGGTTTCGCTCGATGGGCTGCAACTGGCGGTCGGCGCGCCCGGCAATGCGGGCGCGCTGGGCTCGACAAGTTCCGCAGGCGCCGTCTATCTCTTCAATTTCACCGACCCGCTTTTCTCCGGAGGCTCGCTGCAGGCGACCATCGGTCTGGGCTATACCGGCACCCGGGACATCGATCTGTCGCAACTCGCAACGGACGACGGCTTTGGCCGGTCGGTAGCGCTCAGCGGAACGCGGCTTGCGGTGGGGGCGCCGGGCGATGACGCGCTGAATGATACCGCTGCGGGCTCGGGCGCGGTCTATCTGTTCACCTTCGCCGACGCCCAGTTCAACAGTGGCGTCTTGGAAGGCACGATCGGATTCGGCTATTCGGCTGGCGCCAAGGACCTGGACATCAACCGGCCCGACACGCAGCTCCAGGCGGGCGACGCCTTTGGCACCAGCGTGGCGTTCGATGGCCTGAACCTGTTCGTGGGTGCGCCGGGGGATCGGGGGGCCGCCGACAATCTGGTGAATGCCGGTGCGGTCTACGGCATCACCTTCACCAATTCGGCCTTCGATTTGCCCCAGCTGGTCCGCATCATCGGATCGGGGTTCGCCGAACCCGGTGATACCGATGTTTCGTTTCTTGGCAGCTCCGACCAGTTCGGAACGGCGGTATCCGCCTCGGCAGGATTGCTGGTCGTCGGCGCGCCGGGCGATGGCGGAGCCAACGATTCGGTCCCGAGTTCGGGCAAGGCCTATCTGTTTTCGCTGTCGAACGGCACCTATACCCAGACGGGCGCCATCGGCAGGGGCTATGGCGGCGATCTGGATCTGCCGCTGGGCCAGCTGGCAGTTGGCGACGGTTTCGGCAATTCGCTCTCGCTCAACCAGAACCGGCTTGTCGTCGGCGCGTCGGGCGACATGGGCGCGTACAACAGCGATTTCGGGTTCGGCGCGGTCTATCTGTTCGCGTTCACCGGCAGCAATTTTGCCGGTCTTTCGTTCGAAGGGACCTTTGGTCGCGGTTATGGCAGCCTCAAGAACATTGCAGTGCCACAGCTGTCCACCAACGACCGCTTCGGCAGCGCGGTCTCGCTGACGGGCGATCTGCTTGCGATCGGCGCGCCCGGCGACCGCTCGGCCGGGGGCACGGGGAGCGATATCGGCGCGGTCTATCTGTTCACCTTCGCCGGTGCCGATTTTGCCACGCCCACGCTCAAGGGCATATTGGGCAAAGGCTATACCGGCGGCGGCAATTTCGACGTCGCAGCCTTGCAGGACGGCGATCGGTTCGGCAGCAGCGTCTCGCTCGGCGGGTTCAATCCCGATCTGCTGGCGGTCGGAGCACCGGGAGACGATGGCGCCGACGACCTGTCGACCGATGCGGGGGCGGTCTATCTCTTCCGGTTCGATTCCGGCCTGAACAATCCGGTGCTGGAGGCGACGATCGGCCGCGATTATGGCGGCGGAAAGAATGTCGGACTGCTCAACCTGGGGGCGGGCGACGCGTTCGGCAGCGCGGTGTCGCTGCGCTTCGATCAGCTCGTTGTCGGGGCTCCCGGCGATGATGGCGGGTCGAACAATTTTGTCGATTCGGGCGCGGTCTATGCGCTCAAATTCTCGAACACCATCGATTTCAGCGGCTCGGTTCCGGTGTTCAACTATTTCGAATCGGGCAGCCTGATCGGCGTCTATGGCGCGGACTATTCGGGCACCGACCTGCTGGCGATCGGCAATCTGGAGGCGGGCGACCGCTTTGGCAGCTCGGTGTCGCTCGACGGTCTCAACCTGGCCGTCGGGGCTGTGGGCGATGACGGGTTCAGCAACGCGCTCGGCGATGCAGGCGCGGTCTATCTGCTGAACTTTGCCGACACCAATTTCGGATCACCGACGCTGCTCGGCACGCTCGGCAGCGGCTATACCGGCGTGCCGAGCGACTTTTCGGTGGGCGAGCTTGACGGCGCCAACGGCTTTGGCGCCTCGGTTTCCCTGCTGAACAACCGGCTGGCCGTGGGCGCGCCGGGCGACAGCGGTTTTTCCGGCGGCGGCCTCGATCGCGGTGCGGCCTTCCTGTTTGCCTTTGTCGGTGCCACGCTGGAAAGCCCCACGCTGGAGGCCGTGATCGGCTCGGGCTATATCGGCTCCACCGCGCTGCCGGTCGTCGGCCTGTATGACGGCACCCGCTTTGGTTCGGCGATCGCGCTCGATACCACCCGGCTGATCGTCGGAGCGGCGGGCGACAGCGGCAACGGCATCGGTCCGTCGACCGGGGCTGCCTATCTGTTCAGCTTTGCCGGCCCGGCTTTCGACAATCTTGAACTGTCGGGTGTCATGGGCGGGGCCTATGCCTCCGGCCAGACCCTTTCGCTTACCGCACAGGGCATCAACCGCAGCCAGTCCGAGAATATCGGCCACGCCGTCTCGCTGGACGGCCAGCTGCTCGCCATCGGTTCGCCCTTCGACAATGGCGCGTCCGGCCTCACCGCCGGCGCGGGTGCGGTCTATCTGATCAGCTTCTCGAACGCGCCGGGCCTGAACCTGACGGCACCGGTGCTCGAAGGGGTGATCGGGTCGGGCTATACCGGCGGCAAGAACCTGTCGGTGGCAGGTCTGCAGGCAGGCGACAATTTCGGCGCGTCGGTCTCGCTGTTCGGCTCGTTCCTTGCCGTGGGGGCGCCGGGCGACGATGGCGGGCAGAACGACGTCGCCGATGGCGGCGCCGTCTATACCTTCGCCTTCCAGTCCGGGGCCTTCGAAAACCTCTCGTCTTTCAGCACGGTCGGCAACGGATATGCCGGCGTCAACGATCTCGATATCGCGCTCGAGGCCGGGGACAGGTTCGGCTCTGCCGTCGCCATATCGCTCGCCAACCTGCTGGTCGGGGCACCGTTCGACGATGGCCTGGGCAACGCCGTGGGCGATTCGGGCGCGGTCTATCTGCTGCTGCACAGCCCGTTCGTCGGTGCAGGCGGCGTCATCGGCACCATCGGCTCGGGCTATGCCGGGCTCAACAGCCTGAACCTCGGTGCGCTCGACCCCGGCGACAATTTCGGGGCTGCGCTGTCGGTGGATACCGTGGCGCGGCAGCTCGCCGTCGGCGCACCGCGCGATGCGGGCGCGGGCAATATCGGCGGCAGCCTGAGCGCCATCGGTGCGGTCTACACCTTCACCTTTACCGACAGCCAGGCCAGCGGCGTCGCGCAGGCCGGAGTCATCGGTCGCGGCTATACCGGGGCGAATGACGGCGATCCCGGATCGCTCGACAATGGCGACCTGTTCGGCAGTGCTGTGTCGCTGAATGCCGGGCGGCTGGCAATCGGTGCACCGGGCGATCAGGGCGCGGGCAATATCTTCCAGTTCGGCGCCGGGGCTGTCTATCTTTACGGCTTTGGCAACGCGCAGCTGGTCAGCCCTGTCCAGCGGTCGATCATCGGCAATGGTTATGTCGGCACGAACAACGGGGCGCAGCTGATCTCGGTGCCCGTGGAACAGGACGACAGTTTCGGCGCCGCCGTCTCGCTTTTCGGCAACAGCCTCGCGGTCGGTTCGCCGGGGGACGATGGCCCCGGCAACAGCCAGCCGAACAGCGGCGCAGTCCAGTTCTTCCAGTTCAGCGATTCCCTGTTCACCACCGGCCGCCTGACCGGCACGATCGGCGCCGATTATCGCGCTGCGGTGGGGCTGGATCTGACGGGTCCCGCCGCGCCGTCGTTCGCCCAGCTGGGGGCAGGTGACGGCTTTGGCGCAAGCGTGGCGCTGGACGGGGTTCGGCTGGCGATCGGAGCGGCAGGCGATGACGGATCGATCGATGATCTGAGCAATTCGGGTGCGGTCTATCTTTTCACGTTCACCGATTTCCTGTTCGGGGGGGCGACCCTGCAATCGGTGATCGGCCACGGATATGTCGGCGGGAAGAATCTGTTCGTCACGCAGATCGAGAGCGCAGACGGTTTCGGAACCTCGGTTTCTCTCGACGGCAACCGTCTCGCCGTCGGCGCAATCAATGATGCAGGCGCCGGGAACACCGTCGGTTCTGCCGGCGCCGTCTATCTGTTCAGCTTTTCCAATTCCCAGTTTGCCGGTGGAGCGCTCGAAGCCATTGTCGGCCTGGGCTATTCCGGCGGCAAGAACGTCGCCGTGGCCGATCTGCAGGTCAATGACCGCTTCGGCACGTCGGTTTCGCTCGACGGCAACCGATTGGCGGTGGGAGCCGATGGCGACGACGCCGCAGGCAATCCCCCCTCCCTCGAACGCGAGACCGGCGCGGTCTATCTGTTCACCTTTGCCGATTCGCTGTTCCAGGGCGGCACGCTGCAAGCCATTGTCGGGCTCGGCTTCGACGCTGGGGGCAACGATCTGGACGTCGCGCTCGAAGATTTCGACCGGTTCGGCTGGTCGGTCGCGCTCGACGGGACCCGCTTGGCGGTCGGTGCGCGCGGGGATGATGGCGGCGACAACAGCCTGACCAGCTCGGGTGCGGTCTATCTGTTCACGTTCGCCGATCTCGCCTTTTCCGGTGGGATTCAGCGCGGCATCGTCGGCGCCGGCTATGATGGACCCGGGGATGTCAACACGGCCCTGACACCGTTCGGTATGGGTTCCGAAAGCCTTCTGGGCTTCTCGGTCTCGCTGGACGGCGACCGACTGGCCATCGGCGCGCCACGACTCAGCAGTTCTGCCGCCAGCCCCCTCAATTCGGGTGCGGTCTATCTGCTGAGCTTTTCCGACAGCAGTTTCGGCGGCGGTACGGTTTCCGAAATCCTGGGCACGGGGCTGGCGAATTTCGGCACCAATCTCGATTTCGACGTTGCGCTCGATGAGTTCGATTTCTTCGGCTCGGCAGTATCGCTCGACAGCGGCCGACTGGTGGTGGGCGCGCCCGGCGACGACGGCTTCGGCAATCCCGGCAGCGCCGCTGATTCCGGCGCGGTCTATCTCTTCACTTTCACCGATCTCGATTTCGGCGGCGCGGAACTGGTCGGCACGATCGGCTCCGGCTATACGCGCGGCCTGGGCACGGCGGTCGCGGGGCTGGAGCTCGGGGACGGTTTCGGCGCCGCGGTATCGCTCGACGGCAACCGGCTGGCGGTCGGTGCGCCTGGCGATGATGGCGACAGCATCAACGTTCCCGATGCCGGTGCGGTCTATCTCTTCTCCTTTGCCAATGCCGATTTTGCGGCACCGGTTTTGCAGGGCATCGTCGGGCGCGGCTATAGCGGGGGCAAGAATATCGCGGTCAGCGAAATGACCGCAGGCTCGGGCTTTGGCAGCGCGGTATCGCTCGATGGAACCCGGCTTGCGGTCGGCGCGCCAGGCGATCGCGGCGTGGCGCGCGGTGTCGCGAATGCCGGCGCCGTCTACCTGTTCATCTTTACCGACACCGACTTCAACAGCGGCAGCCTGCTCGGCCAGATCGGCCTGGGCTATGCCGGCGGCAACAATCTGGGCGTCAGCCTCGATGCTGACGACAGGTTCGGCAGTGCAGTGTCGCTGTCGGGCACCCAGCTGGCCGTGGGGGCGCCGGGCGACGATGGCGCTGGCAATTCGGTGGCCGATAGCGGTGCGGTTTATTTGATCACCTTTACCGATCCGGCGCTGTTCGGCGCGTCGCTGGCAGGAACCATCGGCCGCGGCTATACGGGCAGCAACGACCTCGACCTCACGATACTGGACAGCGCGGACCGCTTCGGCGCATCGCTCTCGCTCGACGGGTTGCGACTGGCCGTGGGCGCGACCGGCGATGATGGTGCCCTTAACGGCAGCGCCAGCACGGGTGCGGTGCATCTGTTCACCTTCGCCGACAATGCCTTTGCGACACCGACGCTCGCCCGCACGCTGGGCGTGGACTATGCCGGGGCCAATGGGGTGCCCGTGCTGGACAATGGCGATCTTTTCGGGTCGGCGGTGGCGCTGCGCGGCGAGATCCTGGCGGTCGGCGCGCCGGGCGATCGCGGCGCCGGCAACGAGCAGGCGGGTGTCGGTGCGGCCTATCTCTTCGCCGTGCCCGGCGCGACCTTTGGCAACGACCCCTCGCTCACCTCGCGCATCGGCCGCGGCTATAACGGCCCTTCCGATATCAACTTCGGCCCCACCGGGGTTGCCGACCAATTCGGCAGCGCATTGGCTCTCGATGGCGGCCGGCTGGTGGTGGGCACGCCCGGAGACGACGGTCCCGAAAACCGTGTGGGCAATGCCGGAGCGGTCTATTTCTTCGCGCTGGGCTCGGGCGGGATCCCCGGTCTCGGCTTCGGCGACAATCCGGGAGCGGATGTCACGATCAGCGCCAGCGCGCTTGCCGCGATCCTTTCGGGTGGCACCGGCGTCACGCTTCAGGCGAACAACGACATCACCGTGACGTCGGCGATCCTGGTCGACAATCCCTCGGGTGATGGCGGCGCGCTGACCTTCCAGGCAGGCCGCTCGATCCTGATCAACGCCGGCATTGTCACCGATAATGGAGCGCTTTCTCTGCTCGCCAATGTCGGAACGGGCGCCGGCGTCATCGACAGCTTCCGCGATCCCGGGCCAGCCGAGATCAGCTTCGGCTCCGACGGGTTTGTCGATGCGGGCACCGGCCAGGTCGATATCCGGCTGTTCGACGGGGCCGGGCAGACGAATTTCGATCGCGGGCCGATCACGCTTGGCAACATCACCGCCGGCATCATCAACGTGATCACCCCGGAAGGCCTAGGCGGTTTTGCCGACGAGGTCGTGATATCGCCAGGCGCGGTGCTCACCGCGAGCGGTGCGGGCGACGCCATAACCGTTGTCAGCAAGCTGTTCACGAACAATGCCGGCCCGGGTGCCTTCAGCCTGACCGGTGGCGGTCGCTTCCGCGTCTATTCCGACGACTATGAAGCGATCACGCGCGGCGGCCTCATCGGGAACAATCTGTACAATCGCAGCTCTGCCGATTCGGTCACGCAGGCCGGCAACTTGTTCATCTTTGCGCGCCAGCCGATCCTGACCTTCACGGCGGACAATCAGACCCGAACCTATGGCCAGGCGGCGCCCACTTATACCTTCCAGGTCAGCGGCCTGGTCAATGGCGATGCCGAAGCCTATGCCTATTCCGGCGCGCCCCGTCTGTTCGATGAAGGTTCCGGCGGGGCAGGGTTCGACGCAATCCGGTTCGACCCGAATACGCTCGCTTCCGAGGTCGGCTACGGCTTTGACTTCGTCAATGGCACGCTGAACACGCTCAAGGCGCTGCTCACGGTGACCG
Organism: Blastomonas sp. 34TW; assembly: GCF_059803595.1. NCBI lineage: Bacteria > Pseudomonadati > Pseudomonadota > Alphaproteobacteria > Sphingomonadales > Blastomonadaceae > Blastomonas > Blastomonas sp. 34TW. The sequence continues at coordinate 224,486 of NZ_JAPFGW010000002.1, forward strand.
CCAACAATGCCAGCCGCGAATATGGCCTCGACAATCCGATCTTCACCGCGACTTTCTCCGGCTTCGTCAATGGCGACGACGAGTCGGTGGTCAGCGGCCTGCAATTCTCCACGATTGCCGATATTTTCTCGGATGTCGGCAACTATACGATCACGCCATTCGAGGCTTTTGCCGACAATTACGACTTTGATTACGTTCCCGGAACGCTGACGATCACCAAGGCGCTGCTCACGGTCACGGCGGATAGCGCCACGCGCGAATACGGGCTCGCCAATCCGACATTCACTGGCAGCATCACCGGCTTCCGCAATAGCGATACCGAGAGTGTGATCTCCGGCCTGACCTATGGTTCGGTCGCGACGATCGCGAGCAACGCCGGAACCTATGCGATCACCGGATCGGGGGCGACGGCGATCAACTATGATTTCAGCTATGTTCCCGGCACGCTGACGATCACCAAGGCGCTGCTGACGGTGACCGCGGATAATGCCACGCGCGAATACGGGCTGGCCGATCCGGCATTTACCGGCACGATCACCGGCTATCGCAACGGCGATGATGCGTCGGTCATTTCGGGGCTGACCTATGGCAGCAGCGCGGTGCTGAACTCGGGCATCGGCAGCTATGCGATCACGGGTTCGGGCGCCACTGCCACGAACTACGATTTCAGCTATGTCCCCGGCACGCTGACGATCACACGCGCGCTGCTCACGGTGACCGCCGACAATGCGACGCGTGAGTACGGCCTCGCCAACCCGGTCTTTACCGGCACGATCAGCGGCCTTCGCGCGGGCGATACCGCGAGCGTCGTCAGCGGACTGACCTATGGTACGATTGCCAATGCTGCGAGTAACGCTGGCACCTATGCGATCACTGCGTCGGGTGGCAGTGCCGCGAACTATGATTTCAGCTATGTTCCCGGTACGCTGACGATCACGCGCGCGCTGCTCACGGTGACCGCCGACAACGCGACACGCGAATATGGACTCGCCAATCCGACATTCACTGGCAGCATCACGGGCTTCCGCAATGGCGATACCGAGAGTGTGATCTCCGGCCTGACCTATGGCACGGTCGCCACCGCAGCAAGCAACGTCGGCACCTATGCCATCACCGGATCGGGGGCGACGGCGACCAACTATGATTTCAGCTATGTTCCCGGCACGCTGACAATCACCAAGGCGCTGCTGACGGTGACCGCGGATAATGCCACGCGCGAATACGGGCTGGCCGATCCGGCATTCACCGGCACGATCACCGGCTATCGCAACGGCGATGATGCGTCGGTCATTTCGGGGCTGGTCTATGCCAGCAGCGCGGTGCTGAACTCGGGCATCGGCAGCTATGCGATCACGGGTTCGGGTGCGTCAGCCACCAATTATGACTTTGCCTATGTGCCCGGTACGCTGACTATCACGCGAGCCTTGCTCACCGTTACCGCCAATAATGCAACGCGTGAATATGGTCTGGCCAACCCGGTGTTCACCGGCACGATCAGCGGCCTTCGCGCGGGCGATACCGCGAGCGTCGTCAGCGGCCTGACCTATGGTTCGGTTGCCAATGCAGCGAGCAACGCTGGCACCTATGCGATCACCGCGTCGGGTGGCAGTGCCGCGAACTATGACTTCAGCTATGTGCCGGGCACGCTGACGATCACCAAGGCGCTGCTGACGGTGACCGCGGACAACGCGACGCGTGAATACGGGCTCGCCAATCCGACATTCACTGGCAGCATCACCGGCTTCCGCAATGGCGATACCGAGAGTGTGATCTCCGGCCTCACTTATGGTTCGGTCGCGACGATCGCGAGCAACGTCGGCACCTATGCCATCACCGGATCGGGGGCGACGGCGACCAACTATGATTTCAGCTATGTTCCCGGCACGCTGACGATCACCAAGGCGCTGCTGACGGTGACCGCGGATAATGCCACGCGCGAATACGGGCTGGCCGATCCGGCATTTACCGGCACGATCACCGGCTATCGCAACGGCGATGATGCGTCGGTCATTTCGGGGCTGACCTATGGCAGCAGCGCGGTGCTGAACTCGGGCATCGGCAGCTATGCGATCACGGGTTCGGGTGCGTCAGCCACCAATTATGACTTTGCCTATGTGCCCGGTACGCTGACTATCACGCGAGCCTTGCTCACCGTGACCGCCAATAATGCAACGCGTGAATATGGTCTGGCCAACCCGGTGTTCACCGGCACGATCAGCGGCCTTCGCGCGGGCGATACCGCAAGCGTCGTCAGCGGCCTTACTTATGGTACGATTGCCAATGCTGCGAGTAACGCTGGCACCTATGCGATCACTGCGTCGGGTGGCAGTGCCGCGAACTATGATTTCAGCTATGTGCCGGGCACGCTGACGATCACCAAGGCGCTGCTGACGGTGACCGCGGACAACGCGACGCGCGAATACGGGCTCGCCAATCCGACATTCACTGGCAGCATCACCGGCTTCCGCAATGGCGATACCGAGAGTGTGATCTCCGGCCTGACCTATGGCACGGTCGCCACCGCAGCAAGCAACGTCGGCACCTATGCCATCACCGGATCGGGGGCGACGGCGACCAACTATGATTTCAGCTATGTCCCCGGCACGCTAACGATCACCAAGGCGCTGCTCACGGTGTCGGCGGATAACGCCACGCGCGAATACGGGCTGGCGAACCCCGCCTTTACCGGCAGCGTAACGGGCTTCCGCAACGGCGATACCGCCAGCGTGATCAGCGGTCTGGTCTTTGGGTCGGTCGCCACGATCGCGAGCAATGCTGGCAGCTATGCCATTACCGGTTCCGGCGCATCTGCCACCAATTACGACTTTACCTATGCGCCAGGCACGCTGACGATCACCAAGGCGCTCCTGACGGTGACCGCCGACAATGCCTCGCGCGAATATGGCCTGGCCAACCCGGTGTTCACCGGCACCATTAGCGGCTTGCGCAATGGCGATACCGCCAGTGTGATCAGCGGGCTCGTCTATGGCAGCAGCGCGACCAGCGGCTCGTCGGTCGGCAGCTATGCAATTACCGGTTCCGGCGCATCCGCCACCAATTACGACTTTGCCTATGTGCCCGGCACGCTGACGATCACGCGCGCCCTGCTGACGGTGACCGCCGATAATGCCTCGCGCGAATATGGTCTCGCCAACCCGGTGTTCACCGGCACCATCAGCGGCCTGCGCAATGGCGACACCGCCAGCGTCGTGAGCGGCCTCGTCTATGGCACCAATGCGGGTATCGGCTCGAATGTCGGCACCTATGCGATCACCGGATCGGGGGGCAGCGCGGCGAACTATGACTTTGCCTATGTGCCGGGAACGCTCACGATCACCCGGGCGCTGCTTACCGTAACCGCCGATGGCAAGACGCGCGAATATGGTCTTGCCAACCCGGCGCTGACCAGCACGATCAGCGGCTTGCGCAACGGCGATACGGCCAGCGTCGTCAGCGGGCTGGCGCTCGCCACGCCCGCGACCCAGGCCTCGGGCGTGGGCAGCTATGCGATCACGGCTTCGGGTGGCAGCGCGCTCAACTATGACTTTGCCTATGTTCCCGGCACGCTCGTCATCAATCCGGCCACGCTCACCGTTGCCATCGATAACAAGACCAGGACCTATGGCGCGCCCAATCCGGCGCTGACGGCGAGCATCACCGGCTTCCGCAATGGCGATACCGACCAGGGCGTCACCGGGCTCAGATTGACGACCGGAGCGAATGCGCGCAGCAATGTCGGCAGCTATGTGATTACCGGATCGGGCGCGACGGCAGCCAATTACCGGTTCGATTATGTGCCCGGCGCGCTCACCATCACCAAGGCGCTGCTGCAGGTGCGGGTCAACGATGCGCGCCGCGAATACGGCCTTGCGAACCCGACCTTCACCGCCAGCATCAGCGGCTTCCGCAACGGCGAGAATGCCAGCGTGGTCACCGGGCTGACCTTCGGCACAACTGCGACCATCGGGTCGGATGTCGGCCTCTATGCGATCACCGCATCGGGCGGATCGGCCCTCAACTATGATTTCAGCTATATCCCCGGCCGCCTGACCATCGCCCAGGCCCAGTTGCTGATCACAGCCGACAACAAGACCATGACGCAGGGCGGCAGAGAGCCGATACTGACGGTCAGCTATTCGGGGCTGCGCAACGGCGATAGCGCATCGGTGGTGACCGGGCTGGTGCTGCGCGCATCGGGCGGCGCCAATGCGGCACCGGGCCAGTATATCATCAACGCCTCGCGCGGCACCGCGCGCAATTACCAGATCACCTATCGCCCCGGCGTGATGACGGTGCTTCCCGCCGTCGCACCGCCTGCGCAGGATCCGCCGGGCACTGGTGGCGCGCCTACCCCACCCGTGGGCACCGCCCCGCCGGTGATCGTCACCGTTCCACCGGTGACGCTGCCGATTGCCGGTGGAAACGGCACCCCGCCGAGCAGCAGCACCCCGCCGGGCAGTGCAGCAGCCCCGCCTGCTCCGGCCGATCCGACGGCCAGCGTCGCCGTGCCGCCGATCATCGCCATGCCGCCGCAGGGCAGCGTGACTCTGCCGGTCTCGCCCGACAGCACCACGCCATTGCAGCTGCTGCAGGGCCTTTCCGCGCCGCTGCCCATGCTGCTTTCGCCCGAGCTGCGTCCCGCTGGCGAGGACGATCGCAACGGCATGCCGCTGGGCGATGGACAGCCTGGCGGCTGCGAGTATATCAGCCTGTGCAACGGCACGGCGCCCCCCTTGTGGACATGGCAGCCTGCCCAGTGAAGAAAGTGTGATTGCGATGGATTTCGTGTTCCGTTCGGCCGCGCTCGCGTTGGCCGCAGCCCTGGTCTCGGCCCCGCTTGCCGCGCAGACCGCCAAGCCTGCGACCCCGGCTGCACCCGCCGCCACCGCTCCGGCGGCACCCCAGGCGATCACGCCGAAGATGGGGACCAATGGCGCCAAACCCTGGACCGCAGGCTGCAAGGGCACCGGCGAACAGGAAATCTGCGACGCGGTGCAATCGCTGATCGACGAGGCCAACCAGAAGGAAGTGATCCGCGTCGCGATCGCCCGGCAGAAGACCACCGGCAAGACCGGCCTGCTGGTCAAGGTGCCGCTGGGCGTCCGGCTCGATACCGGCGCGCTGATCCAGGTCGATGGCGACCAGACCAAGGCGATCGACAAGATCGTGTTCAGCCGCTGCCTGCCCGAAGGCTGTATCGGCGAGAAGCCGCTGGGCCCGACCGATATCGCCAATTTCAAAAAGGCCAAGAAGCTCGAACTGGTCTTTCTCGACCTCGAGGGCAAGCCGATCGTCATCAACGTGGTGCCGACCGGTCTCGACGCCGCGCTCACCGGCTTCTGACAGCCGGTTCGCGCATGACCATCCGACCGTTCCATCTGGCATTTCCCGTCGATGACCTGGCAGCGGCGCGGAACTTCTACCGCGAGGTGCTGGGCTGCGGCGAGGGACGCTCGTCCGATCACTGGATCGATTTCGACCTGTTCGGTCACCAGATCGTCGCGCATCTCGACCCTGAGGCCGGGGCGCGGCGCGCGCACCACAATCCGGTCGACGGGCATGACGTGCCGGTGCCGCATTTCGGCGTGGTGCTGACGATGGACGATTTTCACGCGCTGGCCGACCGGCTCAAGGCGGCGGGGACGCGCTTCGTGATCGAGCCGCATATCCGCTTTGCAGGCCAGGTGGGCGAACAGGCGACGATGTTCTTCCACGATCCGGCGGGCAATGCGCTCGAGTTCAAGGCGTTCGCCGACGACGCGATGCTGTTTGCCAGCTGAGTGTTTTCCGGCGAAAGCCGGAATCCAGAGGCGGGATAGAGCAATCTCGCTCCTGGGCTCCGGCTTTCGCCGGAGAACGGGTTACTTGAACGTCAGATCCACCGGCAGGGTCGGTTCGCTGATCACGCGCTCCATCGCCGCCCAGCGCGCCTTGGCATCGGGTCCGGCTGTCTCGACATAGGCCTGCACCATGTCCTGGCCGAGACCATAGTTGATCACATAGCTGCGATAGGTATCGGTAAAGCCGATCGACTGCTTCGCCCGCGCCTCACTCATCAACTGGTATTTCTGGGTCATCGCGATCGCTTGGGCGCGGTCGATCTGGCCGTCGATATACATCTGCGCGATGGTGAAGCGCGCGCCGCGCAGCCCCGAAAGCGCCTTTTGCAGCTGTGCTAGACGCGCCGCATCGGCGGTGGAGAGGCCTGCGAGCGGGTAGAGTTCGCGCGTCTCGAACGCCAGCTTCTCGTCGCCCGGAAAGGCAAGGTCGATGCCGAAATTGGCCGAGCCTTCGGCGATCAGGCTTTGCGGGCTGTAGAGCGGATAGACGCTGTACTCCACCCAGCCCCGCCCGCGCATCAGCTTCTGCTCGAGCAGATAGTTGAGCGCGTGGTGGCCGGGATAGCCCTCGTGACAGCCCAGATCGACCGCGCGGCTGATGCGGATCGGCAGGTCGGTATTGATCTGGATCAGGCTGGCGAGATTGCCCTGGTAATAGTTATACCCGCTCCACGGCTTGCCGGTGACGAACTCCATGCGGAAGCTTTCGCCCTTGGGCAACGGGATGTGCGCGGCGGTGCGCGCACGGCACTCGGCGATGGCGCGATCGAACACCGGTTTTAGCCGGTCAGCGGGAATGACGAAGCGTTCCTGAAAGGCATCGACCCGCTCTGCCAGCGTGCCGGGACCGGGGAGCAGCGTCTCGATCTGCTGCAGCACCGGGTCATAGCTTGCCAGCGGCTGGATGTCCGGCGTCGCACCGAACAGGCCGAGCGATTCCTGGCGGAACGAGAGCTTTTCGCCGCGTAGCATCTTCAGCCGCGTGCGTGCGGCATGGAGCTGGGCGTGCAGGAATTTCGCTCTGCGCTGTACCAGGATCTCGCGGTCCGAAACATCGATCGCCATCAGGCTGGCGTCGAGCGCATCGACTGCCTGGGCCAGCGTGGGCAAGTCGCGGGGATTGGCCTCGGCCTGCTGCTTCCACTCGGCGGGGCCATAATAAGCGTCGATATAGCCGTCCTCGTGCGTGCCGATTTCCAGCGACAGCAGGACATACTGGCGCGCGATGTCGTTGAGTGGGTCGGCAGGCTTGCTGGCCTGGGGCGCCGGCTTGGTCACACAAGCGGCGCAGGCCAGCACCAGGGCCAGCAGGCCGAAACGGGCGAACATCTTCATGCGCGTGCTACTTCCTCGTCCTCGTCGTCTTCCAGGCTTTCGACGTCACCGTCGGCGCCCACTTCTTCTTCCTGTTCGCGCTCTTCCTGTTCGTGCTGCGGGTGCAGGGGGCAGACGCGCAGGATGGTATAGCCCAGCAGCGCGGAAACGACAGAGCCCATGATCACCCCGATCTTCGCCTCGTCGATCAGCAGCGCGTTGCCGGGGAAGGCGAGCGCGCCGATGAACAGGCTCATGGTGAAGCCGATGCCGCACAAGGCCGCGACGGCGTAGATTTGCAGCCAGGTCGCGCCGCGCAGCTTGCTGGCAATGCCCAGCTTCACCGACAGCCAGACGCTGCCGAAAATGCCGATCTGCTTGCCCAGGAACAGGCCCGACGCGATGCCGAGCGGCACTGGCGCGAACGCCTCGCCCAGCCCCACGCCCTCCAGCGAAACGCCGGCATTGGCAAAGCCGAACAGCGGGATGATGAGGAAGCTGCTCCATGGTGAAATGCCGTGTTCCAGCCGGTGGAGCGGGCTGTCATGGGCATCGGGCGCGCCGGGGGTCTTGATGATCGGGATCATGAAGGCCGCGAGCACGCCGGCGATGGTCGCGTGCACTCCCGATTGCAGGATCGCGTACCACAGCACCACGGTGAGCAGCAGATAGGGGATGAGGTTCATCACCCTGAAGCGGTTTAGCGCGTACATTGCTGCCATCACGACTGCGGCTGCGCCCAGCCAGATGGGGGCGAGGCCTTCGGTATAGAACAGCGCGATGATCGCCACTGCGCCCATGTCGTCGACGATCGCGACGGTGACCAGGAACAGCTTGAGCGAGGTCGGCGCACGCTTGCCGAGCAGCGCCAGCACGCCCATGGCAAAGGCGATGTCGGTGGCGGCGGGGATGGCCCAGCCGTTGACGACCGCAGGGTCTCCGCCGGTTTCGACAAGGTAGATGAGCGCGGGCAGGGCCATGCCGGCAATTGCCGCGATCACCGGAAGGCGGCGCTTGTCCCAGGTCGATAGCCGTCCGTCGACGAGCTCGCGTTTGATCTCCAGCCCGACATAGAGGAAGAAGATGACCATGAGACCGTCGTTGATCCACAGATGCGGGGTCATCGGGCCCAGCTTCTTGGTCAATACCGGACCCTGAATGTCGTGCAGCACATGATGGTACAGGTCATAGAGCGGGCTGTTGGCGATGATCATCGCAATCGCTGCGGACAGGATCAGGATGATGCCTCCAGCTGCCTCGCTGTTGAGGAACTTGCGCAGCGCCGATGTCTCGCTGCCGCCCGGTATCCCCTGTGCGCCCATGTCTGCTCCCTTTTTTCGATGCCCAAGCGTACTGGACCGGATATGCTCTGGAAGAACAAACCCCCTTTGCGGGGCCGATCGGTCAGTTGCCGTTGTCCTAACGCGCCAGCGGCGCGATGGCTGCTGACGGCTGGTACGATGATGTGCAAACGTCTATCGGCAAAGGCCGGGCGGGTCCACCCCCGGACAGGTAACGCAAGGGTGAACCTCGATGTCTCAATTCACTAGCAGCGCTGGCGGAGCGCAACCGGTCCCTGGCAAGAGCTCCGGCCTGGGCCGCTTTGCCGCGCGTGTGGCCGGGCCGCTGGGCAGCTGGTGGCGGGGCAGCGTGATCCCCGGCATCGAGCATCGTGCGGTGATTGCCAAGGTTGATGACGAGGCCAGCCTGACCCCGCGCTATGCCTTCATGATCCTGATGTCGGCGGGCATTGCGGTGCTGGGGCTGCTGTTGTCCTCGCCTGCGGTGGTGATCGGCGCGATGCTGATCTCGCCGTTGATGGGTCCGATCATCGGATTGGGCTTCGGCATCGCGACCATCGATGGCAACGAGATCCGCCGCACCGCGATGACGCTGGCGGCAGGGATCGTCATGGCCGTGCTGTTCACCGCGCTGGTGGTCTTCTTCTCGCCGATCAAGGACGTCACGTCTGAGATCGCCGCACGCACCCGGCCCAATCTGTTCGACCTGCTGGTCGCGCTGTTCTCGGCGCTCGCCGGGGCCTATGCGATGATCCGGGGGCGAGAGGGCACGATCGTCGGCGTGGCGATCGCGACCGCGCTGATGCCGCCGCTGGCGACAGTCGGTTTCGGCCTCGCTACGCTCAACGCTACGGTGTTCTTCGGCGCGCTGCTCCTCTTCGTCACCAACCTGATGACCATTGCCATCGCGGCTGCGGTGATGGCGCGGCTCTATGGCTTCGGTCCCAAGCTGACCAGCCGCCAGAGCGGGGTGCAGGCGGGCGTGATCATCGCCGTGTTTCTTGGCCTCGCCATTCCGCTGGGCTATTCGCTCAGCCAGATCGCCTGGGAAGCGCGCGCGCAGCGCCAGGCGCGAGACGTGCTTGCCGAACAGTTTCCGCGCCAGGCGAAGATCGACCAGCTCGATATCGATTTCGCAGGCGATCCGCTTACCATTCGCGCGACAGTGCTGACGCCGCAGTTTCGCAGCCGGGCGGCTGCGCTTGGAGAGGCCGGCCTCGCCAAGGCGCTGGGCCGCCCGGTCAAGCTCAGTCTCGACCAGTTCCGCGTCGGCACGGCAGCAGGCGATGCGGAGGCTGCACAGCTGGCATCGGCATCGGCCAGCGCCGCCTCGCTCAAGGAACGCGAGAACGCGGCGCTGGTCGGGCGCGAGCTGGCGTTGCTGGCAGGCGCGTCGCCCGAGGCGGTGCTGGTCGATCGCGACAAGCGCCTTGCGCAGGTGCGCGCGAACCCGCTGCCCGGCGCGACGCTCGCTACCTATCGTGCGCTGGAACAGCGGCTTTCGGCTGCCGAACCGCAGTGGAAGCTGCAGCTTATCCCTCCGCCGCTGCCGCTTCCCGACATCCCGCTCGACGGCGAAGAGCTGGGCGACGAGGGTGAGGCCAATCTTGCACTGGCCATCTGGGCCGCGCGCAGGACGGGCCTGGCGCTCACCGTATCGGGCCGTGCAAATCAATCGCAAATTGTTTTGACGAAACTTTCCGAAGCGGGCATTTCTGTAACAAGCAACGACTCATCGATCTCCAGCGCAGATGTCCGCCTTGCCTGGGCGTTCCAGACGGGAGCTCCATGATGACTGCCAGGGGGCAAGCAATTGGGCGCACAGGATGCAGCCAGTGTTGAAGGCATTGCCACCGCGCTGCTGACAGCATTGTTTTCTGCCGCCGATCTGTTCGCCAACGAGCTGCTGTTATTCGCCGGTATCTGGTTCCTGATTGGAGCGTTCGACGACCTCGCGCTCGATTTCGTCTGGTTGATCAATCTGTTGCGCGACAGCGGCCAGGCGCGCGAGCGCGATCATGCCGATGCCGGGCAGCCCTGGCGCTATGCCGTTTTCGTTCCCGCCTGGGATGAGGCCGAGGTGATCGGCGACATGGTAGCGTACTGCCTGGCGCGCTGGCCGGATGACGATTACAGGCTCTATGTCGGCGTCTATGCCAACGACCCTGCGACCGCCGATGCGGCGCGGCATGGAGCGGCGGGCGATACGCGTCTGCGGCTCGTGACGATGTCCACGACGGGCCCAAGCTCGAAGGCCGATTGCCTCAACCGCATCTGGCAGGCAATGACCGGTGACGAGGCGAGGCAGCGCTGGCGCTTCGATGCAATCGTGCTGCATGATGCCGAGGATGTCGTGCATGCGGCCGAGTTTCAGGTCTATCGCCGCTGGCTGAGCGACCATGATTTCGTCCAGATCCCGGTGCGCCCGCTGATCGATCGCGCGTCCCGCCTGGTCGGCGGGCATTATGCCGATGAATTTGCCGAGGCGCATCTGCGCAAGATGCCGGTGCGCGCGCGCATGGGGGTCGCCATGCCCTGTGCCGGGGTCGGTTGCGCCTTTCGGCGAGCGACATTGCAGCGCCTGGCCGGGGCTTCTGGCGGCAACGCACCCTTTGCCACGGACAGCCTGACCGAGGATTACGAGCTCGGCATCCGGATCCACGAACAGGGCGGTCGCGGCGCCTTCGTTCGGCAGCGGGATGGGGCGGGCGAACTGGTGGCGACGCGCGCCTATTTTCCGGGCGATCTGCGCGCAGCCGTGCGCCAGAAGACGCGCTGGATGATCGGCATCGCGCTTTCCGGCTGGGACCGGACCGGATGGGGCGGATCGATCGCCGAAATCTGGATGCGTGCCCGCGACCGTCGGTCGGCACTGGCGGCATTGGTGATTGTCGCGGGATATCTTGGCCTTTTGCTGTGGCTGGTCGTTGCGATTGCGCAAACGCTGGGCCTTTACCAGCCAGCCCCTCCCGATCCCGCGTCGCGCGTCCTGCTGGTGGCGACCGGTTTCACATTGGTCTGGCGGCTGATCGTGCGCGCGGCCTGTACCGGATGGAATCATGGCGCACGCGAAGCCCTGTGGTCGCTGCCCCGCGCGCTGGTCAGCAATGTCATCGCGGTCATGGCGGCGCGGCGAGCGCTGCTGGCCTATATTGCCAGCCTCAACGGAGCGCCGCTGGCCTGGGACAAGACCCGGCACCGGATCCCGGCGGCGATGGGAGCGCAGCGGGGCGAACCCGCAGCGGTGCGCCCTGCCATGATCGGCGAGGGTCGTGGCTGATCAGGGCCAGGATGCCGGGTCGGGGATCGCGCACCGCCGACGCGGCCAGCCGCTGGTTTTCCTGCTGACCGTGTTATGCGCCTGGTCCGCAGCCCGGGTGATCCATCACTGGCCCGTGATCGATCCGACACCAACCGCATCGGTGCCCGTGCGCATGACGTCGCAGGGCCAAGCAGACGCCGCGCCGCAGTTGCGTGCCAGCGCTCACCAGCGCGCCCTGTCTGCCGACGATCCGCTGCGCGCACTGCACCTCGTTCTTGGGGCCGGTGGCGCCAATCCGCGAGCCGGCAGTACCGGATCGGTGGTCGGACCGCCGGGTTGGCAAGCGCAGGCCCAGGATGCGGAACTTGCGTTGCTACCGCTGCTGCCAGTGCCGCCGCGTCCGGCTGACAAGGTACCGCTGTCGCCAGCGCCGGAGGCATGGTTGCCGCCCGCGCCGAGCGGGGCAGACGGTTCCCGCGCTCATGCCGGGCGCTGGTCGGTCTATGGCTGGTCGCTGGTCCGGCAGGGCAGCTCGGACAGCATATTGGCGCCAGGCGGGCAATATGGCGGAAGCCAGGCCGGGCTGGTGGTGCGCTGGGCGATGGGCGACGCTCGGTATCGCCCGGCGCTCTATGCCCGGGCGACGGGGGCGCTGGCTAGCAGCGACGACCGCACGCTGGCGCTCGGCCTGTCTGTTCGGCCCATGGCGCGGCTGCCTTTCGATCTCGCTGTCGAGCGCCGTCTTTCCCTAGTCGAAGGCCAGCGCGACCGCTGGGCGCTTCTGGCGGTCGCCGGGGGAGACAGGGCGGTCGGTCGCAGCGGAGCGCAACTGTCGGTCTATGGCCAGGCCGGACTTGTGGGGCTGGCGCAATCCCAGGCATTTTTCGACCTTCAGGCAAGCCTCACCCAGCCCGTCCTCAAACGCGGCGGCACGACACTCGCATTGGGTGGAGGGCTCTGGGCGGGCGGACAGCAGGAGCCTGACGGGCAGGGGGACAAGCCCTGGCTGCATCGGATGGATCTGGGACCGCGCGCCATGCTGACGGTGCCGGTCGAGCGCGGCGCGCTGACCTTCGCGCTCGACTGGCGGCAGCGCATAGACGGCCAGGCGCGCCCGTCATCGGGTGTGGCGCTGACCTTATCCGCGGGTTTTTGAGCCCGACCCTGCCCATTCGGTCGCTTGCCCCTTCTGCTGATGCGCCAAAGCGGCTAGCACTTTCCAACCCATGGATGTCTATCTTCCCATCGCGAATCTTTCGGTCAACGCGCTCGTCATCATCGGGCTCGGCGGGCTTGTAGGCATTTTGTCGGGGATGTTCGGCGTGGGCGGAGGCTTTCTCACCACGCCGCTGCTGATCTTCTACGGCATTCCCCCGACGGTAGCAGCGGCTTCCGCTTCCACCCAGGTCACCGGCTCCAGCGTGTCGGGTGTCATCGCACATAGCCGGCGCAACGGGGTCGATTACCAGATGGGCGGCGTGCTGGTGGTTGGCGGCATTTTCGGGACGCTGGCGGGCGCGGCCCTTTTCCGCGTGCTGCAGCAGCTCGGCCAGATCGATACCGTGATCAACATCGTTTATGTGCTGCTGCTCGGCTCGATCGGCGGGCTGATGGCGCGCGAAAGCCTGGCCAGTGTGCGGGCGATGCGGCGCGGCGAGACGCTGCCGCCCAAGAAGCGGCGCCACCATCCGCTGGTCGCCAACCTGCCGCTGCGCTGGCGCTTCTATCGCTCGGGCCTGTATATCTCGCCGCTTGCGCCACTGATCCTCGGCTTTGTCACCGGCATGCTGACCATCCTGCTGGGCGTCGGCGGGGGCTTCGTGATGGTGCCCGCGATGCTCTATCTGCTCGGCATGGGGGCGCAGGTCGTAGTCGGCACCTCGCTGTTCCAGATCCTGTTCGTGACGCTCGCCTCGACCATGGTGCACAGCCTGACCACCAAGGCGGTCGATATCGTGCTGGCGGTGCTGCTGCTGATCGGCAGCGTTACCGGCGCGCAGATCGGCGCGCGCTTCGCGCAGAAACTGCCGCCCGAATATCTGCGGCTGCTGCTGGCCACCTTGGTCCTGCTGGTCGCGGCGCGGCTCGCGATCGGCCTCGGTTTTCGCCCTGCGGAAATCTATACGGTCGAGCTGCTGAAATGAGGCTGGCGCGGCTGATCGCCGCGTTTTTCGCGGCCTTGCTGCTCGGCGGGGCGAGCGAACCGGTGCTGGTGCCCGAAGTCTCGCAGCGCGATATCCAGATCCAGTACGGCTTTACCGGCGCGGAATTGCTGCTGTTCGGCGCGATCGTCTATCCCGGCGGCAGCCCGCCTGCGCGCGACAGCGATATCGTCGTGATCCTCAAAGGTCCGCCGCAGTCGATCATCCTGCGCGAAAAGCAGCAGATTGCCGGCATCTGGCTCAACGCTGCGAGCACCGAATTCCGCTCGGCGCCCGCTTATTATGCCGTCGCCTCCTCGCGCCCGATCGACAAGATCGTCGACAAGCGGACGGCCGCGATCTACGAATTCGGCCTCGACAATCTGCAGCTTTCGCCCGCCGGAACCATCGATCCTGCCGAACAGCGTCGGTTCCTCTCGGGGCTGGTCGATCTCAACCGGCGCGAGGGGCTCTACAAGCAGCAGGAAGGCAGCGTCGAGATTCTGGAAGGCGTGCTGTATCAGGCGCGGCTTTCGATCCCCGCCAGCGTGCCGACCGGCATCTATACCGCAGAGACCTTTCTGGTGCGCGACGGCCAGGTGCTTGCAGCGGCGGTGCGCGAGATCGAGGTGCGCAAGTTCGGCTTCGAACTGTTCGTCGCGACGGTCGCCGAATATCAGCCCTTTGCCTATGGCGTCTGCGCGGTGCTGATTTCGTTGCTATTGGGCTGGATTGGCGGCGTGATCTTCCGCAAGATTTGACGGCGCCGACAATGACTTCGGCATAGAGGGAAAATTTACCCTGTGCGCCTATGCCTTGCTGCGAATACGCAAAGCAAAAGGCACAAGGCAGCCCGATGGTCGATCTCAACCCGCGCAGTTTCCAGGGGCGCATGCCCGCCAGCTCTGCCGAGCGTCCGGACATTCCCCTGGTGATCCAGCGCCCGGTCGAACATCTGCGCATCGGCGAGGTCGTGGAAATTGCCGGGTCGAGCTCGCAGGTGCTGCTCGACGCAGCACGCCTGCAGGCGCTGGTCGATCACAACGATCCCAGTATATCGATGGCCGGACAGGTGGGGAGCCAGGTCAAGATCCGCATGGGCAATCGCTGGCTGGTCGCCAATGTCCGCACCCAGCGCATGCACCAGCGCGAAGCCGGGCTGATCGTCTGCCAGATCGATTTCCTGGGCGAGGGCGAGGAGGAAAAGCTCACCGGGCGCATCTTCAACTTCCGCCGCGGGGTGACGCGCTATCCGGTTCCCGGCACGCCGCTCTATGCGATGACCAGCGCGGACCTCAAGCAGGTCTATGCCGCCGATGCCCGACCGCATATCGAGATCGGGACCGTCTATCCGACCAGCGACACGCGCGGCGCGCTCTATGTCGACGCGCTGCTGGGCAAGCATTTCGCGCTGCTGGGATCGACCGGTACCGGCAAATCGACCGCCGCCGCGCTGATCCTGCACCGCATCTGCGACATGATGCCCGACGGCCATATCGTGATGATCGACCCGCATGGCGAATATTCGAGCGCCTTCGCGCAGAATGGCGAGCTGTTCGATGTCGGTAATCTCGCGATGCCCTATTGGCTGATGAATTTCGAGGAGCATTGCGAGGTGTTCCTGACCTCGCACGGCGCCGACCGTCAGACTGATGCCGAAATTCTCGCCAAGTGCCTGCTGGCCGCGCGAATGAAGAGCAAGCAGGCGATGGGCAATGCCCGCGTTACCGTGGATACGCCGATCCCTTACATGCTGTCCGACTTGGTGGCGAACATCCAGAACGAGATGGGCAAGCTCGACAAGGCGACATCGAGCGCGCCGTTCCTGCGCATCAAGGGCAAGATCGAGGAGGTCAAGTCCGACCCGCGCTACAGTTTCATGTTTTCCGGCATGCTGGTCGGCGACACGATGTCCGATTTCATCACCAAGATTTTCCGTCTGCCCGCCAATGGCAAGCCGATCTCGGTTATCGACGTGTCGAGCGTGCCGTCGGACATCACCGCAACCGTGGTGGCTGTGCTCAGCCGCATGATCTTCGACTTTGCCATCTGGAGCCGCAAGGAGCGGACCAAACCGGTGCTTCTGGTGTGCGAAGAGGCGCATCGCTACATCCCTTCCGACCGGGTCAACGAGCACAGCGCGGTGCGCGACGTGCTGAGCCGGATCGCCAAGGAAGGCCGCAAATACGGCGTCTCGCTGGGGCTGGTCACGCAGCGCCCGTCCGACCTTTCGGAAGGCGTGCTCTCGCAATGCGGCACGATCATCGCGATGCGGCTCAACAATGATCGCGACCAGGCGCATGTGCGGTCGGCCATGCCCGAAGGCGCGCGCGGGTTCCTCGATTCGATTCCGGCGCTGCGCAACCGCGAATGCATCATCTGCGGCGAGGGCGTCGCGATCCCGATCCGCGTGGCGTTCGACGATCTTGTCGAGGCGCGCCGTCCGGCCTCGGACGATCCTGCGTTCAGCGCGCTGTGGAAGGAACAGGGCGGCGAGAGCGAGATGGTCGCACGCGTCATTGCCCGCTGGCGCAACAAGGACAATCTGAACGGCGGTCGCTGAGCGATTTACGCGCCACCGCGCCGATCAGGTGCCGCGCGTGTCGCCATAGAGGTGGATGTGCAGCCGGTCGGTGAAGCGCCAGCCGCGATCGAGGCATAACGGCGCCAGCCAGGCGGTCCGTGAACGCAAGGTGGCGCTGTCGGTGCCCTCCGGCATCAGGATGATGCGTTCGGCAGGAATCGCAAACCGCTCCGCCAGTGCCGCGACTTCATCGGCATCGGCGGACTCGGAAACCACGAACTTGAACCAGGCGCGGGGGTCGCTGGCATAAGCGGCCAGCGCATCCTCCTTGCGCCGGGTGCTTTCGGCATTGCCCGAATGACCAAGCTTGGGCGACAGGTTGATCTGGTGGACATGCGGCGCAAAGCCGGCGGTCAGCGCCACGGTGCCGTTGCTCTCGATCTCGATATGATAGGCCGGCCCGAGCGTCGCGCAGAGCGCCGCCAATGCCGGCTGCTGGAGCAGCGGCTCGCCGCCGGTGAACACGATATGCGGGCAGTCATAATGCCGGACAGCAGCGGCAACCGCGGCAATGTTCAGCGTTACGCTGTTGGCGCGCCGGTCATAACGCTGCTCGCCGCGATGCGGCCCGGCATGGCCTTCAAAGAACCAGGTATAGGGGGTGTCGCACCAGTGACAGGCGAGGTTGCAGCCCGACAGGCGGACGAAGACCGAAGGCCTGCCCATGGAAATCCCTTCGCCCTGCAGCGAATGAAAGATCTCGGGCTCTCCCGGACGGACTGTGGCGAGACGCAATCGGGTCATGCGCGGGCGCCCTTAGCCCAATTCGCGGCCGAAAGCCAAAAAGATGTGGCCGCACCCGTGAGCAACGGATGCGGCCACAGCCCCCCGGAAAATCAGCCAGTCGTCAGAAGGCGGCGGTTGCCGCGAACACGATCGTGCCGTCTGCGATCTGGCCTCCGCCGTTGCGGAACTTCTGGAAGTTCGGCAGCAGATAGGCCGATTCCGCGCGGGTGATGTCCGTATCGACATAGGAGACGCTGAGCGTCAGCGGCCCATAGACGTTCACTGCCGCGCCGATCGAATAATCCCAGTATTCGCCGGTGGGCGTCACGCTGGTACCGTTGGGGCCGAGACCGGGATTGCCCTCCGAATAGCCGATATGCGCGTTGATCGTCACGGGCGTGTCGGGGATGGCAACGCTGGCATCGCCAGCCAGGTACAGATTGTCCTGCTTCTGGCCACGGCTGAACGGCGTGTTCGAGAAGTTGCCGAGCGCTTCCTGCTTGGGAGCGTAATAGACCGCTGCGGTCAGCGAAACCGGCCCTGCGGTGCCCTTCAGCTTGGCATAGCCTTCGAAAAAGTCGGTGTTGTCGAAGCCGTCGGGGTACATGTACCAGGTCACGCCGACATCGATGCCGGCCGAGCCCACGGTGGTGGCATAACCGGCGAACAGATCGACCTCGAGATTGGGGCCGCCAAAGGTGCCCCAGCCGGCCAGGTTGGACCCCCATGTACCGACGTAGAAACCCGATTCGTGGTTGACGGTGAAGCCGCCCTGGACTGCCACGCCCTCGTCGGACTGCGAAACGCCGCGGAAGCGATAGTCGGACACCAGACCGACAGAGCCCGTGATCGTGATCGGCTTGGACTCCTCTTCCTGCGCAAAAGCAGGGGTGGCGACAGCCGACGACGCGAGGAGGGCGAGGCCCGCAAGGCCCCGGTGGAATTTGGACGTACGCATGTTTTTCCTTTCAACTGGATGCGTTTCGTCCCGCCTGCGCTGCAGTGGCTACTCTCTGTTTTTGCTGGCGTCCCTTGGCGCCACATATGGAGTGCTCACAATCAGCGACAGCAATGCTGCCCCGCTGTGCTGCGGTGCACAAGAGAAAAATGCTAATATATGCGGCTATTGTGAAAGATTGTGTCTTTCGCGCCACGGAAATGATCCGTTGCGGACCTTTATCGCGATGTTAACCGGATGGCACCACGGTATTACGCGATGTTTGCTCCGCTCTTGCCGATCCAGTCCGATTCGCGCGCCAGCGCGACTATCGATTCGCTGCTCGCGCGAATCGATGCGATCGGTACCGTGCTCGCGATACTGGCGCGATGGTCGGGTCGCTCGGCGGCCGAACCCGTTTCCGGACTGAGCGAACGCGCGGCGCTCGCGGCCTGGCTGACCCAGGCCGAGCCCATGGTCACCGCCCGAATGGCGACCGAGCTCGACGCGGCCTGCGCGGCACTGCAGGCTGGTCTTGCGGCGCTCGAACAGGCGCGTGGGCGCGGACATCGCGCCGAAGCGGCAGCGGCCCTGCTGTATCGCGAATCGCGCCAAGCCTTTGCGGATGTGCTCAAGCCGACGAGCGTCCATCCCGAATATTGCTGAAGCTGAGCGCAGGCTTTCCTTTGTTCCCGTTTTGTATTAGCAGGTGGCATGGACACGCGCCTGCCACAGACCCTGCGCTCGGCTGACCCGAGCGATCTGCCGATCATGCCCATCGCCTCGCCCGGCGGCCCGCCAGCCGGCGCGGCAGCGGTCGCGCGCGGAATCGGGCGGCTGTTCCGGCGCAATCAGATCTGGGTGGCCTCAGAAGTGGCCCTGCCCAATGGCAGGCGCGCCGATCTGATGGGCATCGATGCTCGTGGACAGATCATCATCGTGGAGATCAAGGTGGCGCGCACCGATCTGCTGGGCGATGCCAAATGGGGCGAGTATCTCGACCATTGCGACCGGTTCTACTGGGGGCTTTGTCCGGCGCTCGATTCAGGGCTGGTCGGTGGCGAGGCGTTTCTGCCCGATGTCACCGGGCTGATCGTCGCCGATGCCTATGATGCCGAGATCATTCGTCCCGCCGCCACGCGTCCGCTGGCGGCTGCCCGGCGCAAGAGCGAGACCCAGCGCCTGGCCGCTCTGGCGCTGCGGCGGTTGAACCTGATGCTTGACCCGCCGCCGCCCGACGAGCTCTATTAACCGCATTGGTTATTTTTTCTTGACATCGTCACGCTGATTTGGTACAAATCAGGAACATCGAGATGGAGCGAGTCGGGAGTGACCCGGCGACAGGCTCTCTCACTTATCCTGTGCCCTGCGGAGACGAACTTGTCCGACAGCCTGTCGGAGGAAAGCCTGTGCGTGTTCCTCGACCATCTTGCCGAAACATCGAACGTTTCGCTGTCGGCCAAGCGCGCCGGAGTGTCACGCTCGGCAGTCTATCGGCTGCGGGCGAACTGCCCGGCATTCAGCCATGGTTGGCAGATGGCGATCGCCACCGGCTATGACGAGCTTGAGTTCCGCATGCTCAAGACCGCACGCTTCGGTACGATCAAGCCGGTCAAGCGCCCCGACGGCAGCATCGGCAAGGCGACCGAATTCGACGATGCGCAGGGCCTGAAGCTGCTGATGGCGTACAAGCAGAGCGCCGAGAAGGCCCGCGCCGAGCAGCCACCCGATCCGCTGGTCGCCAGGAGCGCGCGCGATCAGCTCGCGGCGACGCTGGAGCAGATCCGGCAACGGCTGGATGCGGGCGCAGCAGACAAGGCAGTGCCGGATGCGACCGCGCCTGGCAGCCGATGACAGAATTTTCGCTGGCCGAACGGCTGGCGGCCATGCCAGGCGAGGCCGCGCGGTTGTATCTGGACGGCCTTTCCGATGGCGCGGTGGCAGCGCTGGCGCATCACTGGCCGTTCTGGGCGCGCCCCCAGCAATTGCCGCCACCCGGGGATTGGCGCACCTGGCTGATCCTCGCCGGGCGCGGTTTCGGCAAGACGCGCGCCGGGGCCGAATGGGTGCGGGCGATCGGCGAGTCGGTCGCCGACGCGCGCATCGCGCTGGTCGCAGCGAACCTGGCCGAGGCGCGCAGCGTGATGGTCGAGGGGCAGAGCGGACTGCTGGCGATCGCGCCCGAGCAGGTGCGGCCGCACTGGGAGCCCTCGCTGCGCCGGTTGCGCTGGCCGGGTGGGGCGCAGGCGGTGCTGTTCTCCGCCGCCGAGCCCGAAGGGTTGCGCGGTCCCGAGCACAGCCATGCATCCGGCACAGGCACAGAAGGAAATCACCCATAACGAGGCCCTGGTGCTGGTGGACGCGCTATTGCGCGGCGCCGTGAAGGCCATGCTGAACGACCCTGCGCCGCTCGCGCCTGCACCCGGTCAGGCGTGGATCGTGGGCCCCGCCCCCATCGGTGCCTGGGTCGGCCAAGCAGGGAAGATCGCCATCTGCACGGATGGGGGGTGGCGATTTGCCACCGCGCCGGCCGGGATGCAGCTGCGCGATGACATGGCGGCGGTCTGCCGAAGGTTCGATGGCAGCGCATGGTCTGCCTATCCCCCGATCGCCGCGCCGGTGGGCGGATCGATTGTCGACGCAGAGGCTCGCGCGACCCTTGCCGCGGTGCTCGCAGCTCTACAGCAGGCGGGGCTGGCCAGCGTTACGTGATTGATCTCAAGCCTAATATGCGTTTATGATTCGGTGTGTTACTCTCGGTTGCGCTGCCTTGTCCGACAGGCTGCAGCAGACGTGCATTTTTTGCGTGGCACCCCCTGAAATGGCGACATTTTGGCAACAGTCCGGCCAAAACCGCGCTTGCGTGGCAACTGTCTTGGCGTTAGTAACGTTGCCGAGTTGTCGTTCCAAATCCTACTTATAAGGGGAAAATCTATGCGCAAGTTAGTCGTTGGACTGGCGTTGGCATCTACCGCCCTGACGACGCCGGCTTTCGCCCGCGACGGTCAGTGGTATGTCGGTGTCGAAGGCGGCGCCATGATCGTCGAAGACATCGAGTTCGATGTCGGCGCTCTGAACAACGCCACCATCGTTGATTCGGACACCGGATACGATGTCGGTGCGGTCGTCGGTTACGACTTCGGTCCGTTCCGTCTGGAAGCAGAAGTCAGCTACCGCGAAGCGGACCTGACCGACGTTCAGACGCAGGTTGGCATCTCGCGCGGTGCCGCTCCGACCGCTATTGGTCGTTTTGCCTCGGTTGGCAGCGCCAATGCGCTGGCATTCATGGTCAACGGCCTGATCGACTTCGGTCCCGATGACGGCCTTCAGGGCTTTGTCGGTGGCGGCGTCGGCGTCGCTCGTACCGACTTCAACGGTTCGACCCAGCCGGGCACTGGCCCCTATATCGACGATTCGGACACCGGCTTTGCCTGGCAGGTTCTGGCGGGCATTCGTGCTCCGATCAGCGACAGCTGGGACGTGGGTCTGAAGTATCGCTTCTTCAACAGCGATTCGGTCGATCTGCTGAGCGTCAACGGACGCGAGTTCGACGGCCGCTTCCGCAGCCACTCGATCCTGGGCAGCATCATCTACAACTTCGGTGGTGAAGAAGCGGCTCCGCCGCCGCCCCCGCCGCCTCCGCCGCCGCCCCCGCCGCCTCCGCCCCCGCCGCCTCCGCCGCCGCCTCCGCCGCCGGTTTGCGAGAAGGGTCCGTACATCGTGTTCTTCGACTTCGACAAGTCGAACATCACGCCGGAAGCTGCGACCATTCTCGACAACGCCGTTGCCGCTTACGGCAGCTGCGGTTCGGTGCCGGTCATGCTGGCAGGTCACGCTGACCGTTCGGGTGCTGCCACCTACAACGTGGGTCTGTCCCAGCGTCGTGCCGACTCCGTCAAGGCCTATCTGGTCTCGCGGAACATCCCGGCCAGCGCCATCAGCACCCAGGCGTTCGGTGAAACCCGCAACCGCGTTCAGACCGCCGATGGCGTTCGTGAACTGCAGAACCGTCGCGTGGAAATCACCTACGGTCCGGGTTCGGGTATGTAAGCCAAACGCTGGACCTACGGGTCTGGTAACAAAGAGGGTCGGTCTTCGGACCGGCCCTTTTTTGTTGGGGCGCCATGGCTGGCATGTCGCCTGCTTGCCCAAGGACCACGTCGCGCTTATGTAGGGCGTATGGACACTCCATCAGCCGACATCATCCTGACACCCGCTGCGGCCAAGCGCGTGGCCGCAATTGCTGCCAAGCAGCAAAAGCCCGCCATCCTGCGTCTCGCGGTGGAGGGAGGCGGCTGCTCCGGATTCCAGTACCGCTTCGGCCTTGCCGATGCGCCCGAGCCCGACGATATCGTCACCGAAACCGATGGCGTCTCGCTGGTCGTTGACGATATCAGCCTCGATCTTGTTCGCGGCAGCGCGGTGGATTTCGTGGAATCGCTTGGCGGGTCGGCATTCCAGGTCACCAACCCCAACGCTGCATCCGGATGCGGTTGTGGTTCCAGTTTCTCGATCTGAATGCCTGCTGGCCTGATGGGGAACCCGAACCGCCGGTTTTCGTATTGAGCGGCAAGGCATAGGACCGGGGGTGCAGATGAAATCCAGCCAGCATCATGCGATCGTCGCTCGATCGCAGCGAAAAATCGCCTGCAATCACAGGGGCCGTGCGTGATCGATCCCGCTATGGCGCCCGATGCGCAGCATCGCGATCCCGAAGCCCCGGGCCATATCAGCCCGCATGCCATGACGCGGCTGGAGGCTGGCCGGGTTGCCGGCATAACCCTCACCGTCCTTGCTGTGGTAGGTGTCGCCTGGTTGCTGATGGAACTGACGCAGTTCCTGCTGCTCGTCTTTGCAGCGCTGGTGCTGGCGGCGATTTTCTCGTCCATCGCGCGCCGGGTTTGCGATTTTACCGGAATGAAGCGCGGGCCGGCCCTCGCCATTTCCGTATTTCTGCTGCTGGCGGTCTTCGCCGGAGCTTTCACGCTGTTCGGTTCGCAGATTGCCGATGAGTTCGACACCATTCAGCAGAGCATTCCGCCCGCAATCGATCGGGTAGAGGCGCAGCTGGACGAGGTGGGCTTGGGCGAGCAGGCGCGGAAGATCGTGCAACAGGGGAGCGGCGATCTTTCAAGCCTGGCGTCGCGGCTCGGCGGGTTCGCGATGACCGCGACCAACGCGATCGCCAATTTCGTTCTCGTGTTCGTCGGCGCGATCTTTATCGCAAGCGATCCGAGTGTCTATCGGCGCGGCCTGCTGCTGCTCCTGCCGGCCCGTGCCGAGCAGCCGGTTTCGGA
This sequence comes from Blastomonas sp. 34TW, assembly GCF_059803595.1. Lineage (NCBI taxonomy): Bacteria > Pseudomonadati > Pseudomonadota > Alphaproteobacteria > Sphingomonadales > Blastomonadaceae > Blastomonas > Blastomonas sp. 34TW. The sequence goes on from NZ_JAPFGW010000002.1 coordinate 247,888, forward strand.
CGCCCTGGATGACGCTTCGCGGGGCCTGCGCGGCTGGATGATGGGCCAAGGCGTCTCGTCGGTCGTGGTGGCGGTATTGACCGGCGGCGGGCTGTGGGCGCTGGGCGTGCCGGCCTCGGGGGGGCTGGCGATCATCGCCGGACTGCTCGACATCATCCCCATGGTCGGGCCGGTCATCGCGGGCGTTCCGGCTGTCCTGCTCGCTTTCACCGTGTCGCCGACCACAGCCTTGTGGACGGTCGTGCTCTTCCTGATCGTCCAGCAGATTCAGGGCAATTTCCTGCAGCCCATGATCCAGAAACAGGCGGTCGATGTGCCTCCTGCGGTGCTGCTGTTCGCGGTCGTCGCCTTCGGGCTGGTCTTTGGCTTCCTGGGCGTGCTGCTCTCGGCTCCGCTTACTGTCGTGACCTATGTCATGGTCCAGCGGCTTTACGTGAAGACCCTGCTCGCCAAGCCGATCCGGATCGCCGGGCAGGACTGATCCCGCCCGGCCGACCGGTCCCGATCAGAGCGGATTGCCATCCTTGTCGCAGAACACCTCGCGCCGGCCGACATGGTTGGGCGCGCTAATATAGCCGTCCTCTTCCATCCGCTCGACCAGCCGCGCGGCGCTGTTGTAGCCGATACGCAACTGCCGCTGCAGCCAGCTGGTCGAAGCCTTCTGGCTTTCGAACACGATCTGACAGGCGGCGCGGTACATCTGCTCTTCGGGGCTGTCGTCGAGACTCGCGCCATCGAGCGCGAAGCCGCCATCCTCGGGCTCTTCGGTCACTGCCTGGATGTAATCGGGCTGGCCCTGGCCGCGCCAGTGGTCGGCGACACGGCGCACCTCCTCATCCGAGACGAATGGCCCATGCACGCGCTCGACCTGCTTGCCGCCGGACATGTAGAGCATGTCGCCCTTGCCGAGCAGCTGCTCCGCGCCCTGTTCGCCCAGGATGGTGCGCGAATCGATCTTGCTGGTAACGTGGAAGCTGATGCGAGTCGGCAGGTTGGCCTTGATCACGCCGGTGATGACGTCGACCGAGGGGCGCTGCGTCGCCATGATCAGATGGATCCCTGCTGCACGCGCCTTTTGTGCGAGCCGCTGGATCAGGAATTCCACCTCCTTGCCGGCGGTCATCATCAGGTCGGCGAGTTCGTCGACGATCACCACGATCTGCGGCATCGGCTCGTAATCGAGCTGCTTCTTCTCGTATTGCGGCTGGCCACTGACCGGATCCCAGCCGGTCTGTACCTCTTCGCCCAGCGGCAGGCCCTTGGCCTTGGCGACGCGCACCTTGTCGTTGAAATTGACGAGGCTGCGCACCTTGAGCTCGCTCATCATCCGATAGCGCTCTTCCATCTGCTCGACCGCCCATTTGAGCGCGCGCACCGCCTTGGCGGGCTCGGTCACCACGGGGGAGAGCAGGTGCGGAATGTCGTCATAGATCGACAGTTCGAGCATCTTCGGGTCGATCATGATCATGCGCAGCGTTTCCGGCGTCATCCGGTAGAGCAGCGACAGGATCATCGCGTTGAGGCCGACCGACTTGCCCGATCCGGTGGTGCCTGCGATCAGCAGGTGCGGCATGGGCGCGAGGTCGGCGATCACCGGATCGCCCGAAATATTCTTGCCCAGGATGACCGGGAGCTGACCGCTATTCTCGGCAAAATGGCTCGATCCGATCATCTCGTGCAGCACGACCGCGTCGCGATGCTGGTTGGGCAGCTCGATGCCCAGTTCCTTGCGGCACGGAATCGCCGCGACGCGCGCGGAGCGTGCCGACATGTTGCGCGCGATATCGTCGGCGAGCTGGATGACGCGATTGGCCTTGATGCCCGGCGCAGGCAGCAGCTCGTAGCGGGTGACGACCGGGCCGGGGCGCACCGCCGTGATCTCGCCCTTGACGTTGAAGTCACTGAGCACGGTCTCGAGCAGGCGCGCGTTGCGCTCGAGCGCGATCTTGTCGAGCGCAGGGCCGGTGCTCGACGGCGGCGGGTCGAGCAGGTCGACCGAGGGCAGCTCATAGGGGCCGAAAAAATCGCCCTGTTTGCTCTTCGGGCCAAGCTGCGCCTTGGCGGGACGTAGCGAGGGCTCGGTGATTTCCGGGGGCGGACGGTTGTCTGGAACCGCTTCCTTGCGCGGCGCGGCGAGTGCCGGACGACGCGGCTCAGCAGCATCGTCGAGCTCGTCCATGTCGTCTTCGTCAATGACCGGGCCGATTGGGCGACGGAACAGCGCCTCGGGCATGCTCACCTTGATCGGCGGCATGCGCAGCAACCCGCGCTCCAGCCCCAGCGCCTTCCAGCCAAGCGCCGCGCCGACCAGCCCCAGCAGCGAAGCGCTGCCATAGAGTGCCCAGGAAGCGCCAGCAGGCGGCAGGAATGCGGCAAGGAACTGGATGCCGCGCGCACCCATCATGCCGAACAGGCCGCCGGGCCCTGCCGGGAAATGCGGCGCGGATTCACCGAACAGGACAGCGGCAGCAATTGCCAGGAACAGCATGCTGAGCAGTGTCGCGATGACCGAGCGGCGCCAGTGGCCGAGCGGCTGGTTGATCCAGAGCCGGTGCGCCTGCACCGCGGTGATCGGCAGCAGTAGCGCGCTGGCCGGGCCGCCGAGGAACAGCATGAAATCGGCAATCCATGCGCCGCTTGCGCCCATCCAGTTGTCGACGCCGCCGCCTGCGGCCGTGTTGAACGACGGATCGGTCTGGTGATAGGTCAGCAGCGCGATGGTGGTGAAGGCGACCAGCGCAAACAGCAGCAGCGCCAGAATCAGGCTGCCGCTGCGCATCAGGCTCTGACGCATCAGGTCGCGCCAGTCGGGCGCGTTTCTGGTGGCGGCGCGGCTGGCCATAACCTTGAATTCTCCGGCAATATGGTAAATGCCGCCCATTTTGCGCAGACCATGGACTCCGCGTCAAGCAAGGACTTGGGACGGACTCCGCGCAGCTAGCCCCTGTTCAGTCGTCTGCAGACCGCCTACATTGGCGCGCATGACAGGCAGCATCACCTTGGGTAACCATAGCGACATCCTCATCATGGGCGCAGGACCGGCGGGGCTTTCGCTCGCGCTAGCAGTAGCGCGGCATGGCCTCAGCGTCCGGTTGATCGACCGGATCACGCCTGAGACGCTCGCCGATACTGCGTTCGATGGCCGCGCCTCTGCGCTCGCTTCGACCAGTTGGCAGATGCTGCAAAATCTGGGACTGGCCGACAGCCTATGGCGCGATGCCTGTCCGATCGACCGGATCGCGGTCAGCGATGGCCTGCGGCGAGGTTCGCTCGATTTCGATGCCGGGGTCGATGGCATGGGCGTGATGCTGCCCAATAGCCTGCTCCGCGCCGCGCTCTATCAGGCCGCGAGCGCCGATGCGGATATCGATCTGGTCATGGGGGCCGAGGTTGCGTATCGTGCTGTCGATGCGCACCGTGCGACGGTGAGCCTGGCCGATGGCCGCATCTTCACGGCTTCGTTGCTGGTCGGCGCGGAAGGCCGCGTATCGCCGACGCGCGATTTGGCCGGGATCGGCCTCAACCAATGGTCGTATCGCCAACGCGGCATCGTTACCGCCGTGACGCTGGAAAAAGGTCATCAGAACACCGCGTTCGAGATTTTCTATCCCGATGGTCCGCTCGCCATCCTGCCGCTCAACGATGATGACGAGGGTCGGGCGATGGCCTCGATCGTCTGGACGGTGCCCGAGGGCAAGGCGGATGCCTGGACTTCGCTGTCCGACCGCGCGTTCGGCGCTGCGCTGACCGAGGCGAGCGGCGGGTTTCTCGGGGCAATCACACCGATCGCCCCGCGCAGCAGCTGGCCGCTGACGCTGTGTCAGGCAAGCGACATGGTCGCGCCGCGCATCGCGCTGGTAGGCGACAGCGCGCATATCATCCACCCGATCGCGGGACAGGGGCTGAACCTGGGGCTGCGCGATGTCGCGGCGCTCGCCGATGTGCTGGGCGAGGGCGCGCGGCTGGGGCTCGATCCGGGCGATCTCGCGCAATTGAAGCGCTATCAGCAATGGCGGATGCTCGACAATGCGATGATGGCCTCGGCCACCGACGTGCTCAACCGGCTCTACGGCCTGCCCGGCAAGGCGCCCTCGCTGGTGCGGCGCATCGGCATGCAGCTGGTCGGGCGCACGGGCCTGATCCGGCGCTTCATCATCGACGAGGCGCGGGGAACAAGCGGCGACCTGCCCGAACTGCTGATGGCGAGCGATTGATAGCTTTGCCCTTGGGCGCTCAAGTCAGCTGCTCGACGTCATTCCCGCAAACGCCGGAAACCCGCTTTGTGCCCACCTCTCAGAAGAGCGGGGCCCCGCCTGCGCGGGAGTGACGGAGGTTAAGAGCGGGACTAGGGTTTAAGCCCCCGCGTGATGAAGTCGTTTGCCGCGATGGCGATCGCGTCCGGTGTCATGTCCTCGTTCCAGATGCCGTAGCGTAGCCCCAGAAACACGTTCATCCCCATCACTGCCCAGGCGTGGAGTTCGCTGACATCGCCTCTGATTTCGCCTGCGGCTGCGCCCGCCTGCAGGCGGCTGAGGATGCGCGTGGCGGTCACCTGATAATGCGCGCGATAGCTTTCGGAATCGACGAATTCAGCCTCGTCGATGATCCGGTAGATTTCCTTGTGCTCGCGCGCGAATTCGAGAAACCCCTTGAGCGCCGCGCGTTCACGGTCGAGCGCGCCGCTCGCCTCCTGCATCGCGGCGGCGGCATGCTTGCCGACCTGGGCGGACATGTCCTGCACCAGCGCGCGGAAGATTTCGTCCTTGGAATCGAAATAGGTGTAGAAGCTGCCCAGTGCTGTCCCTGCGCGCCGGGTAATGCCGCTGATCGATGCCTCGTGAAAGCCCCGCTCGCCGAATTCGATCGCGGCCGCATCGAGCAGCTTGCGCAGCGTGGCGCGGCCGCGCGCCGTGCGCGGCGTCTTGTCCGGCCGTGCGCCTTCTGCGCCCGGGTTCGCGGGCGGTTCTTCCGCTGCCGAAGGTTTTGCCGCCATGATCCACTCCCGCTGCCGGACATGATGCGTGCGCGCAACACATCTGGCCGATTTTGTCCTCGCTGTCTCCCCTCATGCGATAAGAGTTGAAAGCTGGTTCAACTTTCACTAATGGACAAACACGTTCTGCGCAAGGCCGGTCAGTGAGACGAACCGGTGCACCGCGAACAGGTCAGGATGCAGGGAGGAAGTTCATGTCCGTTTTCGGGTTCACCCGTTTCGCCGCCACGCGCACTGCGCTCACGCTGGGCGTCGCCGCCGCAGCCCTTACGGCACTTGCTCCTGTCGCGATCGCGCAGGAAGCGCAGGAACAGGAAGCGACCACCGCCGATGACGGTAGCGTGATCGTCGTGACCGCCCGTCGCCGGGCAGAAAACCTGCAGGACGTTCCGATCGCGATCAGCGCCTTTTCCGCCGAGCGGCTGGAAAACCAGGGCGCGCTCGACATCACTGACATCTCGCAGATCACGCCCAACACCACGCTCGAAAATTCGCGCGGCACCAACTCGACGCTGACTGCCTTCATCCGCGGCGTGGGCCAGCAGGACCCGGTTCCCGGCTTCGAGGCCGGCGTCGGCATCTATCTGGACGATGTGTACCTCAACCGCCCGCAGGCGGCGGTGCTCGACATCTACGAAGTCGAGCGGATCGAGGTGCTGCGCGGACCGCAGGGCACGCTCTATGGCCGCAACACCATCGGCGGTGCGGTCAAATATGTCACCAAGATGCTGCCGCAGGATTTCAGCCTGAAGGTGCGCGGCACCTATGGCACCTATGATCAGGCCGAAGGCGTGGTCACCGTGTCAGCCCCGCTCGGCGATATCGTCCGCGTCGGCGGCACGCTGGCGCGCCTGTCGCGCGGCGGCTTTGGCGACAATATCAACATTCGCGGACTCGAAAACTATAACCGCGATGTCTGGGCGGGCCGCGGCACGTTCGAAATCGGCGGCTATGGCGCGCCGGTGCTGATCCGCATCTCGGGCGACTATACCCGCGACAAGTCCGATCCGCGCAACGGTCATCGGCTTATCCCCGGCATCCGCAGCGGCACGCCGGTGCTGAACGATGTCTATGACACCCGCGCCGGCCTCAACAATCCGCGCCAGGATATCGAAGCATTCGGTCTGGCGATGAACATCTCCGCCGAGCTCACCGACAATCTGACGCTGCGTTCGATCAGCGCCTGGCGCAAGGATGACAGCTTCACCCCGATCGATTTCGACGCGTTGCCCGCGATCGATGTCGATGTGCCCGCAGTCTATCGCAACGAGCAGGTCAGCCAGGAATTCCAGCTGCTGTACGAAGGCGAGCGCCTCAAGGGTCTGGTCGGATTCTATTATCTCGATGCCAAGGCCTCGACCGCGTTCGACGTGCTGCTGTTCACCACGCTCGCCAATCTCAACGCCTTCACCGCTGGTGATGTGCGCACCGATACCTGGTCGGTGTTCGGCGATTTCACCTATGACTTCACCGATCAGCTCTCGCTGTCGCTGGGCGGCCGTTACACGGTCGACAAGCGCAATTCGACCATCCTGCGCCAGACCAAGCTGGGCCGTTCGGCCGAGTTCGGCGGTACGCCGGTGGTGCTGGCGACCACGTCGAACTTCAACGGCGAGGCACGCTTCACCGATTTCAACCCGCGCGCCTCGCTGAGCTTCAAGCCGAACGAAGACCATCTGTTCTTCGCCGGCTATTCGCAGGGCTTCAAGGGCGGCGGCTTCGACCCGCGCGGGCTTTCGACCGCCGCGCCCGACACCAACCGCGACGGCGTGCGCAGCCAGCAGGAAATCTTCGACTTCCTGAGCTTCGAGCCCGAAACGGTCGACAGCTATGAGCTGGGCTGGAAGGGCAGCTTTGCCGACAACGCGATCAACCTGGCGCTGACCGGCTTCTACGCCGATTACACCAACGTCCAGGTGCCGGGTTCCGCAGGGTTCGACTCCAATGGCGACGGCGTCAACGACACCTTTATCGGCGTCACCACCAATGCCGGCAAGGCCGAGTTCAAGGGTATCGAGTTCGAAGGCAATGCCGTGTTCGCGCGCGAATTCGCAGGGTCCGGCTCGTTCCTCAGCTTCAACGCGACGCTCGGCTATATCGATGGCGAGTACAAGCGCTTCATCGATGCGCGCAACATCGACGTCGCCAATCTGCGCCGCATCCAGAACACGCCGAAATGGACGATGTCGGGCACCTTCTCGGGCGTCTTCCCGGCCTTCTCGGGCAACATCACCGCTTCGACCACGGTCAGCTATCGCAGCAAGACCTTCCAGTTCGAAACGCCGAGCCCCTTCCTCGACCAGCCCGGCTTCGCGCTCTGGGATGCCTCGCTGATCTGGCGCGATGACGAGGACCGGTTCAGCTTCGGCATCAACGCCAAGAACATCCTCGACAAACAGTATATCACGTCGGGCTATCAGTTCCTCGCAACCGCGCCCGATGGCACGCCGACGCGCAACGCGGCGGGCAATCTCATCCCCACGCTGGGCACCGAGGGCGTTGCGACCGCGTTCTACGGCAATCCGCGTCAGGTGTTCGTGACCGGAACGGTCAAGTTCTGACCTGATTTGCTGCTGGCAAAGGGGGAGGTGGCCGCGAGCGTCAGCTTGCGGCCACCAGCTTTTGCGTCATCGCCGCCTCAGGGCTGGCGATCAGCTGCGCCATCGGCCCTGTCTCGACGATACGTCCGGCATCGAGCACGGCAGCGCGGTGGCAGAACTGCGCCGCCAGCGCCAGATCGTGCGTGATGACCAGCATCGCGATGCGCTGGTCGCGCTGCAGCCGTTTCAAGAGCGCGACGATCTGCACAGCCACCAGCGGGTCGAGCGCCGAGGTCGCCTCGTCGAGCACCAGCATCCCGGGCTCGGCGACCAGCGCGCGGGCGATCGCGACGCGCTGCGCCTGACCGCCCGACAGCCCCGCCGGTTTGCGATCCGCCAGCGCGGCATCCAGCTCGACCATTTGCAGCGCCTTCTTGACCAGCCCGGCGCGGCCCCAACTCGTCAGGTCGGGGCGCAGATGCACCAAGGGTTCGGCGATGATGTCGGACACGCGCCAGCGCGGATCGAGGCTCGCGACCGGGTCCTGGAACACCGGTTGTATCATTCGCCGCTGCTCTAGGCTGCGGCGCGCGGGCAATCGCGCCCCTTTCCACAGAACGGCACCCGCGCTGACGGGCCCCAGCCTGGCAATCGCGCGGCCGATGGTGGACTTGCCCGAGCCCGAGCCGCCGATCAGCGCCACCGCCTCGCCCTGATGCACGGTCAGGTCCACCGCGTCGACAGCGGTGACGGGCTTGGCGAACAGGCCGCTTCCGGCAAAACGCACGGTCAGGCCTTGCGCTTCGATCAGCGGCGCGCCCGGCACAGGCAGGTCATCGGGCAGCGCGGCCTTGAGGCTGGGCGTCGCCGCCCAAAGCGCCTGACTGTAAGCGTGCTGTGGCGCGCGCGCGATGGCCTGTGCCGCGCCTGCTTCCACAACCTGTCCGCCCTGCATCACCAGCACCCGGTCGGCATGATGTTCGAGCGAGGCGAGATCATGGCTGACCAGCAGCAGCCCCATGCCGGTCTCGCGCCGCAGCCGGGTGAGCAGCGCCATGATCTCTCCGCGCAGATGCGCATCGAGCGCGGAGACCGGCTCGTCGGCAATCAGCAGCTGGGGGCGGTGCGCAATGGCGCAGGCGATCATCAGCCGCTGGCGTTCGCCGCCGGACAGCTGGTGCGGATAGCGACGCAGCTTGATCGCCGGCTCGGCAAGACCCACCGCGTCCAGCATCGCTGTCAGCGCATTCTGGTCGGGGCGCAGTCCGCCCGCCTGCATCGCACTTTCGACGAGGTGCTGCGCAGCGGTCCGGTGCGGAGTGAGTGCAGTCAGCGGCTGCTGGAAAACGAAGCCGACGGTCTCGCGCCGTACCTGGCGTAGGTCCGCCTCTGCCAGCCCCGCCAGCTCCTGTCCCTCGACCACCGCCGATCCGGTGATCGTCCCGGCGGAGAGCCCGAACGGGGTGAGGCTGGTCAGGCTCTTGCCCGATCCCGACGCGCCCGCCAGCGCGACGCATTCGCCCGGTGCGATCTCCAGGCTCACGCCGCGCACCAGATCGCGCCCGTCAATGGTCACGCCCATGTTTTCGAGCCGGTACAGGCTCATGCAAACCGGTCCCGCAAGCGCTCGCCGATCAGCGTCAGGCAGACGAGCAGCGTTACCATCACTCCGCCGGGCACCAGCAGCCCCATGGGCGCGACATCCATGTCGTCCGCGCCGTCCTTCACCAGGATACCGAGCGAGGTCAGCGGCTCCTGCACGCCGAGGCCGAGGAACGACAGGAAGCTCTCGATCATGATGATGCCCGGTAGGGTGAGCGTCAGGTACGCAAGCGCCACGCCCGCGATATTGGGCAGGATATGCCGTGCGAGGATGACGCGCACCGGCGCGCCGCTGGCCTCGGCCGCCAGCACGAACGGGCGGTGGCGCAGCGTCATCACCTGGCCGCGCACGATCCGCGCCATGGTCAGCCATTCGACCAGCCCGATGCCGACAAACACGAGCAGGATCGATCGGCCGAACACCACCATCAGCACGATCACGATGAACATGAAGGGCAGGGCATAGAGCGCATCGACGATCCGCATCATCAGCTCGTCGGTTCGGCCCCCCGCCCAGCCCGCGATCATGCCCCAGCCGATGCCGACCAGCATCGAGACGAGCGCAGCGGCAAAGGCGACGAGCAGCGTGATGCGGGTCGCCACCGCCAGCCGCGCCAGCCGGTCGCGGCCCAGCTCGTCGGTGCCGAGCACATGGCCTGCGGTGCCGGGGGCGGCTCGCACATGATCCCAGTCGATTGCATCATGGCTCCAAGGCAGCAGCATCGGCAGCAGCAGCGCGGCAAGCACGATCAGCGCGACGATCGCGCCGGGCAGGGCGATGCGGTTCAAGCCCGGCTCCGGGGATCTAGCCAGCCGTAGAGCAGATCGGCGAGCAGGTTGAACGCGATGATCAGCGCGGCATAGAGCAGGATCACCGCCATGATCAGCGGATAATCGCGGTTGAGTGCGCCCTGCACGAAATAGCGGCCCAGCCCGGGCAGCGCGAACACCGTCTCGATCACCACCGCGCCGGTCAGCAATCCTGCCGCCGCCGGGCCGAGATAGCTCACCACCGGCACGAGCGCAGGCCGCAGCGCGTGGCGCGCGATGATCGCGCCGGTGCCAAGCCCGCGTGCCCGCGCCGTGCGGACATGCTCCTGCGCGAGCGCCGCCGCCAGTCCCGCGCGCGCCAGCTTGGTGATCGCACCCGCGACCGGCAGCGCAAGCGCGATCACCGGCATGATCCAGTATTGCGGCGCGCTCAGCAGCCCGTCACCCAGCCCGCCCACCGGCAGCAGCCCCAGCCACAGCCCGAAGATCAGCGCCAGCAACGGCCCGGTCACGAAGCTGGGCAGCGCGGTGACGATGGTGGCGGCGAGCATCAGCGTCTCGTCCGCCCATCCGCCGGGGCGCAGCGCCGCAATGGTTCCCGCCGCGAGGCCCAGCACCAGCGCCAGCACGATGGCAAGGCCACCCAGCGTCAGGGAGACCGGCAGACTGTCCGCGATCAGCTGGGTGACGGTAAAGTCGCGATAAACCAGGCTCGGTCCGAAATCGCCGGTCAGCGTGCGGCGCAGGAACAGGGCGAATTGCTCGCCCATCGGCAGGTCGAGCCCGTATGCCGCTTCCAGCGCCGCGCGCGTCTCGGGCGCCAGCGGCCGCTCGCCATCGAACGGCCCGCCCGGCGCAAAGCGCATCAGCGCAAACGAGGCGAGCAGCACGAGCAACAGCGTCGGGACCGCGGTCAACAACCGTCTGAGGATCAGGGCGCGCATCGGCTGCGACCATGGCGGATCAGGTGGGGCGCGTCATGCGGAAAATTGGCTAATGCGCGTCAGATGCTTACGCCCTGTCGCTAACCCTGACACCTCAGCCTAACGATAGGGTTCGCAAGCAACTCCGTCTGAATCGCCATCCATGCCTTCCCGATAGCCAGGTTCCCCCCGATAGATTGGGGCAGTTCCAGCTGCGCGTGCATCATGGCAACCTGCCCAGTGATCTCCAGGCTGTGGTTCGCGCGCACGTATCAGTCCGACACCGACTGCTATAATACGCATTTTGGTGGTGAAAGCAGCGCTGTCCTGCTCGTTTAAAAATAGACTGCCGATACCGATGACAGCGCCAGACAATGCTGCCGTCGTCAACAGGTCGACGACACGGCGTTGCTCTGCCCGTCTCTCCTGGCGCTTGGAATGGCGACCAAGTTTGACAGGCACAGGCTTGAAGGACTTCTTGAAGCTCACCGACAAAGCTTATGGAGGAAGTGTAAATGAAACATTGTGGTGTCCAAAGACCACAATATTTCAGACCTTGGGAAATTGGCTCATCACAGACGAGCGGGTTAGTCGGAACCATAAAAAATCCGCTTGAAGCTGACCTTACGTCAAGTGGCATAAGCCGCTTATGCCCGATTCGCTCGACATTGCCGCCGTTACCCGGCTCACCGGTCTTACAGCCCGTGCGCTGCGCTTCTACGAGGCGAGGGGGCTGGTCGAACCGTTGCGCACCGCCTCGGGGCGGCGGCACTATGATGCGGCGGCGCTCGAGCGGCTCAACCTCATCCTCTCGCTCAAGAAGGCGGGGCTGACGCTGGCGCAGATCCAGCGGCTGACCGCGCATCGGCGGATCGACTTGCACGGCCTCATCACCGCGCAGCTCGACCATCTCGAACAACAGGCGCGGCGCATATCCGAGGCGCAGGCGCTGCTCATTTCCGTCAAGTCACGCATCGATCGCGGCGAGCCCATCGATGCCGAGACCTTCTGCTCGCTGATCCGAAATGAACAAGAGGACAGTGCAAGCATGTCACAAGACCAATGGAAGGCGGTGACCGACCGCTATTTCACCCCGGAAGAGCAGGCCGAATGGGGCGAGAAGATGGGCGCCCTGGGCGCGGATTTCGATCACGATGCCTATGCCGCGCAATGGAAGGCGCTGGGCGACGAGATCAAGGCGGCGATGCCGATGGACCCAACCGGCGACACGGCAGCAGGCTTCGTCCAGCGCTGGTTCGCGCTGCTCAAGCCATTCACCGATGTCGCTACCCCAGCGATGTGGACCGGCACGATGAAGATGTACGACGACATGGGCAACTGGCCGGTCCGGGCCGATCCCGGCTTCGATGCCGAGGTCTGGGCGTTCATGAAAGAGGCGACGGCGGCGCGGATGCTGGCCGGGGACTCGATTGCCATACCCAGAGCGGAATGAGGAAATCCGGGCTATGAATGCATGGGTGCTGCTGGCTTTGGCCATCCTTTGCGAGATTGCGGGCACCAGCCTGCTCAAGGCCTCGCAGGGGTTTGCCAAGCCGCTGTTCGGCATGGCCTCGATGAGCTGCTATGGCCTGTGCTTCTGGCTGCTCGCCTTTGCGTTTACCCGCATCCCGATGGGCATCGCCTATGCGATCTGGTCGGGCGTCGGCGTGGTCGCGGTGGCGGTGATCGGCTGGCTGGTGTTCCGCCAGTCGATCAGCCTCGCTCAGGCGGGGTTCATCGTGCTGACGCTGGTCGGGACGACGGGCCTGTATCTCACCACGCCCTATGCCGAGGCGGAGAAACAGCAGGCAACCGCGGAGGGTTAGCCGCCGCCCGCCGACAGCCGCACCGCGCGTTCGCGCAGGCGCTCGACAGCAGCGGCGTGGATGCCCGGCGCGCAGCACAGCACGCCGAAGGCATTGGCGCGCGGCTTGTTGAAGCGGAGCTCGCCGCCCAGCGCATCGGTCACGCGCGCGCCCGCCTCTTCGGCGATGATCGCGGCCGCGCCGATATCCCATTCATAGCCCCAGCGCAGCGTCGCAAGCAGGTCGGCGCGGTCGTCGGCGACCATCGCCATGCGCAGCGCTATGCTGTTGGGCTTTTCGACGACGGTGAGGTCCACATCCGCCTTGGGCAGGCTGTCGGTGGGCACGCGCGACCCGGAAAAATCGGTGCGGCGGCTCGCCTTCAGCCTTTTGCCGTTGAGGAAAGCGCCGCGTCCGCGCGCGCCGATCCAGTATTCCTTGCGCGCCGGGGCTGCCAGCACGCCCATCACGACATGGCCATCCTCGACCAGAGCGACCGAGATCGCCCAGCCAGTGCGCCCGCGTACGAAATCGCGCGTGCCGTCGATCGGATCGACCAGCCAGATGCGCCCGCAATCGAGCCGCGCGGTGTCGTCCGCCGTCTCCTCGGACAGCCAGCCCGCATCGGGGACCAGCGCCCCCAGGCGTTCGCGCAGGAAATTGTCGACGGCAAGGTCGGTCTCGCTCACCGGCTCGCCCGGCACCTTGTCCCAGACCTGAAGGTCGCCGCCCGCGCGCGCGAACGCAGCCATGGCGATGGTGCTCGCCTCTTCGACGATGTGCCGGATCGTGTCGGGAGAAACCTTGGTGCGCGACGCCATGTCCCCGCTGTAGCGCGGGTCATGGCGGTTGCAACACTCGTCTAGCGCTCGCGCGTCGCGCTGAAGGTCAGCTCGGGATTCTTTTCCTGCTGATAGCCGACATCCCAGGCGGAGCGCGCCATGAACACCGGATTGCCGTCGCGGTCCTTGGCGAGGTTGTTCATCGAGATGCGCTTGAACGCTTCCAGCGCGTCTGCCGGACCGCTCAGCCAGCGCGCGGTATCGAACGGGGCCATTTCGAGCACCGCCTCGACCTTGTATTCGGCCTCGAGCCGGCTGATCAGCACTTCGAGCTGCAGCTGGCCGACCACGCCGACCACCCACTGGCTGCCGATTTCGGGATAGAAGACCTGGATCACGCCCTCTTCGGACAGGTCGTCGAGCGCCTTGCGCAGCTGCTTGGTCTTGGTCGGGTCCTTGAGCTGCACGCGGCGCAGGATTTCCGGCGCAAAATTGGGCAGGCCGGTAAAGCGTACGTCGTTCTTTTCGGAGAGCGTATCGCCGACGCGCAGCGTGCCGTGATTGGGGATTCCGATAATGTCGCCGGGCAGCGCCTCGTCGGCCAGTTCGCGGTCCTGCGCGAAGAACAGGATCGGCGAATGCACCGCGATCGGCTTGCCATGGCCCGAGGGCACCAGCTTCATCCCGCGTTTGAACGTGCCCGAGACCAGCCGCATGAAGGCGATGCGGTCGCGGTGCTGCGGGTCCATGTTGGCCTGCACCTTGAAGATGAACCCGGTCACGTCCTTGCGCGTCGGATCGACCGCGTCCGGCTCGGCGGGCTGGCTGCGCGGCGGCGGGGCGTGCGTCGCGATGGCGTCGATCAGCTCCTCGATGCCGAAGCGCTTCAAGGCGGAGCCGAAATAGACCGGGGTCAGGTCGCCATGGCGATAGGCCTCAAGGTCGAAGCTCGCATAGCCGCCTTGGGCAAGCTCGGCCTCCTCATGCAGCCGCTCCAGCGCCTGGGCGGACAGCGCTTCTGCCAGCTTGGGATCATCGAGCCCGCTGACGGCAAGCGCGGTGTCGTCATATTCGCGGCTGGGTCCGCTCGGCTGCATCAGCGTGTTGCGGGCAAAGTCGTAAATCCCCTCGAACTGGCCACCCATGCCGACCGGCCAGCTCATCGGGCACACGTCGAGCGCCAGCGCATCGGCGACCTCGTCGAGCAGTTCGAACGGATCGCGGCCCTCGCGGTCGACCTTGTTGACAAAGGTGATGATCGGCACCGAGCGCAACCGGCAGACCTCGAACAGCTTGCGCGTCTGCGGCTCGATGCCCTTGGCGGCGTCGATCACCATGATCGCGGAATCGACCGCGGTCAGCGTGCGATAGGTGTCTTCGGAGAAATCCTCGTGCCCCGGCGTGTCGAGCAGGTTGAAGGTGATGCCCTGCCGCTCGAAGGTCATCACCGAGGATGTGACCGAGATGCCGCGCTGCTGCTCGATCTTCATCCAGTCCGACCGCGCTCGCCGCGCCGCGCCGCGCGCCTTGACCTCACCCGCCAGATGGATCGCGCCGCCGGTGAGCAGCAGCTTTTCGGTGAGCGTGGTTTTCCCTGCGTCAGGGTGCGAGATGATGGCGAAGGTGCGGCGGTTGAGGGCGGTCATATCGGGGCTTTGCTATTCTGTCGCTTGCCTGCGAAGGCAGGCATCCATTTCCAGCCTTGGTGCCTGGCGGATCGGTCGGGTGATGGACCCCTGCCTCAAGCAGGGGACCGGAAAACGGCTAGCTCTCTAGCAGCGTCACATCCATCCGCAAACGCTGCTGTGCGCCTGGTGCCAGCGTCATCACGCCGGGCTTGTCGGCAAAATCGCCGGTGAAGCCCAGCGGGTCGGCGATCCCGGCCCAGGGTTCGATGCAGAGGAAGCGCGCGCCGGGCTTCTGCCAGATGCCGAGCATCGGCGTATCGGGAAAGTCGATGCAGAGGCGCGGCTGGCCGGGCACGCCATAAGTGAGCGAGCGGCTGGAAAGTTTATCCCAGATCAGCGCGTCGGCCTCGAAATCGGCGGGCTTGGGCGCGTAGGTCTTGCCCTGGACCGGGCTGGGCCTCGGATCGGGCGCGACGAGGCCGGTGGCAGGGTCGAGCCGCCGGATCTGGGCAGGTTCGCCGCATTCGAAAACGATCCGGTGATCCTCCGCCGCGCCGCCATAGGGCAGCGGCCAGGCGAACGCCGGGTGATAGCCGAAGCTGAACGGCATTGGGGTGTCGCCCATGTTGCTGACGGTGGCAGTCATGGCGAGCGTCGCGCCTGTCAGCGCGAAACTCATGTCGAGCCGGAATTCGAACGGATACACCGCGCGACTTTCCTTGCTCGCCTCGAGCCGGAACAGCGCGCGGTCAGCCTCTGCCTCTACCAGCGCAAATTCCGACCGCCGGGCAAATCCGTGCCGTGGCATCGCATAAGTCCGCCCGTTCAGCCGATACTGGTCGCCTGCCAGCGCGCCGACGATCGGGAACAGCAACGGCGCGTGGCCCGACCAGAAGGCCGGGTCGGCATCGGTCATCAGCTCGCGGCCTTCTGGGTCCCTGAGCGACCACAGCTCCGCCCCCAGCGGGTGGATGCTGGCGGTCAGCGCATCGGATCGCAGCGTGACCAGGTCAGCCACGCAGCTCCGCCCCAAGCTTGGCCGCCGCCTTGACCACCGCATCGGCAATGGCTTTCAGCTCATCATCGCCGAAGCTCTTGTCCACCGGCTGCAGCGTTACCTCGATGGCGAGCGAGAGCTTGCCCTCGGGCACGCCCTGGCCTGCAAAGCTGTCGAACACGCGCGCATCGGTGATATTCTTCTTGTCGGCGCCCTTGACCGCGCGGACGAGGTCACCGGCGGGCAGCTTCGCATCGACCAGGAAAGCGAAGTCGCGCGTCACCGCCTGCAAGGCCGGCGGCGCATAGGCTTCGCGCATCGCCGATCCGCGAGCCTTGAGCGGGATGGCATCGAGGAACAGCTCGGCCACCATCACCGCCCCGTGCACCGGCTTGAAGCCGAATGCGCGCGCGGTCGAGGGGTGCAAGGTGCCGTACGCGGCGAGCACGTTCTTCGGACCCAGTCGCAGCGTCGCCGCCTGGCCCGGGTGATAGTGATCGCCAGGGCCTGCCGCATCGGGCGCGAAGTCCATCAGCTTGGCCGCCGGGGCTCCTGCGGCATCGAGCAATGCCAGCACCTCGGCCTTCACGTCATGCGCGGTGAAGGCCTGCGCCTTGCCGCTGCGCCAGTCGCGCGGGGTCTTGTCGCCCGCCAGCACGATGCCCAGCGTGGTGCGCTCCAGGCTGGTGCCGTCCTCCGCCTTGAAATAGCGCCGACCGACTTCGAACAGCCGCACCGAGCCCGCGCCGCGATCGAGGTTGCGCTTGGCCGCCGAGAGCAGGCCGGGCAGCAGCGAGGGCCGCATCACTTTCAGATCTTCGCTGATCGGATTGGCCAGCACCCAGTCGCCGCCGCCAAAGGGTGCGGCTTCCTTGTCCGAAATGAACGACCAGTTGACCGCCTCATTGAGGCCGCGCGCGGCGGCGAGACGGCGCACGCGCCGCTCCTGCAGCTGCGCCGGGCTGGCGGTCGGCTTGGCGACGCCGGGCAGGCGCGGCAGCGGGGTCGAGGGGATCGCATCGATGCCGGTGATGCGCACCACTTCCTCGACGATATCCGCTTTCCCTGCGACATCGCGCCGCCAGGTCGGGACGGTGATCGCCCAGGGGGTGGCGCTGCTGTCGACGCCGAAGCCGAGGCGTTCGAGGATCGCCTGCTGCTCGCTTGCCGCGACATCGATGCCGCCCAAAGCCGCGCAATAGGCGGGGTCGTAAGCGACCGTGCGCGGCTCGACCGGCGCGCTGCCCGATCGGGTCACCGGGCTTGCGGTGCCGCCGCATTGCTCGAGCACCAGCCGCGTCGCGATGGCGAGGCCGGTTTCGAGGAACGCCGGATCGACGCCGCGCTCGAAGCGCTGGCGCGCATCGCTCGTCAGCATCAGCTTCTGGCCGGTGCGCGCAATATGCTCGGGGTCGAAATAGGCGCACTCGATCAGCACGTCGGTGGTGTCGTCGGAAACCCCCGAATCCTCGCCGCCCATGATGCCGCCGATATCATGCACCTGCTTGGCGTCGGCGATCACGGTCATGCTGGCGTCGAGCTTGTAGGTCTTGCCGTTGAGCGCGAGCACCTCTTCGCCGTCTGCCGCCTTGCGCGCCACCAGCCCGCCCGAGAGCCTGGCCCGGTCATAGACGTGCAAGGGACGGCCGAGGTCGATCGAGACGAAATTGGTGATGTCGACCAGCACCGAAATCGGCTTCTGCCCGATCGCCTTCAGCCGGTCTGCCATCCATTTGGGCGCGGGACCGTTCTTGAGGCCCGAAACGTTCTGCGCGAAAAAGGCCGGGCAACCGGCACTATCGTCGGTGCGGACATCGGGTGCCTCGCCCGAGCCCTCGACCGGATCGACGCCCGAGCGATAGACTTCGGCCAAGGGCTTCAGCGTGCCGATGCCCGATGCGGCGAGATCGCGCGCGATGCCGCGCACGCCCATGCAGTCCTGCTTGTTGGGCGTCACCGAGACCTCGATGACGGGATCGTCGAGCCCGGCATAATCGGCAAAGCTCGTGCCGACCGGTGCGTCCTCGGGCAATTCGATGATGCCGTCATGGTCCTCGCCGAGCTCGAGCTCGCGATACGAGCACATCATGCCGAAGCTCTCGACATCGCGGATCTTCGCAGGCTTGAGCGTGAAGGCGGGGCCGGGGACATAGGTTCCCGGCGGGCCGAACACTCCGACCAGCCCGGTCCTTGCATTGGGCGCGCCGCACACGACCTGCCAGGGGGTGCCCGAGCCGTCGTCGACCTTGAGCAGCCGCAGCTTGTCGGCATTAGGATGCGGGCCGGCCTCGAGCACCTTGGCGACGCGGAACGGGCGCAGCGCATCGGCGGGGTTTTCCACCCCTTCGAGCTCCAGCCCGATCGCAGTCAGCCGATCGGTGATTTCGGTCAGCGAAGCATCGGTATCGAGATGCGCTTTCAGCCAGGAGAGGGTGAATTTCATGCGCCAACTCCTCCGCTCAAGGTGGGTACATCGAGCGACGAGAAGCCGTAATGCTTCAGCCACCTGAGATCACCGTCGAAGAATGCGCGCAGGTCGTCCATGCCGTATTTCAGCATCGCCAGCCGGTCGATGCCGCAGCCAAAGGCAAAGCCCTGCCATTCGTCGGGGTCCAGCCCGCAATGCTCGATCACCTTCGGGTTGACCATGCCGCTGCCCAGAATTTCCATCCAGCCGCCATTCGGCCCCGTCGGATCGCCGCCGATCACGCGCTTGCCTTTTTCCACCGTGAAGCCGACATCGACCTCGGCCGAGGGCTCGGTGAACGGGAAATAGCTCGGCCGCAGGCGCAGTACGATGTCATCGCGCTCGAAAAACGCGCGAACAAAGGTCTCAAGCGTCCATTTGAGGTGCGCCATGGTGATGCCCTTGTCGATGACAAGGCCTTCGACCTGGTGGAACATCGGCGTGTGCGTCGCGTCCGAATCGCTGCGATAGGTGCGGCCCGGCGCAATGATGCGGATCGGCGGCTTCTGCCCCATCATCGTGCGGATCTGCACCGGCGAGGTGTGGGTGCGCAGCAGCATGGGCTCGCCATCGGGGCCGGTATCGGGGAAATAAAAGGTGTCGTGCATCGCACGCGCCGGATGCGTCTCGGGCATGTTCAATGCGGTGAAATTGTACCAGCCCGATTCGATCTCGGGCCCGGTCGCCACGGCAAATCCCAGATCGGCGAAAATCTCGGCCAGTTCGTCCATCACCTGTGCGACCGGGTGGACCGAGCCTTGCGGGCTGGGCGCGACCGGCAGCGTCAGGTCGATCGCCTCGGCGGCGAGCCGCTCGTTGAGCGCTGCGCCTTCCAGCGCGTCCTTGCGCGCGGCGATGGCGGCCGTGACCGCCTCGCGCGCGCCGTTGATGCGCGGGCCCTGTTCCTGGCGCTCCTCGGGGCTCATCGCGCCCAGCGTCTTGAGCAGCCCGGTGATCGCGCCCTGCTTGCCCAGCGCAGCGATGCGTATGTCTTCCAGCGCGGCAAGATCGGCATCGGCGATGCGCGCCAGATAATCCTGCTGCAATTGTTCAATGTCGGCCACGGCCTGGTCTTCCACATATGCGAGAAAAATGTCCGCGAGCCGCTGTCATGCCCCGCTGCACAAATCAAGCCCCGCCGCATTTCCATAGCCTTTTCATGCGTGCGCCTGCAGTGCTATCCTGCACCAAGACCGGACACAGAACCGGCGCCATAGGGGACGATGGCCGATGAACCTGATGCTGCTTTTCGCTTCGCTCGCCGCCATCCTGGCGGTCGCAGGCCTGGTCTGGCTGCTGCAACTGGGCGAGAACCGGATCGGCGATGCCGCCGATGCCGCGCGCATCGCCGAGGAGCAGATCGCGGGTTTCGAATCGGGGCCGGTCCTGATGTCGAACGATGGCGAGGCCGCGCTCGTCGAGGGGACCGATGGCCGCGTTGTCATCCTCAAGCGCCATGGCGCGCATTGCGCCGGACGCGTGCTGCCCAGGCCGCTGCGCGCGCACCGTTGCAGCGAGGGCTGGAAGGTCGAGACCGGCGATCCGCGCTTCGGACATGTTTCACTCGCACTGTCAAAACAGGATGCTGACAGGCTGCTGACAATGATGTAAGCAAGCTTTTGCCATGCCGAACCTGCCCAACCCGACCGAGCTCGCCATCCCGGCTTTCGTGCTGTTGATGCTGGTCGAGATCTGGTGGGTGCGCCGCCGCGACCGCAGGGCCTATGAGCCGCGCGATACGCTGACCTCGCTGGCGCTTGGCCTTGGCTCCACCGTTGCCGGCGCGCTGACCGGGGGGCTCGCGCTCGCCATCGCCTTCTGGGTGTACCAGTACCGCCTGTTCGACATTGGTTTCGTCTGGTGGGCCTGGCCGATCGCGTTCGTGGCCGACGATTTCGCCTATTATTGGGTGCACCGGCTCGGTCACCGTGTCCGCTGGATGTGGGCGGCGCATGTCATCCACCATTCCAGCCAGCATTATAACCTCTCGACCGCGCTCCGGCAGACCTGGACCGGCTTCTTCACCCCCGGCCTGCTGGTCAGCCTGCCGCTGTTCTGGCTGGGCTTTCACCCGCTGATGATCGCCTTTTGCGGCGGCATCAACCTCATCTACCAGTTCTGGATCCACACCGAGGCGGTGAAGCGCATGCCGCGCTGGTTCGAGGCGGTGATGAACACGCCTTCGCACCACCGCGTCCATCACGCGATAAATCCGCGCTATCTCGATTCGAATTATGCCGGCGTGTTCATCGTCTGGGACAAGATGTTCGGCACCTTCGTGCCCGAGCGCGACGACGAACCGATCCGCTATGGCATCGTCAAGCAGCTGGGCAGCTTCAATCTGCTCTGGGCAGCGTTCCACGAATGGGTCGGCATCGCGCGCGACATGTGGTCCGCGCCGGGGCTGGGCAACAAATTGGCCTATCTGCTCCGCCCGCCCGGTTGGAGCCATGACAACAGCCGCGAGACCAGCGACAGCATCAAGGCCGCCTGGGCTGCGCGGCAAGGCCGGCCGGTACCGTCGCGAATGGTCGGCGATGCCACTCTAGAGCCGGCGGAATAAGCGGATGGCACGCGGGGCCGACGGGTCGGATATCACCCTTTTCGAAGGGGCGAGCGTCAGAGGCCAGCAGGCCATGCTCGCCGAGCTTTGTGCCCGGATTTTCGACAGTTTCGATCCCGACTATCTCGCGCGCCGTCTGCCGCTGCTGGCCGATCCCGTGCTGCACGTCGCGCATGGGGACGGGCACGCGCGGCTGGGCTTCAAGCTCGGCTATCGGCGCGGGCCCAGCCTGCTCTATTCCTGGCTTGGCGGCGTCGTTCCCGAAGCGCGTGGCCTGGGCATTGCCGCGCGGCTGATGCAGGCGCAGCACGATTGGGCGGCTGCGCAGGGCTATGACTTCGTTGAAACGCGCACCCGCGCCAGCAACAACCGCATGATCATCGTCAACCTTAAGGCAGGGTTCCACATTGCCGGGGTCGAGAGCGACGAGGCAGGTCATCTGGTGGTCATCCAGCGGAGGCGATTGAATAGCCTGCCGTGATCGGCACCAGGAACGAAAATGGGAGAGAGCATGAGCGAATATGATATCATCGTGATCGGCGGCGGGTCCGCAGGCTGTGCGGTCGCCGGGCGACTCAGCGAAGACCCCTCGCTGTCGGTCTGCCTGATCGAGGCGGGCGGGCGCAACAACGGCGTGCGCGTCAAGACCCCGGGCTTCATGCCTTTCCTGCCGAAGAACACCAACTGGCAGTTCGAGACGGTGCCGCAGCCGGGGCTCAACGGTCGCACCGGCTATCAGCCGCGCGGCAAGGGGCTGGGCGGCTCTTCGGCGATCAACGCGATGGTCTATATTCGCGGCAACCACTGGGATTACGACAACTGGGAGGCGCTGGGCGCGACCGGGTGGAGCCACAAGGATGTGCTGCCCTGGTTCCGCAAGTCCGAGGGCAATGCGCGCTACGGCTCGTCGCACGAATTCGATGCGCATCATGGCGGCGATGGTCCGCTTTCGGTGGTCGACCAGAAATGGGCCAATCCCGGCAGCCACGCCTTTGTCGAGGCGGCGCGGCGGCTGCAGCTGCCGCTGAACGACGATTTCAACGGCGCGAAGCAGGACGGATTCGGCATCTACCAGACCACGCAGAAGAACGGCGAACGCTGGAGCGCGGCGCGCGCTTATGTCGAGCCGGCGGCGGACCGCGCCAATCTGGACGTGCGCACGCACGCGCTGGTGCGGCGGATCATCGTCGAGAACGGCCGGGCGAAGGGCGTCGAGTTCGAGCGCGCAGGAAAAGTGGTGAAGGTGTTTGCCCGCGCTGCGGTGGTGCTTTCAGCGGGCGCGTTCGGATCGCCGCAGATATTGCAGCTTTCGGGGATAGGCCCGGGCGGCATGCTCAAGGAACACGGCATTCCGGTGCTCGTCGATTCCGCCGAGGTCGGCGCGAACCTGCAGGATCATATCGACTATGTCTCGGGCTTCGCGACCAAATCGACCGACAGTTTCGGCAGTTCGCTCACCGGCGTCACCCGCATGGCGCGCGCGGTGCTCGAGCATCGCCGCAAGCGCACCGGCATCCTCACCACCTGCTGGGCCGAAGCGGGCGGTTTCTGGAAGATGATGCCCGATGCCCCCGCGCCCGACGTGCAGTTCCATTTCGTACCCGCCGTGCTCGAGGATCATGGCCGCGAGAATGTGAAGGGCCATGGCTTCTCGTGCCATGCCTGCGTGCTGCGCCCCGAAAGCAAGGGCACGGTGATGCTGAACAGCGCCGATCCCGCCGCGCCGCCGCGGATCGACCCCAATTTCCTCAGCGACGAACGCGACATGGCGGTGCTGCGCGCAGGCGTGCGCTTCATGCACCGCATCTTCGAGACGCAGCCGATGTCGGATTACGATCCGGTCGATCGCCATCCGGTCGATCTGTACAACGACGCCGCGCTCGACGAGCTGATCCGCAACCGCGCCGACACCGTCTATCACCCGGTCGGCACCTGCCGCATGGGGTCGGACGAGGGCAGCGTGGTCGATCCGCGCCTGCGGCTGCGCGGGGTCGAGGGGCTCTATGTCGCCGATGCCAGCATCATGCCCAAGATCGTCAGCGGCAACACCAATGCGCCGAGCATCATGATCGGCGAACGCTGCGCGGCGTTCGTCGCCGAGGATGTGAAGGCCAAGCTGCTGGTGGCGGCGTAAGCTACCTCAAAATCCTCCCCCAGCTCGCTGGGGGAGGATTTCCGGCGAAGCCTGGGGAAAACTCGCGCTTCCGTGCCGCTCGCGGCTCGGGTAACGGAAAGCGGATGAGCGCCCCGTCCGACAACGCCCCCACGCCGATGATGGCGCAATATCATGCGCTCAAGGCCGAGGCGCCCGATTGCCTGCTCTTCTACCGAATGGGCGATTTTTTCGAGCTGTTCTTTGACGATGCCAAGGCGGCAGCGGCCGTGCTCGATATCGCGCTCACCTCGCGCGGGGCGCATGGCGGTGATCCGGTGCCGATGTGCGGCGTGCCGGTGCACAGCGCCGAAGGTTATCTCGCGCGGCTGATCAAGGCAGGGCACCGCGTCGCGATTGCCGAACAGACCGAGACGCCTGCCGAAGCCAAGGCGCGCGCGGGCTCCAAGGCTTTGGTCCAGCGCGCGATCGTCCGCTTCGTCACCGCAGGCACGCTGACCGAAGAGGCATTGCTCGATTCGCGCAGCGAAAACCGGCTCGTCGCGCTCGCCAGCGCGGAAGGCGGCTTTGGCCTGGCGATGTGCGACATCTCGACCGGGCGGTTCGAGCTGATGCAGGCAAGCGCGAATGACCTGTCCGCAGAGATAGCGCGACTTGCTCCGAGCGAGCTGGTCCAGTCCGACCGCGCCGACCCGTTCGCCGAAACCGCGATCCTGCGGCCGGGCCATGATTTCAGCAGCCTCGAGGGCGAACGGCGGCTCAAGGCGCATTTCGGCGTCGCGACGCTCGACGGGTTCGGCAGTTTCAGCCGTGCCGAACTGGCAGCGGCGGGCGGCCTGCTCGCCTATCTCGAACATGTTTCGCGTGGGACTATGCCGTTCCTCGCGCCGCCGCGTCGGCACGAGGTGGCGCAGCATATGGCGGTCGATGCCGCCACCCGCGAAAGCCTCGAGATTCTCGCAAGCCAGCAGGGCGGGCGGGTCGGCTCGCTCGTTCATGCGATCGACCGCACGGTGACCGGCGCGGGCGCGCGGCTGCTCGCCAGCGACCTCGGCGCGCCGTTGACCGACCTGTCCGCGATCCGCGACCGGCTGGCGCTGGTGCAATGGTTCCATGCCGATCCGCTGCTGCGCGACAGCGTGCGCGAGGCGTTGAAGGCGATCCCCGATCTGGCCCGCGC
Organism: Blastomonas sp. 34TW; assembly: GCF_059803595.1. NCBI lineage: Bacteria > Pseudomonadati > Pseudomonadota > Alphaproteobacteria > Sphingomonadales > Blastomonadaceae > Blastomonas > Blastomonas sp. 34TW. Next base: position 272,252 of record NZ_JAPFGW010000002.1, read on the forward strand.
GCTCGGGCGCGTCGTCGCCGGGCGCGGTTCTCCGCGCGATCTCGGCCAGTTGCGCGATGGCCTCAGCGCCGCGCGGAGCTTGCGCGAACGCCTCGGCAAGGCCGCCGGCCTGCCCGACCTGATGCAGCGCCTGCTGCCCGACATGCAGGGCCATGGCGCGCTGGTCGAGCATCTGACGCGCGCGCTGGTCGAAAGCCCGCCGACCGAGCGCCAACAGGGCGGCTATATCGCGCGTGGCTATGATGCCGCGCTCGATGCGCTGCGCGATACCTCGGGCAATGCGCGGCGCGCGATCGCCGCGCTGGAGGCGGAGTACAAGGCGCAGACAGGGGTGCAGGCGCTCAAGATCCGGCACAATGCGGTGCTCGGCTATTTCATCGAGGTGCCCGCCGCGCGCGCCGATGCGCTGATGAAGGCGGACAGCGGCTTTGCCCATCGTCAGACCATGGCAGGTGCGGTGCGCTTCAACTCGCCCGCGCTGCATGACGAGGCGATGCGCATCGCGCAGGCGGGAACGCACGCCCAAGCGGCGGAAGAGGCGCATTTCGAGGGGTTGTGCGAGGAGGTGATCGCCGCGCGCGACGGCATCGCGCGCACCGCCGCCGCGATCGCGCGGATCGATGTCGCCTGCGGTCATGCCCAGATGGCAGCCGAGGGCGATTATTGCTGCCCGGAACTTACGCAAGCGCCAGAAATTGCCATCGAAGGCGGTCGGCATCCGGTGGTCGAAGCCGCGCTGCGCAAGGCGGGCCAGGCGTTCGTCGCCAATGATGCGACCCTGTCCGAACGCGACCGGCTGTGGCTGGTTTCGGGTCCGAACATGGGCGGCAAGTCGACCTTCCTGCGCCAGACTGCGCTCATCGTGCTGCTCGCTCAGGCTGGCGCGTTCGTGCCCGCCCGGTCGGCGCGGATCGGTATTGTCGACCGGCTGTTCAGCCGTGTCGGCGCATCGGACAATCTCGCACGCGGCCGCTCGACCTTCATGGTCGAAATGGTCGAGACCGCTGCGATCCTCTCCCAGGCCACCGAGCGCTCGTTCGTCATCCTCGACGAGGTCGGACGCGGCACCTCGACCTATGATGGGCTGGCGCTCGCCTGGGCGATTGCCGAGGCGGTGCACGATACCAATAGATGCCGCTGCCTGTTCGCCACGCACTATCACGAGCTCACCCCGCTCGCCGGGCGGCTCGATGCGCTGTCGCTGCACCATGTCCGCGCGCGCGAGTGGAAGGGCGATCTGGTGCTGCTGCACGAACTCGCCGACGGACCGGCGGATCGCAGCTACGGCCTCGCGGTCGCCAAGCTGGCGGGCGTGCCCCCGGTGGTGGTCGCGCGCGCGAAATCGGTGCTCGCCAAGCTCGAAGCGGGGAGAGAGGCGACCGGAGGCCTCGCTGCGGGGCTCGACGATCTGCCGCTGTTCGCCGCCGCTGCGGCCAGGGAACCCGAGGCAAAGGACGAACTGCGCGAGACGCTCCAGGCGCTCGATGTCGATAACCTGAGCCCGCGCGATGCGCTCGACGCGCTCTATCGCTTGAAGGCGATGCTCGGCGACGGATCGCATTAGGCGTTCATTCGCAGCGAAAATCCGGTTATCCTGCAAGCCGTTACCAGGCAGGGGTAAGATGGCGGGCATCGGGATATTGGCAGTCGCATATGCCCTGGCCGCGTCGGGAGCGGCGGAGGCGCGCCTGCCCGATGCGATCACCTTGTGCGATCGGCCGGTGGCAGACCTTCCCGCAGCTGCACTGGCGCTGGCAAGCGCGCGTGCGCGCCAAGCACGCAGTCTGATGCGCGGGGGCGACAACGGGGCGGATGCGGCGCTCGAATTGCTGCTATCCCCCGCCGATCACGCGCCATCCACCCCCTTGGCGCGGGGCGAGCAGGCCAGCGTCGCGCAACTGGCCGAATATTGCCTGGTGGCGGGCGAGGCGATGCGGCGCGCCCGATCGGGCAGCCAGGCGCGCGCGCAGGATTTTCTGCGCACCGCCCAGGTGCTGGCCGAGCAGGCGGGCGACAAGGCGCTCGCCGCGCGCGCCGCCTGGGAGGCCGCGCTGGCACTGGCGGGCGGCGCACCACCGGCCGCACCGGGCGCGCGGCGTCGCTCGGCCGCATCGGCACCACCGGCGTCTGCACCGCAGGGCTGCGCGCCTGCCGATATCGAGGGACAGGGGCGCAGGCTGGAAGCCGCCTTTGCCTGCGCGCTCGACCGTGCCGTGCAGGCCGACGACCCGGCGCTCACCGCCTTGGCGGCGCTGCGCCTGGCGCGGCTGGAAAAGGCGCGCAAGGCCGATATCGCGCCACGTATCGCGCAGGGGCTGGCGGCGTCGGCACGGGTGGAAAAGCCCGGCGATCGCGCCTCGCTCCTCCGCGCGCTGGTCATGCTGGCCGACGATGCGGGATTGGGTAAAACCGATATGGTTCGCGATGCGGTAGAACTTTACGCCGATCTGGCACGTCAGGGCGCGGGCGATGCGGCGACGCTCGCCGCGCTCGAGGGACGTATCGCATTGGCTGAGGGGGAGCGCCAGGGAGCGCAGGCCGCCATCCGCCGCGCCATCTTCCTCGAAAGCCAGAAGCCGGTTCCGCAGAACCTTCCGCACTATGCGCTGCTGCTCGCCGATGCCGAACCCGAGCGCGCAGGCGAACATGTGATCGCCGCCTATCGTGCGCTCGAGCGGGTGCGCCCGGTGCTGATGCCGGTCGATCCACTGACCGAGGAAAGTCGGTTCGACCTGCTCGTCCGCCCGGTGTTCGAACGCGCGATCGGCACCACGCTGGCCGTTGCGGGCAGCGATGCCGGGACGCTCGATCAGGCGCAGCGGATCGCCGAGGCCTATCGCAGCGCCGAGCTGCAGAACAGCCTGGGCGCGGAATGCGTGCCGCTGCGCAACCCGGTGACCCCTTCCGATCTGAAGCCCGGCGAGGTCCTGCTCTATCCGCTGCTGCTCGAGGACCGGATCGAACTGCTTTATGCGACCGGCGACGACAAGGCGAAGGGCTATCGCCGCATGCCGCCCGACCGCAGTCGCAATCGCGCAATGATTGCGGCGCTTGCTCAGCGGATGACCGCCTCGCTCAGCGGTGCCAGCAATGACTGGGAAGCCGCATCGCGCGAACTGCATGCCGCGCTTATCGCGCCCGTCATCCCGCTGCTGGGACCCGAGGCGACATTGATCGTCGTGCCCGATGGTCCTTTGCGCCAGATCAGCTTCGCCGCGCTGATGGATGCGCAAGGCACGTTCCTGATGGAACAGGCGCGGCTCGCGGTGGTGCCGGCGCTCAGCTTTGCCGCTCCGGGCACGCGCGATACCGATCCCGAGATCATCGCCGCGTCGCTGGAAAAGGAGATCGATCTGCCGGTGGGCCGCTTCACCCGGCTGGAAGGCACCGCCTCCGAAGCGGCGATGGCGGCGGGGCAGGACGGCGTGCTGCTCACCGATTTCGACCGTGCGGAGCTTGCGGCCGCCCTGGCAAAGCGTCCGGCGAGCGTGCTGCACCTCGCCACGCATGCCGCGTTCAACGGGCGCACCGAACGCTCGTTCGTCGTCGCCAATGGCGAGGCGATCAGCCTGCCCGAGCTGCGCGCGATGCTGAGCGCCAACAGTTTGCGCGGCCAGGGGCTGCAACTGCTGGTGCTGAGCGCGTGCGAGACCGCAGTGGGCGATGACGACCAGGCGATGGGGCTGGCTGGCGCGGCGGTCGAGGCGGGCGCGGCGAGCGCGCTCGCTTCGCTCTGGGAGGTCAGCGATGCGGGCACGGCGGCGCTGATGGAGGCCTTCTACCGGCATTATCGCGCAGGCGCAGGGCGGGCGCGGTCGCTGCAACTCGCGCAGATCGAACTGGCACGCGGCGCGGACGGACAATGGGCCGATCCGGGCATCTGGAGCGCGTTCACGCTGGTGGGGAGCTGGCGATGATGGGCTGGCGCACGGGGTGTTCGGTGCTGGCGTTGCTGGCCGCGCCGGTGCATGCGCAAGGTACCGGCGCGCCGCCGACCACGATCACCCCTGACACGCTGCCTCAGCTTTCGACCGGCACCACCGCCACCGCTGAAGGCGCGGTGACGACCATCGGCGGCGGGGTGCGTGCGGGCGACAACCTGTTCCACAGCTTTGCGCGCTTCAATCTGGGTCCCGGCGATATTGCGCGCTGGACCGCGAGCGATGCGACGACCATCCGCAATGTCATCAACCGCGTGACCGGCGGCGAGCGATCGTTCATTGCTGGGACCATCGATGCGAGTGCGTTTCCGGGCGCGGATTTCTTTTTTCTCAACCCGGCAGGCATCATCTTCGGCGATGGCGCGGCGATCGATGTCGGCGGCACCGCGCATTTCTCGACCGCGCAGCAACTGGGTTTTACCGATGGCACGGTGATGGTCTCGGGCACGGCATCGGGTTCGAGCTTCAGCATGGCAGATCCCGTGCGCTTCGGCTTTCTGGGCGGCAATGCGCCGATAGCCCTGCAAGCCAGCGCGGGCCCGGGCGATGAGGTGGCACGCGGGGTTGGCGCCGGGCGCATCGCGCTGTCGGCGAGCGACATCGTGATGGAAAGCACCAGCCTGTTTGCGGCGCAAGCGAGCCTGCGCGCCGTCGGCCAGGCCCGGGGTGTGTTGGGCATCGCTGCAAGGCCCGATCAGGGCCTGCGCGGCGGGCGGATCGCACTCAACGACAGCCGCATCCTGCTGCAGGACGATGGCCGTATCGACCTGATGGCAGGCACGATCACGCTCGACACCTTCAGCGAGATCGGCGTGACTGCGAGCGCGGGCCTGCTGCCTGCGATCAACCTGCGCGCCGACCTGGTCGATCTCGTCAGCGGCGAACTGCGCGTCAGCGGCATTGAGGGGCTTGCCGAGCGCAGCGGCGATATCCGCGTGACCGCCGGACAGATTTTCGTGCGGCAAGCGGGTGCCATCCGCACCGAAAGCCGGCTGGCAGGCGGCGGTGGCACGATCTTTCTGGAAGGCGACCGGATCGAGATCGACGAAGGCATCGTCACCGCGACCGGTCTGTCTGCGCCGGGGCGATCGGTCGGCGACATCCAGGTACGCGGCGGGTTGTTGCGGCTGACCAATACGGGGCTGCTTTCCACCACGCTGTTCCAGGCGCGCGGGGCATTCATGCCGACCGGCACCACCGGCAACATCCTGATCGATGTCGACCGGCTCGAAATGGCAAGCCAGGGCCTGATCCTCGCCTCGAGCTCGTCGAGCACGGCGTCCGGTCCGGGCAGCATCACCATCCGCGCGAACAGCATGGCGGTCGGCATCGGCCTCATCTCGACCAGCACCGACAGCGCGACCGCAGCGGGCCCCATCGACATCACGGTCAAGGGCCTGCTGGAGCTGAGCGGCATCGGTGGCATCCAGTCGATCAGCCAGGGCCTGGGCGATGCAGGCGCGATCGCGATCCGGGCAGGCACGCTGAGGTTGATCAACAATGGTTTCGGCGGACCCAGCATATCGTCCGAGACCGAACTGCCGCGTGCGCAGGAGTTCACCCGGCTGAGCGACTATACTGGCAATGCGGGGCGGATCGTGATCCAGACCGACAGCCTGGAGATGGACGGGATCACATCGATCACGACCTCCAGCTCGAGCCTCGGCAATGGCGGCGATATCCTGATCTCGGCCGGGCGGATCGCGCTGTCGGGCGAGGCTGAAATCAGCTCTGCGGCGCGCAAGCTGCTGGTTCCGCCCAGCAACGAGGATTTTGAGGCCGATCCCGATCTGGTGCCGAGCTTGAGAATAGTGCCCGGCCCCGGCCGCGCGGGGAGAGTTCTGATCGCGGCGACGGGCACCCTGACCATGAACGGCGGGACGATCTCCACCGCGACCGAGGGCTTTGGTGCAGCCGGCGAGGTGACCGTGGTCGCCGACCGCATCATGATGGGTCAAGGCAGCCGGATCAGCTCGGATGCAGGCGATCTGGCACCGGGCCAGGCGGGCACGGTGGCGCTGATCGCGCGGCAGATCGTGCTCAGCGATGGCGCGGAGGTAACGACAAGCTCGGCCAACGTCACGACCGCAGGAGGCATCGCGCTGGCGGCAGAGGAAGAGCTGCTCATCACCGGTGCGGGCAGCCGTATCGCCAGCACCAACACGGCGACAGGCGGCGGGGCGGCGGGCAATATCAGCATCGGCGCGCCGCGCATCACCTTGGGGCAGGGGGGCACGATCACCACCAGCGCGCTGACAGGAGCGGCGGGACAGATCGAGCTGCTGCTGCCCGAAACCGGGCTGCTCAGGCTTGCAGGCGGCGCGATGCCCGCTGCGATCGCCACCTCGTCGGGCCCCGGCACCGGCGGGCGGATCGTCATCAGCCGCCCTTATGCGCTGATCGCCGATGGCGCGCGGATCGAGGCTTTGGGGCAGCAGCGCGGTGCGAACGTGCAACTCGCCACCGATTTCTTCATCCGCTCGGCAGACAATAGCAACCTGTTGCTGGTCGATGGCGATCTCGTCGTCGACAGTCAGGTCGGCAATGTCAGCAGCGGCATCGACACGCCCGATATCAGCTTTGGCGATGCGGCGGGCGTGCTCGCCGGCCAGTGCCGCGCGGCGCGCAGCAGCGGATCGGTGAGCCGGCTCAGCATCGATCAGGTCGGCCCGCTCGCCCTCGATGCGCTGGATGTGGCTCCCTCGGGAGGCTGCCGTTGACCTTCATGCTTGCGCTGATGCTGCAGGCGGTCGCAGCGCCCTGCACGCCTGTGCCCGATGCGGGGGCGAGCGGTATCGTCACCTATTGCGAGGTCGAGGTCCATGCCGAACCCGACATCGCCGCCATCGCCACGGCGGACAGCGCGGGGCTCGACTTTGGCGGGTTTGCAGTTCGCTATCGCAAGGACGAGCCGCTCGACGGGGAGTGGGTGCGGCAACAGGCGATCGCCAACGGCCTGGTCGGCGCGCCGGTGCCGCTCGACCGGATCGCGGCGGCGGTGCAGCAGATCAGCCTCGCCTATGTCCGCAACGGCTATGTCAATTCGGGCGTGCTGATCGATCCGGCGAGCGATCCGGCAGGCGGATCGCCGCTGGTTCTGCGGCTGGTGGCGGGAAGGCTGACCGGCGGCGCAGCGACGGTCGAATGGCAGGACGGCCGCCGACGCGGGCTCAGCGACGCCTATGTGCTGCGCCGCATGCCTTCGGGCCAGGCGATCCCGCTCAATGGCCTCGCGATCGAGCGCGATTTTCGCGCGCTTGCCGCCGACGACGCCATCGCCACGGTCAAGGCCGATCTTCAACCGGGCACGCAGCCCGGTGAGGCAAAGCTGAGCCTGCTGGTCGATCCCGCCCCGCGCTTTGCAGTGCAGGCCAGCATCGCCAACAGCCGCTCGCCTGCGGTGGGCGGATGGCGCGTCGGCAGCGGTTTGGCGGTGCGCAATGCGCTTTTCGCAGGTGACCGGATCGCGCTCGACGCCGGGCTCACGGCGGGACGGCCCGATGCGCAGGTCGATTATGCCGCCCCGTTCCTCCATCCCGCGCTCCGCATTGAGGCACGCGGCGGCTATAATCGCGCGGCGGTGGTTGATGCGCCCTTGCGCAACCTCTCGATCCGCGCGCGCGACTGGTTCGTCGAGGGCGGCTTCGCGCTGACTCTGTGGCAGCGCCCGCTGAGCCCTGCTGCGCTCGACGGCACGCCGGAGATCAGCGCGCAGTCGGTGACGTTGAGCAGCGGGGTGATCCACCGCGAGACGCGCACCTTCCTTCTGGGGGAGCCCTTTTCGTTCAGCCCGGGATCGGTGCGCGGCCTGGCCGAATATTCGGCACTCCGGCTGGGTGCGGAGTGGACGCGGCGCAGCTCGGGCACGGTGTGGATCGCGCAAGGGCGCTTCACGCAAGGGTTTGAGGGGAGCCGATCGGACATTGTCGGCATTGCCGCGCCGTCGCCGCGCTTTCGCAGTTTTTCGGGCCAGATCAGCCATGCCCGGCGGTTGGGCGACAAGGGCTGGGAGCTGCGCGCGCGGCTCGCTGCGCAATATGGCGCCGGCATACTCTATGCCGGCGAGCGTTTCGTCGCGGGCGGCAGCGCTACCGTGCGCGGCTATCGCGAAAGCCTGGTGCTGGCCGATCGCGGCGTGATCGGATCGGTCGAGCTGGCACGGCCGGTGACCATTGGCTCGGGCGCGGTCGGCGCCCTGGGGCTGCGCTGGGGCAGCTTCACGCCGTCGGTTTTCGCCGATGGTGCGCTGATGCGCAACGCCACCCGTGCCTTCCAGCCGCAGCCGGGCGAAATCGCAAGCATCGGCGCGTCGCTTAGCTGGACGCCATCGCCTTCCTTGACGGCGCGCTTCACCTATGGGGCGGCGCTGATCGACGCGCCGATCACCGGCAGCCGCGACGTGCAGGATGACGGGCTTTCGTTTGCGCTGAGCTGGAACCAGCGGTTCTGATATTTCAGCCGCTTGACCTTGGCCCACGCGGCATTACCACACGGCCCCATGAAGTTCTTTTCCGACAATGCCGCCGCGGTTCACCCGCGCGTGATGGACGCCATCGCCGCTGCCAACCGGCTCGATTCGCCTTATGACGGCGATGCGCTCAGCCAGGCGCTCGACGACCGGTTCAGCCAGCTGTTCGGCACGCGGGTCAGGGCTTTGTGGGTGGCGACCGGCACGGCGGCCAATGCGCTCGCGCTCTCCGCCCTGTGCCCGCCGCACAAGGGGGTGATCTGCCACAAGATGGCGCATATCGAGCAGGACGAATGCGGCGCGCCCGGGTTCTTCATGCATGGCGCGAAGCTGATTCTTGCTGATGGCGAAGGGGCCAAGCTGAGCGCGGACGAGGTGGTTCACGTCGCCAGCCAGATCCGCGACGATGTGCACCAGGTCCAGCCCGCTGCCGTCTCGATCACCAATGCCAGCGAATATGGCCTCACCTACACGGCCAAAGAGGTTGCCGCGATCGGCGAGGTCTGCAAGGCGCGGGGCTTGAAGCTGCACATGGACGGTGCGCGCTTTGCCAATGCCATCGCGTCGACCGGCGCGGACCCGGCGGACGTCACCTGGCGCGCGGGAGTCGACATGCTGAGCTTCGGCTGCGTCAAGAATGGCGGCATGAATGCCGAGGCGATCATCGTGTTCGACAACTGTCTCGCGCGCGAACTGCCTTATTTGCGCAAGCGCGCCGGGCAGCTCCAGTCCAAGGGGCGGTTTCTTGCCGCGCAGCTGCTGGCGATGCTTGAGGATGACCTGTGGCTCGCCAATGCGCGTGCCGCCAATGCAGGCGCGCAGGCGATCGCTGAGGCGGCGGGCGACCGCCTGCTCTATGCGGTCGAGGCCAATGAGGTGTTCGTGAAACTGAGCGCGGCCGAGGCCGCATCGCTGCGCGCGCAGGGCTTCGAATTCTACGACTGGGGAGAGATGAGCGAAGCGGGCGGCGAGGCCCGGTTCGTGACCGCCTGGGATCAGGATGCCGAAACCGTCGCGCCGCTCGCCGCTGCCATCGCCGCGCTGTGATGGCAAGCAGCGCGCCCGCCTCTGCGTCAAACACGCACGAAGAACCGTCGATGCTCTCGGCACGGGTGCTGGTGCCATTCCTGCTCGTCTCGCTGATCTGGGGTTCGACCTGGCTGGTGATCAAGGACCAGATTTCCAGCGTCCCGCCGACCTGGTCGGTCAGCTATCGCTTCGCGGTGGCGGCGATCGGCATGTTCGCGCTCGCCTGGTGGCGCAAGGCGCCGCTGAGGCTCGACCGTCAGGGTCAGCTGATCGCGCTCGCGCTCGGGCTGTTCCAGTTTTCGGCCAATTTCAACTTCGTCTACCGGTCCGAAGCGTACATCACCTCGGGCCTGCTCGCGGTGCTGTTCGCGATGCTGATGGTGCCCAACGCGCTGCTGTCGCGCATCTTCCTGGGTGCGCGGATCGCGGGCGGGTTCATCCTGGGCACGGCGGTGGCGCTGGCAGGTATCGCCTTGCTGTTCGTGCAGGAATATCGCGCGATGCCTGCCGATCTGTCGGACGTGATGAAGGGGCTGGGCCTCGCGATGTGCGCGATCCTGTGCGCCTCGATCGCCAATGTCATGCAATCGGCCGAGCGGGTGAAGGCGATGCCGATATTGTCGCTGCTCGCATGGGCGATGCTGTGGGGCGCGCTGGGTAACGCCGCGCTCGGCTGGGCGCTCTACGGCGCGCCGGTATTCGAAAGCCGCCCGGCCTATCTCGGGGGGATCGTGTATCTCGGGCTGATGGGATCGGTGGTCACCTTCCCGATGTATTTCGCGCTGATCCGCGATATCGGCGCGGCGCGCGCGGCCTATAGCAGCGTGCTCGTACCGGTGGTGGCGATGGTGCTGTCGACCATGTTCGAGGGCTATCGCTGGAGCCTGCTCGCCGCTGCCGGAGCGGCGCTGGGCATGATCGGGCTGGTTATTGCGATGCGCGCGCGAACCCCCAGGACACCGCGCCTTTCGGGCTGATCGCTCCGGAGCGGATGCAGTTCTTCAGCACGCCGGTTGATTTGCTTCCGCGATGTCGCGATTCTCGCACGCGAAAACAGACATCCATAGGGAGCGGTGATGCGTCTGAAATTCCTCGCTTTTGTACTGGCGCTGCTAGTGCCCGCAGTCATGGCTGTGGCGGCAGTGAAACCGCCGACGCTCTTCGTCGATGAGCGCAGCACGACGGTTCAAGCTGCCGAGAAGCTCGAGGGTGCGGCGCGTGAAGATGCGCTGCTGTTGGCCCAAATTCCTTCGGCGACCTGGCTCGCTTACGGAACGCCCGAAATCGTCGAGGCCCAGGCCCGCGACGTCACCGAGCGCGCGGCGGCGAAGGGGCAAATCCCGGTGCTGGTCGCGTACAATATCCCTTATCGCGATTGTGCGCTCTATTCGGCGGGCGGAGCAGCAGACGGCGCGGCCTATCTCGCATGGATTTCCGGGCTGGCCAGAGGGGTCGGCAACCGTCAGGCGATCATCGTGCTGGAGCCCGATGGCCTCGGCGTCATTCCCTGGCACCGCGATCTGGCGGGCGATCTGGAAGGATGCCGTCCCGACGGGCAGGACGAGGCGGCGGCGTCGCGGCGCTACGACCAGCTGCGCGGCGCGGTCGCAATCCTGGGCGCGCTTCCACGGGCGCGCGTCTATCTCGACGGCACCGGCAGCAGCTGGCTTGCGCCTGGCGAGATCGCGAACCGCCTGATCCGCGCCGATGTGGACAAGGTCGCGGGCTTCTTCCTCAACGTCTCGAATTTCGAGAGCGATGCGCGCGTCGTGCCTTATGCGCGCTGGGTCAGCGATTGCATCGCGCTGGTGACGCAGGGCGGGATGGACCCGCGGGCCTGCCCCAGCCAGTTCTCGGCCGAACCCTTTGAAAAGCCCAGCAACCGCAGGCGGATCGATTCCGACTATGACCGGCTGTTTGCCGAGCGGGGCCTTAAGCGCAAACCCGCGACGCAGAAGCACGCGCTGATCGATTCCAGCCGCAATGGCCTGGGCTCGTGGAAGCCGCCGGCCGGGCGCTATCGCGATGCCGAGGTCTGGTGCAACCCGCCGGGCCGGGGGCTGGGACGCCGCCCGACGCTGACCACCGACGAGCCTTATGTCGATGGTTTCCTGTGGATCAAGGTGCCGGGCGAATCGGACGGCGAGTGCCTGCGTGGGACTGCGGGGCCGAACGATCCCGAGCGGGGGGTGAAGGCACCGGCGGCGGGTCAGTGGTTCGCAGGCCAGGCGCGTGAGCTGATCGAGCGCGCCGAGCCGCCCCTGAAGCAGGAATAGCGGATCGGTCAGGCGGCAGGGGCAGCGGTGGAGGCGCGCACGAGCAACTCGTGCGCATGGTCGCGCCGCTGCGGCAGCTCGGGCACCGTCTTGCCGTCGAGCATCGCGATCAGCCGGTCGGCGGCATCCCAGGCCATTTGCGCGACCGGCTGGTTGACCGTCGTCAGCGGCGGCCAGGCGGTGCGCGACACTTCGGAATTGTCGAACCCGGCGACCGAAAGGTCCTGCGGCACCGAGAGGCCCAGTTCTCGTGCCGCCGCGATCGCCGCCACGGCCATGTCGTCATTCTGCGCCAGGACAGCAGTCGGGCGTTTCGCGCTGGCCAGCAGCGTGCGCGCCACCTCATAGCCCACGGCATAGGTGAAATCGCCGGTGACGATCAGATCGTCGTCGATTGCAACGCCCGCCTCGGCAAAGGCGCGGCGATAGCCTTCGAGACGGCCGATACTCGCGGCGTGCGAGGGATCGCCCAGGATGATCCCGACCCGGCGATGCCCGAGCGCGAGCAGATGCTGCGCCACCGCATGGCCCGCCGCGCTCTCGTCCATCGCCACCACCAGACCGCGATCGAGATCGCTGTGCGGGGTGATCCGCGCATAGGGCAGCCGCTGGCGTTCGAGCATGTCGAGCAGCAGCGGCTGGTCGCTGGCGGGCGGCGCGAGCAGCACGCCGTCGAGCCCGGCGCGCAGCAGCAGCTTGCCCAGCTCCTCGGGGCGGCTGGCGACATGCGCGAAGGGCAGCACCACCAGCCGGTAGCGGCCATCGTCGAGCCGGCTGAGCGCGCCGTTCTGCAGCTCGACGACATAGCTGGGGCTGGGCCGTTCATAGGTCAGCCCGATCAGGAACGAGCGGCGCGCGATTAGGCTCTGCGCCGCCAGATTGGGGTGATAGTCGAGCGCCTCGGCGGCCTCCTTCACCTTCTGCCGCACGGCGGCGCTGACATGGGGAGCATCGTTGAGCGCGCGCGAGACGGTCTTGGGCGTGACGCCTGCAACCCTTGCGATGTCGACGATCGTGGTTCGCTTCGAAATCGTCCCCTCCAGGCGGTTGGATGGCCCCCCGGAACTGGGGGAACCGCTGCGACCCAGCTTCTCTTAGCGCCTCTCTTGACTTGTGTCGATGGATAGCGGTAAACGTTGACCGAGAATCGGTAAACGTTGTCAGGCGCATCAACCGCCGACAGGATGGGAGGGATGATGATCGTGCCGCGTGGGGCTGTCCTTGCATTGCGTGCTGTGTCGCTTGCGGCGCTCGCCTGGCCCCTGGCGCTGGGGATCGCGCCGCTTGCCGCCGCTACCGATGCCACCACCGCTGCGGCAGGCGCCAGCGCCGAAGCGCATGCCGAGCTCTGGCCGCAGCGCGAATCGAAGCTGAACCCCGATGCCGAGATTGAACGCCGGATCGACGCGCTGATCGCGGCGATGTCGATCGAGCAGAAGGTCGGGCAGATCGTCCAGGCCGATATTGCCAGCGTCACGCCCGACGACGTCCATCGCTATCATCTGGGCTCCGTGCTCAACGGCGGCAATTCGGACCCCGGCAACCGCTACAACGCGCCCGCCAAGGACTGGCTTGCCGCTGCCGATGCCTTCTACGCCGCGTCGATGAAGCCCAATGGCAAACTGCCGCGCATCCCGATCATCTGGGGCAGCGATGCGGTGCACGGGCACAATAATGTCGTCGGCGCGACACTGTTTCCGCACAATATCGGCCTGGGTGCCGCGCGGAACCCCGAGCTCGTCCGCAAGATCGGCGAGGCGACCGCGATCGAGATGCGCGTCACCGGGCTCGACTGGACCTTCGCGCCGACGCTGGCGGTAGTGCGCGACGATCGCTGGGGCCGCACCTATGAGGGCTTTGGCGAAAGCCCCGAGATCGCGACCAGCTATGCCGCGCCGCTGATCGAGGGGCTGCAGGGCAGGGTGGGCGATTCTGACTGGCTGCGCGGGCCGCATATCATCGCCACCGCCAAGCATTTCCTGGGCGATGGCGGCACGCATGCCGGCAAGGACCAGGGCGATGCCCAGATGGCCGAGGCACCCTTACGCGACCTGTTCAGCCCGCCCTATCTCCCCGCGCTCGACGCCGGGGTGCAATCGGTGATGGTCAGCTTCTCGAGCTGGAACGGCGTGAAGATGCACGGCAACCGCTCGCTGCTGACCGATGTGGTCAAGCAGCGCTGGAATTTCGACGGCTTCCTGGTCGGCGACTGGAACGGCCATGGCCAGGTCGCAGGCTGCACCGCGACTGACTGTGCTGCCTCTGCCGTGGCCGGGCTCGACATGTACATGGCGCCGGACAGCTGGAAGACGCTCTGGCGCACCACGCTGGAGCACGCGAAAAAGGGCACGCTGCCGATGGTGCGGCTCGACGATGCGGTGCGCCGCATCCTGCGCGTCAAGCTGCGCGCCGGGCTGTTCGAGGCGGGCAAGCCCTCTGCCCGGCCCTATGGCGGGCGGTTCGAGCTGCTGGGCAGCGCGGAGCACCGCGCGCTGGCGCGGCAGGCGGTGCGCGAATCGCTGGTGCTGCTCAAGAATGCGGGCAGCGTCCTGCCGCTCAAACCCGGCGCGAAGATCCTGGTCGCGGGCGACGGCGCGGACAACCTCACCAAGCAGACCGGCGGCTGGACGCTGAGCTGGCAGGGCACGGGGACGAAGCGCAGCGATTTCCCCAACGCCCAATCGATCTGGGAAGGCATTGACGAGCAGGTCAGGGCCGCAGGCGGCACCGCGACGCTCTCGCCCGATGGCAGCTTTGCGGCCAAGCCCGATGTCGCGATCGTGGTGTTCGGCGAGGAGCCCTATGCCGAGTTCCAGGGCGACCGGCCCGATGTCGGTTACGACGATGCGACGTCGCTCGCGCTGCTGCGCAAGCTCAAGGCAGCGGGCATTCCCACCGTCTCGGTCTTCCTTTCGGGCCGGGCGATGTGGGTCAACCCGTTCCTCAATGCCTCGGATGCGTTCGTCGCGGCCTGGCTGCCGGGATCGGAAGGCGGCGGCGTGGCCGACATGCTTTTCGGCAAGGCCAATTTTCGCGGCAAGCTGCCCTATAGCTGGCCGAAATCGAGCGACCAGACCGCGGTCAATATCGGCGACGCCAATTACGATCCGCTATTTGCCTACGGCTTCGGCCTGACGCTCGCCGACAAGGGCGACCTCGCCCCGCTGCCCGAGGGGCGCGCCAGTGTCGCCGCGGCCGATCCGGGCGTGCTGTTTGCCGCGGGCAAGCCTGGCGCGGGGCGGCGGTTGCTGATCGGTCCGCCGGGCGCGCTTTCCACCAATCCCGGTCCCGATCTGATCGAGGCGCGGGCGGCAGACCGCATCGCGCAGGAAGATTCGGTGCGGCTGCGCTGGACCGGCGCCGGGCCTGCGGTTGCCGCGATCATGATGGGCGAGGCGGAGGATCTCTCGCGCCAGTCGAACGGCGAACTCGCGCTCGAGATCGAACTCAGGGTCGATACCCCGCCCACGGCTGATGTCAGCCTGGTCATGGGGTGCGGCGCGCAGTGTGCTGGCGGCTTCCCGCTCGCCCCCATGCTCACTGCCGCCGCAAAGACCGGCAAATGGACCCGCATCGCGGTGCCGCTGAGCTGCTTCGCCAAGGCCGGGGTCGACATGACCCGCGTCGACACGCCGCTCAGCCTCGCGACCGCAGGAAAGCTCGAAATCGTCATGTCCTCGGCGAAAATCGTCTCGCCGACCGGGCCCGTCATTCAATGCAAATAATATCAGGATTAGGGAGGATGTCATGAAGAGGAACCAGTTCGCACGCGCCGCGCTGTTTGCGCTGCTGTCGGCCACGGCGGCGATGCCCGCTTATGGCCAGGAGCGCCCTGCAGAGGGCGCGGACAGCGACAAGGACGAGATCATCGTCACCGCCAACCGGCGCGAGGAAAATTCGCAGGACGTCTCGGGCGTGGTCCAGTCGCTGGGGGCAGAACAGCTGCGCCAGGACGGCATTGTCGAGCTGCGCCAGCTGCAGCTCGCAGTGCCGGGTCTCAGCATCGCCAACCAGGAAGGCAATGTCGAAATCTTCATCCGTGGCGTCGGCTCGGCCAACAATACCGAGCTCGGCGATCCCGGCGCTGCCCCACATCTCAACGGCACCTATATCCCGCGTCCGCGCGGGCTGGGCCTGATGTTCTACGACCTCGAGCGCGTCGAGGTGAACAAGGGGCCGCAGGGCACGCTCTACGGACGCAATGCGCTGGCCGGCACGCTCAACATCATCACTGCCAAGCCCAGGCTGGGTCAGTTCGGCGGCTATGCCCAGGCCGAATATTCGAACCGCTCGTCTTACGCTGCCGAAGGCGCGATCAACGTGCCGCTTGGCAGCACTGCAGCGCTCAGGGCAGCGGCCTATTACATCAACCGTGATTACGGCTTCAACAATGTCTCGACCGGCGCACCGGCAAACACGCTCAAGCCCGCTGGCCTTGAAGAGAATTACGCCGGACGCCTGTCGTTCCTGTGGGAGCCGAGCGACCGGCTCAGCATCTCGATCGTCGGCGATTATGGCAGGGAAACGGGCACCGGCTATCCGGGCGCGAACATATTCAACGCCGTGGCCACCACCGGCATCCGGCCCGAAAAGCTGAACCTCAGGGATGTGGTCTATCGCGGGCTGCAGGGGGACATGGAGAACGAGCTCTGGGGCGTCCAGGGCAAGATTGCCTATGATTTCGGCACGTTTGGCGCGGAGCTGACCGGAAGCTATCGCTCGGTCGATTTCTATCAGGTCAACGCCTCAAGCGACGGTATCGATTTCCCCGGTCGTGACCTGTCGGCGGTGCAGTACGACAATTTCTCGGGCAATTTCTGGCAGACCAAGTCCAAGAGCCAGGTTTACGAGGCGCGGATCTTCGCCAACGAGGATCAGCCGTTCCGCTGGAATCTGGGCGGCTTCTATTTCAACGAGGACCAGGCCGTTGGCTATCTCGCGCTCGCCGATCGCGGCTATTGCTGCTATTCGGCGACCGAATTCGTCATGCCCGACGTGAAGGGCGAGAGCTTCGCCTTCTATGCCGACGGCACCTATGACGTCGCCGACCGGCTGCGGCTGATCGCGGGTATCCGATATACCGAAGAGGAGAAATCGCGGTTCGGCATCGGCGGCAACTGGGCGCTGACGCTGGGCGGTGAGGATTTTGCCTGTTGCTTCGCGACGCGTTTGGGAACCGAAGGCTTCCGCCCGGCGCTGCTCGACCGACCCAATTTCGACGTGTCGAACATCACCACGCCGCGCGGCCAGGCGCAGTTCCTGATCGAGGGCATCGCGCGCCCGGGCCTGCGCGACACGCTGATCGCACAGATCGGATCGATCGCCAATGGCACCAACCCCAATGGCACCTGTATCGACCGGCCCGATATCGACAATGGCTTCGTCAACTGCCCCGCAGTCAATCCCTCGAACACCAATGGCGGGTTCAGCTATGCCAATCTCACCATTCCCGGCCAGCAGGTCGGCCGCGCCAAGTTCGATTTCATCGACTGGCGCGTGGGCGTGGAGTTCGACATCGACGACGACCACATGCTCTATGCCAAGGTCTCGACCGGGCACAAATCGGGCGGCTTCAACGACAGCTTCAACGGATCGACCATTCCCGAAGAGTTCCGGCCCGAGGATCTGCTGGTCTATGAGGTCGGCAGCCGCAACGCCTTCGACCTGTTCAACCGCCCGGCGGTGTTCAACCTCACCGGCTTCTACTATGACTATAATAACCAGGTCTTCCAGGACCTGACCTGCATCAATCTCGATACCACCCAGGCACCGCCGGTCTGCAACGGCTATTCGCTGGTCAACCGCAATATCGGTGCCTCGCGCATCTATGGTGCAGAAGCCGAATTGCGCTTCAAGCTGCCGGGCAATTTCGCGGTCGATCTGAACGCGGCGTTCCTCGATACCAAGATCACGCGTGGCACCGTGGCCGATGCGCGCGCGCAGGATTTCGGTGCGGGTGGCAACTCGCCACTGATCAGCCTGGTCGGCAACCGTCTGCCCCTGGCGTCGAAGATCAACATCAGTGCGCGACTGTCGCAATCCTTCCAGGCGGGGCCCGGCCGGTTCGACTGGCAAGCGCTGCTCAACTACCGTTCGTCCTTCTTCCTCAGCCAGTTCAACGAGGACGATATCGTCTTTCTTGACGGAACCCGCCAGACGGCGCTTTCTGCAGGCTTTGCCGATCGTCAGAACGGCTTTGCAACCCTCAACCTGGGCATGGGATACACGGTCAACAACTGTCGGATCGAGGCATGGGCGAGCAATTTCCTCGACGAGATCGCCTCGCAAAAGGCGCTGGTGGGCTCTTCGCTCAACATCCGCTTCCTCAACGATGCCCGCAGCTATGGCATTCGTTTCCGCGTCGACTTCTAGCCAAAAGGGGGCCAAGGTCCGGATCGTTCGCCCCAGGCGGCGCGCGATCCGGTACAATGGGCCTGATACGAGGCCGATGAAGGCAGAGGTAGCTGGAACAGGACATGAGCGGCGGGCGGCTGACATTGTGACCGGGCCCCTTACGCGCCTGTCGCCTGCATTCCTGCCGCTCTATGCGCTCGCCTATGCCGGCGGCGTGATCGCCTATACGCCCTTCCTGATGCTGGTGCTGCCAGCGCGGGTGACCGAGCTTGCCGGCAGCGATGACGTGCGCTGGCTGGGCTATATCGTGTTTGCTGGCGCGCTGGCGGCGAGCGCTGCAGGCGTGGCGTCGGGCTGGCTGAGCGATGCGACGCGCCGCCGCCGCTCCTGGGTCGCGGCCGGGCTGGCCGCCACGGTCGGGCTGCAACTGGCGATCGTCTGGTGCGACACGGTGATGGCGCTGCTCTGGCTGGTCGTCGCCTGGCAGATCGCGCTCAACCTGATGCTGACGCCGCTGATAGCCTGGGCTGGGGATGTGGTGCCCGATGATCGCAAGGGCCTGCTCGGCGGCCTCTTGTCGCTCGCACCGCCGCTGGGCGCGCTTTCGGCGATGCTGCTGCCGACAGCGGCGGAGGGGCTGGCGACACGCGCCGCGACCATCGCCGCCATGACATTGGTGCTGGTGCTGCCGCTGCTGCTGTTTGCGCGATCAGGACCCTTTCCGGACGCAGATCGTTCCACCCGCCGACCCGCTGCAATTGCGCGCGCCGCCTCCGTCGTCCAGCGCGTATGGCTGGCGCGGCTGCTGATGCAGCTGTCGGGCGCGGCGCTGGCCGCCTATCTCTATTTCTGGCTCCGCAGCCTCGACCCCACGATGGACGATGCGGCCAAGATGCTGCTCTATGCGGCGGGGCTCGGCCTGTCGGTGGGCGCGGCGCTGCTGCTGGGGCGGTGGAGCGACCACCATGGCCGTCCGTTTCAGGCGCTGGCGCTGACCGCGCTGGTCGCCTCGGCGGGGTTGTTGGTCATGGCGCTGGCCGGAACCCCTGCCACCGCCAAGCTGGCCTATCTGGCGTTCGTCACCGCCAATGCCGCGTTCCTGGCGCTGCATGCCAGCCAGACGCTGCGCATCCTGCCGGATGCCACCTCGCGCGGCTTGGGCATCGGGCTGTTCAATCTCACCAACACCGCGCCATCGCTGATCATGCCGTGGATCGCGATCACGATGGTGCCCGATTTCGGCTATGCCAGCCTGTTCCTGGTACTTGCCCTATTGGCGCTGGCGTCAGCGCTGCTGCTGCTCAGCCTGCCGAACGACGCGTGATGCCGCTTGGCCGCGCGTCCAATTGCTCTATTCAAGGCGAGGCGGGCGATGCCCCGCCGATAATGTGAGGATGATCGAATGGCGCTTGCACCGCAGAACATGAATGGCAAACCCGGCGTCGCGACCGACCATGTCGACGCGCCCGAGCTCAGGCTGTTCGTGTTCGGGCTGTTCTTCATCTTCGGCGGCATCACCTCGCTCAACGACGTGATCATCCCCAAGCTGAAAGAGCTGTTCACGCTCAACTATACCCAGGCGATGCTGGTGCAGTTCTGCTTCTTCACCGCCTATCTGCTGATCGGCATTCCCGGCGCCAAGCTGGTCAAGAAAGTCGGTTACATGCGCGGCGCCGTATGCGGACTGCTGCTGATGATGCTCGGCTGCCTGCTGTTCATTCCCGCCTCGCGCAACGCGACCTATGGCCTGTTCCTGTTTGCGCTGTTCGTGCTGGCAAGCGGCGTCGTGATCGTCCAGGTCGTCGCCAATCCGCTGATCTCGATGCTGGGCAAGCCCCAGACCGCACACAGCCGCCTGACGTTCGCGCAGGCGTTCAATTCGCTTGGCACCACCGTCTTCCCGATCGTGGGTTCGGCGCTGATCCTCGGCAGCCTCGCCAGCCTCAGCGCGGACCAGCTTTCCGGCCCCGCGCTCGACGCCTATCGCACGGCGGAGAGCCAGGCGATCGTCAATGGCTATCTCGGCATCGCCGCCGCGATCGCGGTGGTGGCCGGCGTGGTCTGGCTGTTCCGCAACCGGTTGAAGGGCGAAACGCACGAGGCGAGCAGCGGTCTGGCCGGGTTCGACCTGCTCGCGCGCCCGCGCTTCGGCTTCGGCGCGCTGTGCATCTTCCTCTATGTCGGCGCCGAGGTCGCGATCGGATCGCTGATCGTCAACTATCTGATGCAGGCGCATGTCATGGCACTGGGCGAACAGGCGGCGGGCAAGCTGATCGGCCTGTACTGGGGGGGCGCGATGGTCGGGCGGTTCATCGGATCGGGCGTGATGCGCTTCGTCAGCCCCGGCACGCTGCTCGCTGCCGTGGCCGCAGGCGCGATCACGCTGATCCTCGTCTCGACGAGCACGCAAGGCATGGTCTCGGGCTACAGCCTGCTCGCCATTGGCCTCATGAACGCGATCATGTTCCCGACCATCTTCAGCCTGGCGTGCGAGGACCTGGGTCCGCGCGCGGCCGACGGATCGGGCATCATCAACATCGCGATCTTCGGCGGGGCGGTGATCCCGCTCGCCACCGGCGCGATCGCCGACCTGTCGGGCCAGCTCGGCCTGGCTCTGGTGCTGCCGGCCCTGTGCTATGCGGTGATCGGCGGATATGGCTGGTATGCGCGCAGCCGGATCGCCTGATTGCAGCACAGCCTGAGCGAGCTTGGCCAGGGTCGCGATGGAGGGCTTGTGCCGCAGCGCACAATAATTTTTTCGCACGTGCGAAGAATCCTCTTGCGCACGTTTGCAAACGATGTTTCTATTCGACGATCAGCTGAGAATAGACGTTTTCGGTTAAGAACGAGCGGTTTCTGCACATTTTATTGCAGGCACGCTTGATCTGGTTTCACCAGTTATTTTGTATCGCACAACAAGGCGGCCACCCGACAAGGGCGGCGCAACCCTGCGCGTTGGCCAGGGAAAGCGCTGCGTCGGGATGGCCTGGCCATGACGGGTGAGGGTGTCGGCAAGGCCTGCATTTTCGAATGGGGGCATTCACAAGGTGATCACACGCAGAACGATGCTGCACCGGATCGGTGCGGCCGGGGGAGTTGCGGCCGTCGCGGGCGCAATGCAGTCGATGGGCTGGTTCGGAGTCGCTGAGGCTGCAGCGCTCGAACCGATGCCGGGCGATCTGGGCAACGGCCGCTCGGTGGTGGTGCTCGGTGCCGGATTTGCCGGGCTGGTTGCGGCCTATGAACTCGAACAGCGCGGATTTGCGGTCACATTGCTCGAAGCGCGGGGACGCGTCGGCGGCAAGGCCTGGACGGTGCGCGATGGTGATCGCATCACGATGTTGGGCGAGGACGACCAGGTCGCCCGCTTTTCCGAAGGCCTGTATTTCAACGCCGGCCCTGCACGCCTGCCCAGTTTCCACCAAGGTGTGCTCGGCTATGCCAAGCGCTTCGGCGTGCCGCTCGAAGTCGAAGTCAATTCCAGCCGCTCGGCCTATTTGGTCGCGAAGAACGGCAGCAAGTTGCGCATGCGCACCGCGATCAACGACATGCGCGGTCATGTCTCCGAACTGCTCGCCAAGGCGGTCAACCAGGGCGCGCTCGATACCGCGCTCAGCGTCGAGGAAAAGGCGAAGCTGCTGCCGTTCCTGAAAGCCTATGGCGATCTGCAGGGCGACTATGCGTTCAAGGGAACGACCCGCTCGGGCTTCAGGACAGGGCCGGGGGCGGGGATATCGAGCTTCGAGACCGCCAATGCGCCGGTGCCGCTCGCCGATTTGCTCGCCAACGAGCAGCTTGGCATGATGGGCTTCGAGGACAATCTCTACATGCAGGCGACCATGTTCCAGCCGGTGGGCGGCATGGACCAGATTTCGGTCGGCATCGAGCGCAACCTGAAGAAACGCGCGGTGCTGAACGCGGATGTCCAGCGCATCCGCCAGAGCGAGGCCGGGGTGGAGATCGCCTATATCGACACGGCCGGCGGCGCGGCGCGGGTCATCAAGGCCGATTACTGCGTGTGCACCATTCCCTTTCCGGTGCTGGCCAGGATCGAGGCCAATTTTGCCAAGCCTGTCGCCAGCGCGATTGCGGGCGTACTTTACGAGGATTCGAACAAGGTTGCGTTCGAGGCACCGCGTTTCTGGGAGCGCGACCAGATCTATGGCGGGCTCACCTTTGTCGGCGGCGAGATCAGCCTGATCTGGTATCCCTCCTGGGGCCTGCACAGCGAAAGGGGCATGATCCTGGGCTGTTACAGCTCGGGCGAGCCGGGCAAGGCCTTTGCCAAAAGGCCGATCGCCGAACAGATCGCGATGGCGCGCGCCGCGATCGAGAGCGTCCATCCCGGCCATGGTGCCGATTGCACCGCTCCGCTGGTCGTCAACTGGCGCAAGATTCCCTATAGCCTGGGCCCCTGGCCCAACTGGAACCCCGGCGTGCGCGATCGCGGCGAGCATCCGATGACCGATACGCCCGCCTTCCGCTTGCTCAATCAGCCCGATGGCCGCATCTTCTTCGCCAGCGCCGCGCTCAGCCAGACGCCCGGCTGGCAGGAAGGCGCGCTGCAATCCGCGCACGCGACCGTCGCCGCATTGGTCGACCAGATGCGGGCGCGGGCGCTGACCGAACCGGGAAGGAACGCGGCCGCCTCATGATCATCCGCCCCGCCCGGTCCGAAGAGATACCCGTGCTCGAGCGGCTGATCGCCGCTTCGGCGCGGCAGCTCAGCATCGGTTTCTACTCTCGGCAAGAGACCGAAGCGGCGATTACCCATGTCTTCGGCATCGATAGCGAGCTGGTCGGCGACGGCACCTATCTGGTGGTCGAGTTGGACGGGCGGATCGCCGGGTGCGGGGGGTGGAGCCGGCGCGCGACCCTGTTCGGCTCCGATCGCTTTGCCCAGCGGCAGATGGGCTTTGTCGATCCCTCCGCCGCCCCGGCGAAGATCAGGGCGTTCTTCATCGCGCCCGAATTTGCCCGGCGCGGCATCGGTTCGGCATTGCTCGATGCGTGCGAACAGGCCGCGCGCGCGGCGGGCTTCACCCAGGCAGAGCTGATGGCGACGCTGCCCGGCGTGCCCTTCTATGCCGCGCATGGCTACCGGCCCGCAGGCGAGGTCGTGCAGGACTATGACGGCATCGCGCTGCGCTTCGTGCCGATGCGCAAGACGCTTTTCGAACCCTCGCAACAGGAGGTCGCACCCGACACGGCAGTCCAGACATAATCTCATGAAACGTCATCGCAGGAACGAACCAACATATCCGGGCGCCACAGCCCGGGATTGGGGAAGATGATGATCGAAAGGCCCAAACGCAAAACAAACGGGGGCTTTAGATGAGAATGAATGGAGGTATTTCGCGGGCCGTGCTCGCGACGGCACTGCTCGCCGCGCCGCAGACCGGCTGGGCCGCAGCTATGGCCGATACGGCCGAGCAGCCGGTGGCCGACGCCGCAGCGCAGGAAGATGACGCGCCCGAAAGGGCCGATATCGTCGTCACCGGCACGCGGCGCACCGACCGCACCGTGATCGAATCCTCGGTGCCGATCGACGTCTTCACCAACGAGGATCTGGCGACCCAGTCGAGCCCGCAATTGCAGACCATCCTGCAGACGCTGGTCCCCTCGTTCAACCAGCAGCGCAACCTGCTCGGCGATGCCTCGGCTTTTGTCCGCCCGCCGACGCTGCGCGGCCTTCCGCCCGACCAGATCCTGGTGCTGATCAACGGCAAGCGCATGCACCGCTCGGCGCTGGTGCAGGTCGCCGGCGGCCAGTTGGCGCAGGGCTCGCAAGGGCCCGATCTGTCGCAGATTCCCGGTCAGGCGCTGGGCCGCATCGAGGTGCTGCGCGATGGCGCATCGGCGCTCTACGGGTCGGATGCGATCGCGGGCGTGATCAATCTGGGGCTGAGCACCAAGGACAGCGGCATCGACATGCAGGCGCGCTATGGCCAGACCTACCAGGGCGACGGCCAGGACACGCAGATCTCGGCGATTGCCGGGTTCAAGCTCGGCAGCGATGGCGGCTTCTTCAACGTCACCGGCGAGTTCATCGACCAGAATATCTGGGACCGTTCGGCCCCGCGCCCCGAAATTGCGCCGCTCGTCGCCGCCGGAATCCGCCCGCCGATCGCCAAGGGCAACCGCCTGGGTCAGCCCGAAAACCGCGCCTATCGCGTGGTGCTCAACGCCTCGCTGCCGCTGGGCGACAGGGACGAGCTGTACCTCTTCGGCAATTGGGGCACGCAGCGCCAGGGCAATGACTTCAACTATCGCCGCCCGATCGGCGTCACCACCACCGCCATTCCCGGTCGCGGGCCCGGCTTCGGCAATACCGGATCGTTCGGCAAGTCGATCAACACCACCTATCTCGACCGGCTACCCAACGGCAATTTCAGCGAGACCGGCCGCACTTTCGAAGCGAGCCAGATCTTCCCCAACGGCTTCACCCCGTTCTTCGAGGCCGAGAACGAGGATTTCGCGATCGTTGGCGGTTACAAGGGAGAGACCGGTTTCGGGATGACCTATGACCTGTCGGGATCGACCGGTACCAACAAGATCCGCTATTTCATGAGCAACACGCTCAACCCCTCGCTGGGGCCTGACAGCCCGACCAGCTTCTATCTCGGCAAGCTGGTGCAGACCGAAACCAACCTCAATCTTGATCTCAGCTATCCCTGGGAGATCGGGCTGGCAAGCCCGCTCAACGTCGCGGGCGGCTTCGAATTCCGGCGCGAGAGCTATGAGGTGGGGCTGGGCGACCGGGCATCCTGGGTCACAGGTCCCTTCGCCGCGCAGACGGTGCAGCGCGCCAACGGCACCACCTTCCTGTCGACCAAGCCGGTCGGCGCGAACGGCTTTCCCGGCTTCGGCCCGGATTCGGTGACCTCGGGCGGGCGCAACAGCGTGTCGGCCTATCTCGACCTCGAGGCCGATATCGTCGAGAGCTTCACCCTGTCGGGCGCGCTGCGCTATGACCGGTTCACCGATTTCGGCGATACCGTGAACGGCAAGATCTCGGCGCGCTGGGCGATTGCCGATGCGATCGCGGTGCGCGGCAATTTCAACACCGGCTTTCGCGCGCCGACGCCGGGCCAGCAATTCACCCAGAATGTGCAGACCGCCTTTCCCAATGGCAGTCCGGTGCCGGTCGCGGTCGCAACGGTGCGGCCCGACAGCATCGTCGGCATCGCTTATGGTTCATCGCCGCTCAAGCCCGAGAAATCGACCAGCTTTTCGGGCGGCCTGGTGCTGACGCCGGGCGGCGGCTTCACCTTCACGCTCGACTATTACAACATCAAGGTGAAGGACCGCATCGGCATCACGGGCAATTTCAACGTGACCGCCGCAAACCGCACGGCCTTGCTGGGCCTTGGCGTCGCCAATGCGCTCGATCTGGGGCAGATCAACTTCTTCACCAACGGCTTTGCCACACGCACCCAGGGCATCGACGCGGTGCTGACCCACAAGGCGACGACCGGCATCGGCAGCTTCAACACCAGCCTGGCGGTCAACTGGAACAAGACCGAGGTGACCAGCATCCGCTCGGTGGTGCAATCGGCGGCGATCGGCGGCACCGCACAGCCGCTGATCGACCGCGTGCGCGAGGGCAATATCGAGGAATCCCTGCCACGCTGGCGGGCGGTGCTGTCGGAGACGTTCACCAGCGGCATGTTCGACGTGACCGCGCGGGTGAACTATGCGAGCTCCATCACCACCTTCTTCGCGCCGGCGACCGGCTTCGACCCCGCCTTCGCCTCGCTCTATCCCAATCCCTGGCCCAAGACCTTCGATGCCGAAATCTGGGCCGATCTCGAGGTCGGGATCACCTTTGCCGAGAAATACCGCATTGCGGTGGGCGGACAGAACATCTTCGACAATGTTCCCGAGCGCGAGACCCGCAACATCTATCCGCAGACCGGCGGCGCGGCCAATGGGTCCTTCTATCCCGATACATCGCCGCTCGGCTGGGCGGGTGGCTTCTGGTATGTCCGGGGCACCGTGAGCTTCTGACGTTCGTTCCCGGCCCCGGCCGAGCAGCTTTTGCCGGGGTCGTTTCTCCTGTCACGTGAAAGGAAATCTTCTTGATCCGCAAAGTCCTGCTGACCTCGATCGCTGCCAGCCTGTGCAGCGCTCCCGCCCTGGCGCAAGGCATCGTGCGCCACACCAATCCGCCGCCAGCGATCATCCTGGGCGGCGTCACCATCCCGCCGGGCGCGGAAATCCTGATGCTCAGCGGCCAGCTCGCCAGCCCGATCGATCCCGCGAAAACCGAAGGAATCGAGGCCTATGGCGATACGAAAACGCAGACTATCAGCACTTTCAAGAAGATCGAGGCAGCGCTCGCCAAGCAGGGCTATGCGATGTCCGACGTGGTCAAGCTGACCGTGTTCGTCGTCGGCGACCCCAAGCTCGGCGGCAAGATGGATTTCGCCGGCTTCAACGCGGGCTATCGCGAGTTCTTCGGCACGGCTGCCAACCCCAATCTGGTCGCCCGTTCCACGGTCCAGGTGGCCGCGCTCGCCGGCCCGCAATTCCTGATCGAGATCGAAGCGACAGCTGCAAAGGTCAAGTAAGCAGCAGGTCCTGCGCGAAGCCCATCGGGGCTGCGAAAGCCATCTTTTCTCGACCCCGGGAAAAGATGGTGGGCGCGGCAGGGATTGAACCTGCGACCCCACCCGTGTGAAGGGTGTGCTCTACCACTGAGCTACGCGCCCGCGCTTGGAATCACCAGCAGGCCGGTGTCGTGCGGAGCGCCCCATTGCCAGAAGCAAGAGCTATTGGCAAGGCCTCCGGTGCGCCAACGCGATCGGTCAGGAAATCGCGCGCAGCGGCGTCACGTTCTCGGCATCCTGGATGGCCTGAGCAGCGCTCAGCCCGTCGAACAGCGTGTTGACCACGATGCGCAGATTGTCCGGCGTCGCGGTGCGGATCATGTCCATCATCACGAACGGGTTGCAGAACGGCTGCATCACCAGATTGGTCAGCGACACGACATGGTCGAGATCATAGCCGGGGAAATAGCCCTCGGCCATCGCCTCGCCCAGGATCACCGCCATATAATGGTCGGCGAGGTCGACATAGCCGCGGATCACTTCCCAATGTTCCTCGCCCAGGTCCATATTGGCGCGGAACAGGTTGGGGTCGGCTTCGAAGCGGGCGCGCTTGACCGCGACGCGGCGGGCGAAGAATTCGAACAGCTTTTCGCGCGGGGGCAGGTCGGAGGCGACCACGTCTTCCATGATCTGGTTCAATTCCTCGAACCAGCGCCCGGCGATGGCCTCGAAGAACGCCTCTTTCGAGGCGAAATAACGGTAGAAGCTCGATTGCGACATGCCGCAGGCGGCAGCGACCTCGGTCAGCGAGAGGTTGATCGCGCCGCGCGTGCGGACCATGTCCTCGGCTGCGTCCATCAGCTGGGTGCGGATGGCTTCATGGTCGTTGAGCGGGCGCGACATCGGATTCAGCCTTGCTGAGTTGGGGAGATAGAACAGTTATATAATAAATTTTGTACTTTATCAAATGTTGCATTCAGGCTTGCGCGGTTTGCAACCAGCTGGGCAGTCGTGCAGGCTCCAGATCCTCGACGCGGCGGTGCTCGACACTCCAGCCGAGTTCGGGATAGCCGATTTTCTGGCGTTTCGCGTCGGCCTCGGCGATCGGCAGCACCACGATGCGGCGGTTGACCTTCTGCCGCCAGTTCATCCGTGCGGTATTTTCCTGTCCGACATAACAACCTTTGGTGAAGCTGACGCCGTTCAATTCGACCGCATTTGTTTCGAGCCAGAGGATGTCGCCGAGCTCATCTGCGCCTTCGGGCACACCCAGCGTCAGCCGGTGTGCCTTCCATGCGTCATCGGCACTCAGGCCATCGCCCGCCGGGGCCAGCCAGCGCCAGCCGAGCGCAGCCAGGCGGGGATCGGGGGCGGCACCTTGCACGGGCTCGGGCGACCAGTGCACCGTCAGCGTCGCATCACGAGCGATAGAAATCTTGCGGCGCAGGCGATAGATTGTCAGCCGTTTGGCGAGCGCATCCGCGTGTTCCGCCTCACAGTCGATCAGCACATCCCTGCCGTCGTCCCAGAGCAGGAAATCGAACATCGCCTTGCCCTGCGCGGTCAACAGTGCGGAATATTGCGGCTTTCCGGGCGCTATCGCCTTCGTGTCCTGCGTCACCAGCCCCTGCAGGAAGCCGCGCACATCCTCTTCCGGGTCGGTGGGCGACAGGCGGACGAGGGCGCGGCGGGCGAGCAGGCTGGGGGTGGACATGGCGCTCAACATGCGTATCGCTCAGCCAGTTTCAAGCGGAGAGATACGATGACAGCCAGCTATGACATGATCGTGAAGAACGGCACCGTCTATCTGCCCGGCGGGCCGGTCTCTGCCGATATCGGCGTCATCGGCGGCAAGATCGCCGCCATCGGTGCGATTTCCGGCGATGCCGGGGAAGTGATCGACTGTACGGGCCTGCACGTGCTGCCCGGCGTGATCGACAGCCAGGTGCATTTCCGCGAGCCGGGGCTCGAGCACAAGGAAGACCTGGAATCGGGCAGCCGCGCCGCCGTGATGGGCGGGGTGACGGCGGTGTTCGAAATGCCCAACACCAAGCCCAATACCGATACCGCCGATCGCGTCGCCGACAAGCTTGCGCGCGCGCACCACCGCATGTGGTGCGATCATGCCTTTTATGTCGGCGCGACCTCGTCGAACGCCGAATCGCTCAAGGAGCTGGAGCGCATTCCCGGCACGGCGGGGGTCAAGATCTTCATGGGCGCTTCGACCGGCGACCTGCTGGTGGCCGACGATGGTGCGCTCGCGCGCGTGCTGGCGAGCGGCAAGCGCCGCGTCGCCATCCATGCCGAGGACGAGTTCCGCATGAACGAGCGCGCCGATCTGCGCGTTACCGGCGATCCCTCGTCACACCCGGTCTGGCGCGACGACGAAAGTGCGATCCTGGCGACGCGGCGCATCCTCCGCCTCGCGCGCGAGGCGAAGCGTCGCATCCACATCCTGCACATCACGACGCCGGCAGAGCTCGAGCTGATCGCGCAGCACAAGGATATCGCGACCTGCGAGGTGACGCCGCAGCACCTGACATTGGCGGGTGAGGAGGCCTATCCGCGGCTCGGTACCTATGCGCAGATGAACCCGCCGATCCGCAGCGGCGCGCATCGGGACGGACTGTGGCACTGGCTGGCCCAGGGCGTGCCTGACGTTGTCGGATCGGACCATGCGCCGCATACCATCGAGGAAAAGTCCAAGACCTATCCCGATACGCCGAGCGGCATGCCCGGCGTGCAGACGCTGCTGCCGCTGCTGCTCGATCACATGCACCATGGGCGGCTGTCGATGCAGCGGCTGATCGATCTGACCTCTGCGGGCGCGCAGCGAATCTTCGGGTTGGTCGGCAAGGGGCGGATCGCCGCCGGTTACGATGCCGATTTCACGGTGGTGGATCTCAAGAAGCGCTGGACCGTGACCGAGGACTGGCTGCAGTCGCGCTGCGGCTGGAGCCCGTTCACCGGCATGGAGCTGACCGGCAAGCCGATCGGCACGATCATTCGCGGGCACCGGGTGATGTGGGAAGATACGCTGGCCGACAGCGCGATCGGCGAGCCGGTGCGCTTCGAGGCGACGGAGTTCTGATTTTTCCGACTGGTGTCGCCCTCACCCTTCCGGCGCTTCGCGCCTCCCTCCCTCTCCCGATGGGAGAGGGAAGGGGCCCGCGACGCGCAGCGGAGTGGGAAGGGTGAGGGTGACCAGAGCAGGGGTCCCTATTCCGCCCCGGTGCTGAGCCCCAGGTCGGGAATGCCGATCGATCGTCGCCCGCCGAAATCGGCGCGGACGACGATGACGCCCTGCTTTTCCATATATTCGATCAGCCGCCGGATGCGCCCCGGCGAGCTGGTGCCATAGGCGCGGCCCAGAGCGCCATCGTCGGGGCAGGGTTGTCCGTCCATGGCGGCACGCGCGATCAGCAGAAAGGGCGCGTACATTTCCTGCGGCAGCCGGGTCGCGGCCTCGAGCAGCGGGGCGCAAGCCGGGTCCGCCGGGTCCAGGATGCCGCCGCGCGCCAGCGCCAGCCGCTGGCGGAAGCCTTCCATGTCGAGCGGCGGGCGGATCAGCCGCTGCATCCGGCAGCGCACCGAGAAATCCTGGTAAAGCAGTGCCTCGGTCTGGTTCGCCATGTTGCCATCGGCGAGCATGTCGGTGAGCACCGCGACCACCACCGCTTCGGCATCGATCGCATCCGCCGCGTCCTCCGCCTCCTTGCGCGCGGCGAACATTGCCGACTGCTCCGGCATCGGCAGAGGGGCAGGGGCGATGCTGCCGATCAGCTCGTCGGCCGCCACCGGCATGGGGCGGGGCGGCGGCATCGGTACCGGCGCATCGTTCGCTCCGGCGGCGAGCAGCATGTCGCGCAGATCCTCGCCCTGCGCTTCGGGCATCGGCAACAGCCTGTGCGTGCCGGTGCGGCTGGTGGTGCGGGTGGCGCCGATGCGCGTGGTCACCGGGCGGCGCGAGATGGCCGGGCCCAGGCCCAGAAAGCAGCCACGCTCCAGATCGCGGATGCGCTCGGCCTGGCGGCGCTCCATGCCGAGCAGGTCGGCGGCGCGCGCCATATCGATGTCGAGAAAGGTGCGCCCCATCAGGAAGTTGCTCGCCTCGGCAGCGACATTCTTGGCGAGCTTGGCGAGGCGCTGCGTCGCGATCGCGCCGGCAAGCCCGCGCTTGCGGCCACGGCACATCAGGTTGGTCATCGCCGACAGGCTGGCGCGGCGCACCGGATCGGGCACGTCGCCGGCGACCGAAGGCGCGAACATCTGCGCTTCGTCGACCACCACGAGCGCCGGATACCAATGCTCGCGCGGCGCATCGAACATGGCGTTGAGGAAGGTCGCGGCACAGGTCATCTGCGCCTCTAGCTCCAACGATTCGAGATTGAGGATCACCGAGGCGCGGTGCTCGCGGATGCGCGCGGCGATGCGCGCGATCTCGCGCTCGTTATAGTCGCCCGCATCGATGACCAGATGCGAAAAGGCGTCGGACAATGTCGCGAAATCGCCTTCGGGGTCGATGATCACCTGCTGGACGAGCCCGGCGCTTTCCTCGAGCAGGCGGCGCAGCAGATGCGACTTGCCCGATCCGGAATTGCCCTGGACCAGAAGCCTGGTCGCCAGCAATTCCTCGATATCGATGCCGACAGGCCGCCCTGTCTCATCCAGACCTATGTCGATCGATGCGCCCACGGCTCAAGGCCCTATCGCGTTGCCAAAGCGGTTGCAACGCTCGCGCGGCCAAATGCTGGGGGCAAAACGGGGCGCAAAGGAAAAGGCCCCGCCCGAGGGGCGAGGCCTTTGTCGTTCGGCTCAGGCCGGAACGGATCAGCCGTTCAGCTTGTCCTTCACCGCCTTTGCGGGGGTGAAGCCGAGCTTCTTGGAGGCCTTGATGGTGATGGTGGCGCCGGTGCCCGGGTTGCGACCTTCGCGCTCCGGGGTCGCCTTGACCTTGAACTTGCCGAAGCCGTTGATCGAGATTTCTTCGCCGGCCGCAGCAGCATCAGCGATTGCAGCGAAAACGCCATCGACCAGCTTGCGCGCATCCGCCTTGGTCACGCCGTGGTCGGCGGCAATTTTCTCTGCAAGTTCAGCATTGTTCATGAGGAAACGTCCCTTCTGATTGGATTTCGGTGGCGGCGGTTTAACGGCAGTTTTTGCGTTCGTCACGGGGATTGCGGAAGTTTTCCCCCAAAATGGCGATGATTGCCGGTAATTGAGAAACATTATCAATCAACCTGATCGATTTTATCGATTATTCTGTTCAAGAAAATCACATGGCGCGTCGCCGGGCATGGCCTTAACCCTTGGTCCATCAGGGTTTTGAATCACACGAAGAGGGATGACCATGGAACTCAAGGGATCGAAGACTGAACAGTGCCTCAAGGATGCGTTTGCCGGCGAAAGCCAGGCCAACCGCCGCTATCTGTATTTCGCCCAGAAGGCCGATATCGAAGGCCATAACGACGTTGCCGCCGTGTTCCGCTCGACCGCGGAAGGCGAAACCGGCCATGCGCATGGCCATCTCGAATTCCTCGAAGCCTGCGGCGATCCCGCCACCGGCGAGCCGATCGGCACCACCGCCGACAATCTGAAGTCGGCGATTGCGGGTGAAACCCACGAATATACCGACATGTATCCGGGCATGGCCAAGACCGCCCGCGACGAAGGTTTCGACGAGATTGCAGACTGGTTCGAAACGCTGGCCAAGGCGGAAAAGAGCCATGCCGGCAAGTTCCAGAAGACGCTCGACGCGCTGCTGGCCGAAGCCTGAGTTTCAGTTGAACGACAACTCGGCCTGCGTCTTCGTGCTTCGGCACGAAGCGCAGGCCATTTTTCTGTCCAGTCCAAACCTCCGCTCGCGGGGGAGAGCAATCACGTCATTCTAGCCTAACAGGGGATCCGCGATGGCAACCGAATACAAGGAAGGCAGCCTCGATGCGCCGACGCGGCATGTGCTGCCCTGGCGCGAGGAATCCTGGTATGACGAGGCCGCGCTCGATGCCGAGCTGCGCCGCGTGTTCGACATCTGCCACGGCTGCCGCCGCTGCTTCAACCTGTGCGACAGCTTCCCCAAGCTGTTCGACATGATCGACGAAAGCCCGAACGAGGAGGTCGAGGACCTGTCCGCCGGGCAAATCAAGCAGGTCGTGGACGCCTGCACGCTGTGCGACATGTGCTTCATGGTGAAGTGCCCCTATGTGCCGCCGCACGAGTTCAACCTCGATTTTCCGCATCTGATGCTGCGTTACCGCGCGGTCGAACATCGCAAGGGCATGACGTCCAAGGCTGATACGCTGCTCGCCGAGACCGATCGCAACGGCAAGCTCGGCAGCGTGCTGTCCGACGTCGCCAATTGGGCGACAGACGGCAAGCGCGAGACGACGCGCGGAATCATGCAGCAGGTGCTGGGCATCGACAAGCGCGCGCACCTGCCCAAGTTCGCCGACATCCCGCTGACCAACCGCGCCGCTGCGCTGGTGCCCGCGCCCAATCCGGATGCACCCGGCTTTGGTCGCCGCGTTGCGCTCTATGCCAGCTGCTACGACCAGTTCAACGACCAGACGCCGGGCGAAGCGGCGGTCAAGGTGCTGGCGCACAACGGCGTCGAGGTGCGGATCGAGCATCCCGAATGCTGCGCGATGCCCAAGCTGGAAAATGGCGACATTCCCGCCGTCGCCAGTGCTGCCGCGCGCGTCGCCGCGCATTTCGCGCCGCTGATCGACCAGGGCTATGATGTGGTCGCGATCACCGCGAGCTGCGCGCTGATGATGAAGTTCGAATGGCCGCTGATCGAACCGGACAACGAGGACATCAAGAAGCTCTCCGCTGCGACGCACGATATCAGCGAATATATCGTCAAGCTGTCGAAACAGGCCGGGCTCACTCCGGTCGAGGCGATGGACGCCAGTATTGGCGTGCACTTCGCCTGCCATTCGCGCGCGCAGAACATGGGCCCCAAGGCGATGGAGATGCTCAAGCTGATCCCCGAGGCGAAGCCCGTGCTGACCGAGCGCTGCTCCGGCCATGGCGGCAAATGGGGCATATACAAGGACAATTTCGACACGGCGGTGAAGCTCGCGCGCCCGACGGTGCGCTCGCTCGAAAAGACCGCGCCCGATTACATGGTCAGCGAATGCCCGCTCGCCGGATCGCACCTCAAGCAGGTGATGGAGCAGGGCGGGGCGGCGAAACTGCCCGAACGGATCGGCCATCCCGTCGAACTGATGGCCAAGGCTTACGGACTCTAACGGATATGGAAAAGACGATGCCCAGGGACCGCCGTTCCATCACCCGCGAGGACATCATGGACCTCGCCGATTACGAGCTGATCCGCAAGGACAAGCGCCAGGAAAGCATCCTGGCCAAGAAATTCTCGCGCCTGGCGATCGGCCCGCATGCGATGATCACCTTCGAAAGCTGGGACAGCATGTGGCTGCAGATCCAGGAGATGCTTCGCATCGAGAAGGGCGGCGAGGAGCAACTGGCCGACGAACTGGCGGCCTATAACCCGATGGTGCCCAATGGCCGCGAGCTGACCGCGACGCTGATGTTCGAGATCGAGAATCCCGAGCGGCGCGACGCGTTCCTGCGCACGATCGGCGGCGTGGAAGAGCATATCTTCCTAACCATCGGCGCCATCCGAATCGCCGCCGTGCCCGAACAGGATGTCGAGCGCACCAGCGCCTCGGGCAAGGCGAGCGCGGTGCACTTCCTGCACTTCCCGCTTGACGATGCCGCGATCGCGGCCTGGCACGATGCGGGCAATGTCGCGATGGTGCAGATCACCCACCCGAATTACGGCCATGCCGCGCTGATCAATGCGGATACGCGCAGCTATCTGACTCGCGCCTGCCTCTGAGGCGCCAGCCGGTTATTTCGGGATGGGATAGCTGTGGCCCGGGCGCGCGTTATACTGACGCCCGCCATTGGCGACCGCGCTGTCGGGATCGGTGAAGATCGGCAGCGGCTCGGCCACGGCTTCGGCGACCGGCTTGGTCGAGATCATCGGTGCCCCGAATTGCGTGTCTCCGGTATCCTCGGCCGGCGGCGGAGGCGCTGAAGGCGCCACATAAGGCTGCGACGGGGCAGGCGCGACGACCGGCGTCGCGGCGACCGGGGCCGCGATCGGGGCTCCGGCGGGTACCGGACCGGTATTGTACGACGATGCAAAGATCGCTGCGGCCAGCATGATGCCGCCCGATCCCAGCATGACTTGTTTGAGCACTGCGCATTACCCTCATTTTGCCGCCATCGCTGCGCACCCTGACAGCGAGCGGTTAACATTCGGTGCCGAATTGTAAAATAAACGGCCAGGTCACGAAAATGCCGCCGAAAACCGTAGTTTCCGGCGGCATGTCTTTCCTCCCCAGGAAAGCTCGTGCAAACTCTTATGGCTCGGCAGAAAGGCAGGGTGGCGGGATTGCCCCGCTCACCCAGATCCTCTCCTGCTAGCTCGTCCCAGCCGTGTCGCCTCATCGCTAGAGGCAGAAATGGCCTTTGGCAGCAGAAATTGACAAAAAATCGGCGGATAACGCCACCATTACCCATGAAAACCTTGTCAGTTTGTCATGATTGTTACAAACTGGGCCATGGTCGAACCTTCGCTTCACGCCGGACCCGCGCTGCGTCGCCTCCGCCGCAATGCCGGTCTCACCCAGGCCGCCATGGCCGAGCGGCTCGATATTTCGCCGAGCTATCTCAACCTGCTCGAGCGCAACCTGCGGCCGGTCAGCGCACGCCTGATGCTGACCCTGGCCGAGCGTTTCGATGTCGATCCGCGCGATCTGACCGGGGATGAACCGGGCGGCGGGCTGGGGCCGATGCGGCGGCGCATGGCCGATCCGATCTTTGCCGATCTCGGCGTCGAGCCGGGCGAGATCGAGGACTGGCTGGCGGCATCGCCCGGCACCGCGGCGGCCTTTGCGCGGCTGTACGACCGGGTGCAGGGCGGCGCGGGAAGCGCAGCGCCGGGGGCCGCCGTCGATGATCCGGTGGCACGCGTGCGCGGCGAGATCGAGCGCTGGCGCAACCATTTTGCCGATCTCGACCATGCCGCCGAGGAGCTGGCCGATGCGCTGCGGCTGCAGAGCGGCGATCTCTATTCCGCCATTGCCGAAAGGTTACGCACCAAGCACCAGCTCTCGATCCGCATCCTGCCCGAAAGCGTGATGCCTGAAAAGCTGCGCCGGCTCGATCTGCATGCGCGCCAGTTGCAGCTATCCGAGATGCTCGACATGGCCTCGCGCACCTTCCAGGCGGCCTATCTGCTCGGTCAGCTCGAATTCCGGTCGGACATCAACGCGCTGGTCGCCGGTGCGCAGTTCGGCGACCGCACCGCCGAGCGGCTCTACCAGCGACATATCTTCAGCTATTTCGCCGCTGCGGTGATGATGCCCTATGGCCGCTTCCTGCGCGCTTGCGAGCAATCGGGCTATGACATGCTGCTGCTCCAGCGACGCTTCGGGGCCGGGTTCGAGCATGTCGCGCACCGGCTCACGACCTTGCAGCGGGTGGGCCAGCGGGGCCTCGGCTTCTTCATGATCCGCGTCGATCGCGCTGGTCAGGTGTCGAAGCGCTTCGGCGGAGCCGCGCGGGCGCCGCTCGCCGATACCGAGGTGACCTGTCCTCTGTGGCACCTGCACCAGGCGTTTTCGCGCCCCAGCCAGGTCCAGGTCCAGCTGGTCGAGCTGGAGGATGCGAGCCGCTGGCTCACACTCGCGCGCAGCGTGCAGGGCGCGGGCTATGGCGCCGGCGGCACGACGGCGGAATTCGCGATCGGCCTTGGCGTGCCGGTCGATCAGGCCGCCACGCTCTGCTATGCGCGCGGCATGGACCTGAGCGCGGCAGGCGCAACGCGCATTGGCCCGGGCTGCGCGATGTGCAAGCGCGGCGACTGCCCGCAGCGATCCAAGCCGCCGCTCGGCATCCGGCTGAAATTCGACGATCGCGAACGCGGTGTCACGCCGTTCGATTTCGTCACCGACTAGGCACTGCCGGTTTCTGGAACCCCTGGCGCGCATGGCCGTACACGCCCCAGAACAACCGCTTAGGGGAAATGCCATGACGGAATACACCACGACCACCGTGACCGATCGCCCGGTCGAGCCGGTGCAGACCCACACTACTGTCGTCGAACGCCGCTCGGGAGGCGGCAGCGGGCTGATGATGGCGATCCTGCTGCTGATCCTGGTCGTCGGCGGCTTCTTTGCCTGGCAGTTCCTGCAGCAGGGCGAGGTCCGCACCGACGCCGTCGCTGGTGCCGCGAATGAGGTCGGTAACGCGGCGCAGAAGGTGGGCGACGCCGCACAGGATGCTGCGCAGAAGATCGGCGAGTAAGCACCCTCCGACCATCGCGAGGGCGTAAAAAGCTTTGACAATGTGCCCGAATTTCTGGGGCTCAGCGCCAATGTGGCTGTAAAATTAACCGACACTTGACCATTGCCCGGCTATAACGGGCAGCATGTTCAGGCTGTTCAAACATTATGTGCCGCATGCGGTGCTGCTGCTCGGCTTTTTCGATCTCGCGCTGCTGGGCCTTGCTGCCGAAATCGGCTGGGTCTGGCGTGCGCACGAGATCGGCATGGCGGTCGAACCGCTCACCCAGCGGCCGCTGCCGATAGCCACCTTCGCGCTGCTCGTGCACATGGCGATGATCGCGGTCGGGGTGTACGGGCCCGACTCCCTGCAATCGCTGCGTTTTGCTGCCGCACGGCTGCTCGTCGCGATCTCGCTGGGCGTCATATTGCTGTCGGTCACCTATTTCATCCTGCCGGGCACCACCTTGTGGCGCTCGAACAGCCTGTACGCGATGGGTCTGTCGATCGTTTTCCTGATCGGCAACCGCATCATTCTCGGCGGATTGCTGGGCACCACCGCGTTCAAGCGCCGGCTGATGGTGCTGGGCGCCGGCAAGCGCGCGCAACGGGTGCAGGACCTGTCCGAACGTCCCGATGCCGGGTTCGTGCTTGTCGGCTTCGTCGCCATGAACGACGGCCCGCTGGTGGTCGAAGAGGCGATCAACCGCGACGCGATCAAGAATCTCGCCAAGCATGTCGAGAACCTCAACGTGACCGAGGTGGTGCTTGCGCTGGAAGAGCGGCGAAACGCGCTGCCGCTCAACGACCTGCTGCGCATCAAGACCACCGGCGTTCACGTCAACGATCTTTCGACCTTTCTGGAACGCGAGACCGGGCGGGTCGATCTCGACACCGTCAATCCCAGCTGGCTGATCTTTTCCGACGGATTTTCCGCAGGCAGGCGCATTTCGACCATCGCCAAGCGCATGTTCGATCTGGTCGTCAGTTCGATCCTGCTGGTGCTGACGGCGCCGATCATCCTGCTCTTCGCGCTGCTGGTAAAGCTCGACAGCAAGGGTCCGGCCTTTTTCAAGCAAGAGCGAGTGGGGCTTTACGGACAGCCGTTCGAGATCGTCAAGCTGCGGTCGATGCGCACCGATGCCGAGGTCGATGGTGCGCAATGGGCGCAGAAGAACGACCCGCGCGTCACGCGCCTCGGCCGTTTCATCCGCAAGGTGCGGATCGACGAGCTGCCCCAGGCCTGGAGCGTGCTCAAGGGCGACATGAGCTTTGTCGGCCCCCGGCCCGAGCGGCCCGAATTCGTCGCCGATCTGGAAACCAAGATGCGCTATTACAACGAGCGGCACATGGTGAAGCCGGGCATTACCGGTTGGGCGCAGATCAACTATCCCTATGGCGCGTCGGTCGAGGATGCCCGGCACAAGCTGGAATACGACCTCTATTACGCCAAGAACTACACGCCCTTTCTCGACCTGCTGATCATTCTGCAGACGCTGCGCGTCGTGCTGTGGCCGGATGGCGCGCGCTGATCCCATGGCCAACTGGGCCGATATAGGCCTCTGGGCCCATAGCGGCGCGGCGGCGCTGACCCTGCTGGTGGCCGCCTGGCTGGTGCAGCGCTGGGCAAGGCTGCGCGATGCGCGCCCGTCGCTGGGCGATGCCGCGCTGCTGCTGGCTCTGCTCTCGACCAGTCTCTGGGCGTTCGCTGTCGCGGTGCTCGGCCCCGTCCACCCGATTGCGGGTCTCGCCGAATCGCTGCGAAATCTCGCTTGGCTGGCCTTCCTGTTCCAGATGGTGCGCTCGGCGCGAGCCCAGCCGGGCACGGTGACGGCGGTCTATCTGGTGCTGACGCTGGTGCTCGCGGCGCAGCCCGTGGTGGAGAACGGACTTACCCTGCTTGCTGCCCATCAGGGGCTGGAAAGCCTGGCGCAGGGCAGCGCGATGCTGCTCAGGATGATCTTCGTCGTCGGCGCGCTGGTGCTGGCGAACAATCTGTACAGCGTCGCCGATGCGGAGACGCGCACCAGCCTGCGCGTGCCGCTGACCGCGCTGGCCGCGATGTGGCTGTACGATCTCAACCTCTACACCATGGGGTATCTGAACGACCGTCCGAGCGCCGACATGCTGGCGCTGCGCGGCGTGCTGATGATCTTTGCGGTGCCCTTCTTCGCGCTTGCCGCCAGCCGGCCCGGCGGATGGAAGCTGACCCTGTCGCGCAAGATCGCCTATCGCTCGCTCTCGCTGTTCGCGATCCTGGGCTATCTCGTCACGATGATCGCGGTGGCGCAGCTGCTGCGCGCGGTCGGCGGGACGGTGGCGTCGGGCGCACAGATGCTGCTGGTGCTCGGCATGTCGCTCGCGGCGCTGATCCTGCTGCCATCGGACCGGTTCCGCGCCTGGTTCAAGGTCAAGGCGACCAAGCATTTCTTCCAGCACCGCTATGATTATCGCGCCGAATGGATCCGCTTTACCGAGACGATTGGGCGGCCGGGCGATGGCACCGCGCCGTTCCACGAACGCGTGATCAAGGCCGCCGCCGATATCAGCGACAGCCCGGCGGGCCTGCTGCTCGCGCCCGGCGACAATGGCCGCATGCAGCTGCAGGCGCGGTTCAACTGGCCGACCGCCGATGTCCCCGCCCAGGCCTGCACGGCAGCAACGATCGGCTATTTCCAGACGACCGGGCGGATCGTCGAGCTCGACGCGCTGCGCTCGGGCCGCGACCGCGACACCGATCGGCGCGCGATTCCCCCCTGGGTGCTCGACGAGCCCAATGCCTGGGCGATCGTGCCTCTGGTCCATTTCGACCGGCTCGCAGGCCTGGTCGTGCTCTCGCGTCCGCTGGTCGAACGGCGCCTGGACTGGGAGGATCTCGATCTGCTGCGCCTCGTCGGACGGCAGCTCGCCAGCTATCTCGCCGAGGCGCGCAGCCAAGAGGCGCTGCGCGAGGCCGACCAGTTCGACGAGTTCAACCGCCGCATGGCCTTTGTCATGCACGACATCAAGAATCTGGTCAGCCAGTTGAGCCTGGTCGCGCGCAATGCCGAGCGGCACGCCGACAATCCCGAATTCCGCAAGGACATGATCGCAACGCTGCAGAATTCGGTCGGCAAGATGAACACCCTGATCCGCAGGCTGACCGGCTATGCGCGCTCGGCGGGAGAGGGCGTCCGCGCGATCGATGCCGAGCGCGTGGTGCGCGCAGTGATCGCGGCCAAGCAGGCTGGGCATCCGGTGATCGCAAGCGCCGCGCAGCGGCTGATGCTGATGGCCGATCCGGCGCAGCTCGAACAGGTGCTCGGCCATCTGATCCAGAACGCGATCGATGCCAGCCCCAGAGATACGCCGGTCTATGTCAGCATGGCGCGCGATGGCCTCAACGGCGTGATCGAGATTGTCGACCATGGCGCGGGCATGTCCGCCGAATTCGTCCGTTCCAAGCTGTTCAAGCCCTTCATCTCGAGCAAGACCGACGGCTTCGGCATCGGCGCCTATGAGGCGCGGCTGCTGGTCGAGGCGATGCACGGGCGCATCGAGGTCGAGAGCCGCGAGGGCGAGGGCAGCCGCTTTTCCATCCATCTTCCGCTCGCCACTCGGATCGATTCCGACGATCCGGCGGCGCAGCCCGTGCCCATTGCTGAAAAGGTAGCCTGACCGATGACCGACCTTTCCCCCAATCCCGCGATGAACGGTGGTGGCAAGGGCGCCAACCGGCTGCCGCGCCTGCTGGTGGTGGAGGACGATGCCGGGCTGCAGCGTCAGCTCAAATGGGCGTTCGACGATTTCGAGGTGCTGTGCGCGGGCGACCGGGCGAGCGCGATCGACCTGCTGCGCTATGAGGAGCCTGATGTCGTGACGCTCGATCTCGGCCTGCCGCCCGATCCCGATGGCGTCAGCGAGGGTTTTGCGACATTGGCGGAGATCCTTCGGCTGAAGCCCGATACCAAGGTGATCATCGCCTCGGGCCATGGCGA
Source organism: Blastomonas sp. 34TW (assembly GCF_059803595.1). Classification (NCBI taxonomy): domain Bacteria; kingdom Pseudomonadati; phylum Pseudomonadota; class Alphaproteobacteria; order Sphingomonadales; family Blastomonadaceae; genus Blastomonas; species Blastomonas sp. 34TW. The sequence goes on from NZ_JAPFGW010000002.1 coordinate 313,168, forward strand.
GCGGCAGAGCGCGCGCGATGCGATCGCGCAAGGCGCCTATGATTTCTACCGCAAGCCGGTCGAGATCGACGATCTGGCGCTGATCGTCCGCCGCGCGCTCAACGTGCAGCAGATCGAGCGCGAAAATGCGCGGCTCAGCCAGAAATCGGGTGAGGACCATACGGTGCTCGGCGGCATGATCACCGGCGATGCGCAGATGGTGAAAGCCGCGCGCACGATCGAGCGTGTCGCCAATACCAATGTCTCGGTCATGCTGCTCGGCGCGAGCGGGACCGGCAAGGAGCTGTTCGCGCGCGGCCTGCATGAGAAGAGCAACCGCCGCGGCGGCGCCTTCATCGCGATCAACTGCGCGGCGATCCCCGAAAACCTGCTCGAATCCGAGCTGTTCGGGCATGAAAAGGGCGCGTTCACCGGCGCCATCAAGACCACGATCGGCAAGATCGAACAGGCCGCCGGCGGCACCCTTTTCCTCGACGAGGTCGGCGACATTCCGCTGCCCTTGCAGGTCAAGCTGCTGCGCTTCCTGCAGGAGCGCGTGATCGAGCGGGTCGGTGGTCGCAGCCCGATCCCGGTTGATACCCGCGTGGTCTGCGCGACCCACCAGAATCTCGAGAAGATGATCGCCGAGGAGCGGTTCCGTGAGGACCTGTTCTATCGCCTTGCCGAGATCGTGGTGCACATCCCCTCGCTCGCCGAGCGGCCGGGCGATGCGGTGCTGCTCGCCAAGCATTTCCTCGCCCGGTTCGCCGCAGAGATGAACCCGGCCGTGAAGGGCTTTGCCCCCGATGCGCTGAAGATGCTCGATGCCTGGCACTGGCCCGGCAATGTGCGCGAGCTGGAAAACCGGGTGAAGCGCGCGGTGATCATGGCCGAAAGCCGGCTGGTCACCGCCGAGGATCTCGACCTCGAGCGCGCCGAACCGCAGACAGCGGAGTTCCTCAACCTCAAGGCGGTGCGCGAACTGGCCGACCGCAAGGCGATCCGCCATGCGCTCGCGCGGACCGAGGGCAATATCTCGGGCGCGGCCAAGCTGCTCGGCATCAGCCGCCCGACGTTGTATGATCTGCTCCGGCAATATGACATCCAGAGCTGATCTGCGTCCCGGCAACAGGCTGTGGCTGGCGCTCGCCGCCGGGGCCTTGCTGCTGGGAGCAACCGGCGCGGCATTGCGCGCCGAAGACATGGGTACGGCGCGCGAGGCGATGGCGCGCGCCGCCGACTATCGTGCGCGCGGCGACAATCGCGCGGCACGGATCGAGCTGATGAACGCGATCAAGGCCGCGCCGAAGATGAAAGAGGCGCGGCTCGCGCAGGCGCGGGTGTTTCTGGCGCTGTTCGACGCCGACGGGGCGGAGGGCGAGCTCCAGCGCGCGCTGGAATTCGGAGCCGATCGCGCGTTGGTGCGCGCGCCGATGGCCGAGGCGATGGTGCTCCAGGGCCGGGCCGGCGATGCGCTGCGCTGGCTGGGCGAGGGACCGGTGGCCAAGGCGGACATGGGCTATGCCGCGCGGACCCAGGGGCGGGCGCATCTGGCGCTCGGTCAGTATGACGAGGCGCGCGCTGCGTTTGATCGGGCGCTGCAGTTCACCCCCGATGACAGCCTGCTCTGGACCGACATTGCCCGCTTCCGCACCGCATCGGGCGATCAGGCGGGCGGGCTGGAAGCAGCCGACCATGCGGTTGCGCTCGACGCCGGCAATGTCCGCGCCTTGCAGCTGCGTGGTGAACTGACGCGCAGCCAGACCGGGCTCGCTGCCGCCTTGCCATGGTTCGAGCGCGCGCTGGCGATCGACCCCAATGATACCGCCGTGCTCGGCGAATATGCCGCGACGCTGGGCGATATGGGCCGGATGCGCGCGATGCTGAAGGCGGCGCGGCAGATCGTCGCGCTCGAGCCGAACAACCCGCGCGGCTATTTCCTGCAAGCCGTGCTCGCGGCGCGGGCGGGGCGCTACGATTTGGCGCGCACCTTGATGCAGAAGACCGGAGGCGCGCTGGAAGGCGTGCCGGCGGCGATGCAGGTCGAAGGCGTGGTCGAGTTCCAGCTCGGCAACTATCGCCAGGCGATCGACCGGTTCGAAAAGCTTGCCGATGCGCAGCCCCTCAACCGCCGCGCTGCCGAACTGCTCGCGCGCGCGCTCTATGCCGAGGGCGAGCACGAGGCGCTGCTCGAACGCTTCCGCCCGGTCGCCAATCGCGCGGGGGCGAGCGCCTATTTGCTGACGCTCGTCGGGCGCTCGCTCGAAGCGATAGGCGAGCGCGACGCGGCGCTCGAATATCTCGCGCGTGCAACGGCGCCCGATCCCGCACCGCTGCTGCGGCTCGATCAGGACGACGAACCCTGGCTGCTTGCCGATGCCGCCCGCGCCGCGCCGCGCGATGCGCGCGCGGTGGTGCCCTATGTCCGCATGCTGGTAGCGCGCGGGGATTTTGCGCAGGCGGAGGAATTTGCCCGCCCGCTCGCCGATGGCAATCCCGGCGTGCCCGACGCGCAGATGCTGCTGGGCGATGTGCTGTACGCCTCGGGCAATGCCAGTGGGGCCTTGCCCTATTACGAGCGCGCGGCGCGTATTCGTCTGGCGGAGCCGGTGGTGCGGCGCCTGTCGCTGGTGCTGCGCGAGCTCGGTCGTGCGCGCGACTCCGATGCGCTGCTCGAAAGCTTCGTCGACATGAGCCCGGCCAATACCGGCGGGCTGCGGTTGCTTGCCAACGCCTATATCGATCGCGGCGAATGGGCCGGCGCGGTAGCGATGCTGTCGGCGCTGCATGCCCAACTTGGCAGCAGCCAGCCGATGCTGCTCACCGATCTCGCGCTTGCCCGTCTGCGCGCGGGCGATCCTGCACGCGCGGCGCATGATTCGCGGCTCGCCTATCGCGTCCAGCCCGCAAGCCCGCTGGTCGCGCATGTGCGCGGCATGGCGCTGACCGAGGCGGCGGAGACGCCGATGCTGGCAGTGGAGATGCTCGAAAAGGCGCAAGCCCTGCAACCGCGCAACCCCTGGCTGCGCTATCATCTGGCCCAGGCTTATGCCGCTGCAGGCAAGCCTGGCCGCGCGATGGGCGCGCTGCGCGCCTCGCTGTCGCTGGGGGCGTTTCCCGAGCGTGCCGAGGCTGCGGCCATGCTGCGCGATCTGCAGGGCCGGAGCTGAGCGCCCGCACATTTTTGCCTGACCCTGCGCCAAATTCCGCTAAAGGGCAGTGATGACCGATACGACCAATCCCCTGCTCGATACGCGCGCGCTGCCGCGCTTTGCCGAAATCACTGCCGATCATATCGCGCCCGCGCTCGATGAGGCGCTCGCCCGTCATGCCGCGACGATCGAGGCGCTGGTGCGCGACAAGCCTGTCACGTTCGCCGACGCCTGGCTGCCGCTCGAGCGGGCAGAGGCGGAACTGGGCGCGATCTGGGCGGCGGTGTCGCACCTGCATTCGGTAGCCGACAGCCCCGAGCTGCGCACCGCCTATCAGGAGGGCGAGCAGCGGCTGGTTACCAACAGCATCATGGTCGGCCAGAATCGCGAGCTCTACGAGGTGTTCGAGGCGCTTGCGGCGACGCCTGAATTCGCTGCGCTGCCTGACGCAGACCGGGTCGCTGTCGAGCACGCACTGCGCGATTTCCGCCTGTCGGGCGTGGCGCTCGACGAGGCGGCGCGCGAGCGGTTTAAGGCGGTATCGGTGGAACTTGCGACGCTCTCCAACGCATTCGGCAGCGCGGTGCTTGATGCGACCGATGCCTGGGAAGAGCTGATCACCGACGAGGCGGAGCTTGCGGGCGTGTCGGAGACCGACAAGGCGATGTTTGCCGCCGCTGCCGAGGCGAAGGGCCAGACTGGCTGGCGCGTGACGCTGCAGGCGCCATCGGTCAACGCGATCCTGACCTTTGCCGAGAATCGCGATCTGCGCGCGCGGGTGTACAAGGCCTATGGCACCCGTGCTTCGGATCAGGGGCCGCATGCCGGTCAGTTCGACAATTCCGAGCGCATCGCCCGCATCCTCGAGCTGCGGCGCGAGGCGGCGGGGCTGCTCGGCTTTGCCGATCCGGTCGAATGGTCGCTCGCCACCAAGATGGCGTCGGACGGCGGCGCAGTGCTTGCCTTCCTGCGCGATCTTGCCAGCCGCGCCAAGCCGGCGGCGCAGCGCGATCTCGATGAATTGAAGGCCTTTGCCGCCGGGAAGCTGGGCATCGCCGATCTCCAGCCCTGGGATGTCGGCTTTGCCTCGAACCGGTTGCGCCAGGCGCTCTATGCGGTCGACGAGGCCGAAATTCGCGGCTATTTCCCGGTCGAAAAGGTGATGCAGGGCTGGCAGATGCTGCTCGAGCGGCTGTTCGGCATCCGCTTGCAACAGCGCGCCGACGCCTCGCTCTACCATCAGGATGCGCGCTTCTACGATGTCGTCGACGAGAGCGGCAAGGCGATTGCGGGCCTGTATCTCGACCTGTTCGCCCGGCCCGGCAAGCGCGGCGGCGCGTGGATGGGCGAGGCGCGCCCGCGCCGCAACGATGGCGATCACGTCCAGCTGCCGGTCGCCTATATGGTGTGCAATTTCTCGCCCGCCGGACCCGATGCGCCGTCGCTGCTCAGCCATTCGGATGTCGGCACGCTGCTGCACGAGACCGGCCACTGCCTCCACCTGCTGCTGACCGAGGTCAACCGCCCGAGCATCGCGGGCACCAGCGGGTTCGAATGGGATGCGGTCGAGCTGCCCAGCCAGCTGATGGAGGATTTCGCCTGGGACCGGCAGGTGCTCACCGCGATGTCGGGCCATTACAAGACCGGCGAGGCGCTTCCCGACGACCTTTTCGACCGGTTGCTGCGCGCGCGGCATTTTCAGGCCGGGCTGTTCCTGATCCGCCAGATCGAGTTCGCGCTGTTCGACATGCTGCTGCACCTTGGCACGATGGGCAGCGATCCCGTCGAGGTGATCGAGGCGGTGCGCGATGAGGTGGCGGTGATCCGTCCGCCCGCATGGCACCGCTTCCCGCATGCCTTTTCGCATATCTTCGCGGGCGGCTATGCCTCGGGCTATTACAGCTATCTCTGGGCCGAACTGCTCGCCGCCGACGGCTTCATGGCGTTCGTCGAGGCCGGGCTGCTCGACCGTGCGACCGGCGACCGTTTCCGCGCCGAGGTATTGGCGCGCGGCGCAATCCGGCCTGCGGCGGAAAGCTTCCGTGCGTTCCGGGGCCGCGACCCCGATCCGCGCGCGATGCTGGTGCGCCATGGGCTGGTGGACGCCGAAGGATGAGCGAGCTGTGCCCGCGCGGCTGGCTCAATGATGCGATCCGGCGGATCGAGGCGGACTATAACCGTTCCGCCGACACGCACCTGATCCGGCTCGAACTGCCACGTTTCCCAGGCATCACGCTGTATCTGAAGGACGAAAGCTCTCACCCGACCGGCAGCCTCAAGCACCGGCTGGCGCGATCGCTGTTCCTCTATGCCCTGTGCAACGAATGGATCGGGCCGGAGACCTGCGTGATCGAGGCCTCGTCGGGTTCGACCGCGGTGAGCGAGGCCTATTTCGCGCGGATGCTGGGGCTGCGCTTCATCGCGGTGGTGCCCGCGACCACCGCGCCCGCCAAGCTCGATGCCATCCGCTTCCAGGGCGGCGAGATTCACAAGGTCGACGATCCGCGCACCGTGTACGATGTCGCGCACCGGCTCGCGGCGGAAACCGGCGGTCATTATCTCGACCAGTTCACCTATGCCGAACGGGCGACCGACTGGCGCGGCAACAACAATATCGCCGAGAGCATCTTCGCGCAGATGGCCGAAGAGGAATATCCCGAGCCCGAATGGATCGTGTGCGGCGCGGGCACCGGCGGCACATCGGCCACTATCGGGCGGTATCTGCGCTATCAGCGTTATGCGACGCGGCTGTGCGTCGCAGACCCCGAACATTCGGTGTTCCACCGGCATTTTCATGATCGCAGCGCCACATCGCTCCCCGAAGGCTGCGCGAGCCGGATCGAGGGTATCGGCCGCCCCCGGGTTGAGCCGAGCTTCATCCCCGGGGTGATCGACCGGATGATCGCGGTCGACGATGGCGACAGCATCGGCGCGATGCGCGCGCTGTCCGATCGCCTCGGGCGTCGCGTCGGCGGATCGACCGGCACCAACCTGATCGCCTGCGCCGCGCTGATCGAGGAAATGGCGGCATCGGGCACCCAAGGCAGCGTGGTGACGCTGCTGTGCGACGGAGGCGATCGCTATCATACCAGCTATTATGACGATGGCTGGCTCACGCAGAGCGGGCTTGCCTGGCAACCGGCGGCCGAGCGCATGGCGGCTCTGCTGGGGCAATGACAAGGGGAGCGACGCGATGATGATAGGGGTTCTGGCGGCCGTTTCTGCCGCGCTCGCGGTGGCGGCAGGGGCATTCGGCGCGCATGCGGCGGCGGGCGAGCAGCAGGCCGAATGGCTGCGCACCGGCGGCCTGTATCAGATGGTACATGCCGTCGCGGCGCTCGCGATCATGGGCCGCGCGCCCGGTGCGGCCTGGACGCTGCTGATCGGCGGGGCGATCTTTGCGGTGACGCTCTATGCCATGGCGCTGGGCGCGCCACGCTGGCTGGGGGCGGTGACGCCAATCGGCGGCACGCTGCTGATCATCGGCTGGCTCTGGGCCGGCTGGATCTATCTCAAGGCCTGATCACCACCCGCGCGCGGGCGCGGGTGGTGCCAGCAGCAGGCATCAGAACTTGTAGCCGACTTCCACGCCGATGCGGCGCAGGCCGCCCGGCGAGATGAACGAACCGCCGAACTCGGCTGCGGTGATCACCTCGTTCAGATAACGCCGGTTGAGCACATTGTCCGCGAACAGAGTCACGCGCCACTGCTCGCCCTCGAGACCCGCGCGCACGTCGAGCACGCCGAAGGCTTCGCGCCGGGTGACCGCATAATTGGCGTCGCCGACAAAGGCGGGCAGCGCCAGCGCCGATCCGGGCAGCAGGCCGCTGAAGATCGTCGGCACGGTGTTGTTCTGCAGCGTGTGGAACCAGGTCGGGCCGGTGATGCGATAATCGGCGCGGGCGACCAGATCGAAGCTCTTGGCAATGGGGGCTACGATCTGGGTGCCCAGGTTGATCGTATAGTCGGCGGTCGAGGGCGACTTGTTGCCTACCGTCTGCGGACGCGAGCGGTTCTGCTTGATCTCGCTTTCGGTGACGTTGAACGCACCGAAGATCGTCCAGCCCGGCGTCACCTCGGCATTGAGGTTGAGTTCCGCGCCATACAGCTCGACCTTGTCGATGTTCGACACCACGCGGAGCAGACCGAACCCGCCGACGAAGAATTCGAAGAACTGCATGTCGCGGACATCGGTATAATAGCCCGCGAGATCGAACGTCACCTTGCCGTCGAACATCGATCCCTTGAAGCCGCCCTCGAACGCGCTGGACCGTTCCTTGCGATAATCGTCGTTGATCGTGACCTGCGATCCGATGAACTGGTTGAACGACTGGCGGACGATCGCGGCGGAGCCTGAATTATTGAAGCCGCCCGCCTTGAAGCCAATCCCCCAGTTGGCATAGACGTTGAAATTGTCGGCCACCGACCAGCGGAAGGTCAGCTTGGGCTGAAGCTGCTTGTAGCTTTCCGACTTGTCGGGGATGGCGCCTGCGGTCTGGCCGGGATTGATCGGCCCTCCGGTAAACGGATCGAGCACCAGCGGTACATTGTTGGAGACGCTGCGATCCTCGATGTCGTAGCGCAGCGCGAGGCCCAGGTTGATCCGGTCGTTCCAGTTATATTCGGCCGAACCGAAGGCGGCGTACACATCGGTGCTGAAGCTGTCGAAATAGAGCTGGGTCGTGGGGTTGGTCGTGCCCGGCGCGTTGTAGAGTCGGCGGATGATGCCCTGGCCAAGATCCGCGCCCAGGCTGACGCCGACATCGCGGCTGATGTTGAGATAATAGGCGCCCAGCTGCCAGTTGAACGGACCGTCGCCGTTCGAGGACAGGCGGATTTCGCCGCTGAAATCTTCCTGCTGGCGGATCTGGTACTGTGTGCCGTCGCAGGTCGTCGGGCTGTACGGGCCGAAGGTCGATCCGGTGGCCGGCGCGAAGATGAACGGCACCGGCGTCGCGCCGATGAAACCGGGCTGGTTGACCGGGAAGCCGGTGAGCTGCGCGGTGCTGCGGAAGCAGGCGTTCGATGCTGCGACCGATGCGGGCGTCGCGCCGGGGAAGGTGAAGCGGGCAAAGTCCGCCGAGGTGCCGTCAGCGGTCAGCGACTGGTCGACATCGCTGTACAGGCCCCACAGGGTCAGCTTGGCAAAGTCGAATTCATGCTCGAGCTTGATCGAAGCATCGAACGATGTCTGGTCGTTGGTCGGGCGGATATTGCTGTAGAAGTTGAACGGGTGGCGGTTCACATCCTCGAAAAAGGCGGGGTTTGCCGCCGCGAAATTGGGCAGGTGGAAGGCCGCGTTGAACGCGATCGACGCGCCGGTCAGGTCCGAATAGCGTGCCTTGGCGTCGATCTCGGTCCGGTCGCCGAGCTGCGCGACGAAGCGCCCATCCACCGACCATACCTCCTGGTCGTCGATGGTCTTGGAATTGCCCAGGAAGATGTTGCGATAGAAGCCATCGGTCTTGAGATAGCTGCCCGACAGGACGAAACCGGCATTTTCGCCGAGCGGGACCGAGATGAAGGCATTGCCTCTATAGGTCTGCTGTTCGGCGGCGCTGACCTCGATGCCTGCCTCCAGCCGGTCGCTCGGCTTCATCGTCTGGATGACGATCGCACCTGCGGCGGCGTTGCGGCCATAAAGCGCGCCCTGCGGACCTTTGAGGATTTCGATCTGGCGAATGGTGCCCTGGTTCTGGTTGAGCTGGGCGGTATTGGTCTTGAGAATACCGTCGACGACCAGAGCGACCGAGCTTTCGGCGTCGCGCGCGCCGTTGATGCCGCGGATGTTGATCTGCGTGTCGCCCGCCTCGGCCGTGCCGGTGACGATGGTGACGCCGGGCGTCAGCTGCACGAACTGGTCGGCGGTTTCGACCCCGGTCTTCTGGATGGCATCGGCGGTGAGCACCGTCACCGATGCCGGCACCTCGGCCAGACTTTCGTTCTGGCGGCGCGCGGTAACGATGATCACATCGTCCGCCGGTTCCGCCTGGGCCGAATCCTGCGCGAAAGCGGGTGTTGCCAGCGCGCTGGCGAGGACGGTGGCCGATGCTGCGGCAAACAGACTGGGTAAGCGCATGCTGTGAACTCCCTGATATATGTGGGTTCCCCCGAACCCTATATTTTGCTTGGCGGGTGTTGTTTCGGCCGGTCTTCAGACCAGCACATTGGCCCCGCTCATATAGACGTATACTTCCTGGAACCTGCCGTCGCGCAGGCGCCAGAAATTGGTGTTGTGCAAGGTGGTGACGCTGCCATCGGCGGCGGTCAGTTCGGCAATGAAGCTTGCCGCGATCCGGCCGTTGGTTTCGTCGACCGTGCAGGTGAAATCGCGGTGAACGATCTTCTCCCAGGCACCGAAGAAATCGGTGAACATCCGCTCGATTGCGGCCTTGCCGGCATGGGTGGTGAAGCTGGTCTGGACGGTGAACAGCGCCTCGTCATGGAAGCAGGCGAGCGTGGCCGCCATGTCCTTGCGGTCGACGCTGGCGAAATAGCTCTGCGTTGCGAACGCGATCAGTTCGTCGCGGCGCATGGTCGGGGCATATTGCATCAGAGATCCCCTTCTTTCAGCAGATTGTCGCCGCTCATGTACACGAACACCTCCTGGAACAGCCGGTCCTTGAGGTAGAAGCGGTTGCAGTTCTCGTAGCGCAGCTGCTCGCCGCCATTGGGCGTGATCAGCACGGTGAACTGCGAGCAGACCGCGTTCGATTGCGGATCGGCGACATGCACGAAATTGCCGTGCCAGATCTGCTCGAAATCGGCGAACAGCTTGACGAACATCGCCCGGATCGCCTCGCGACCGTCATGCACGGTGTTCGACGTGACTTCGGTCAGTCGCGCATCGGGGGCGAAGCAGTTCAGCACCTCGTCCATGTTCTTGTTGTCGACGCCATCGAAATAGCGCTTGGTGACGATGTCGACATAGAACGGATAGGGCAGCGGAGCCTGTCCTGCGCCGCCAGGTGACCAGTCTGTCATCAGAACCAACCCTTTCTGATATCTGCATCCTTGGGCACTTCCGGGGTCGGAAATGCCTTCTTGCTGTGGGTGAGGCCGCACTCGATCAGCCCTTCGAGGAATTTTCAGGCAATCTGGCCGGGATTGATCACCGGGATCGGCAGGTTTGCCGCCAGGAACGCCGCCGACTGGTGCATGGTGGTCGAGCCCAATACGATCACGTCCGCGCCGTCCTCTTCCATCGCGCGCGTGGCTTCGGCCTTGAGCTTGTCGAAGATCACCTCTTCCTTGCCCGCGAGCAGCTCGGTGACATCGGGCCGGGTGTCGATCGACCGCAGCGAGGCGACGCGGTCCCAGAAGCCATATTCGGTCAGCGTCTTCTGGTAGAGCGGGAACCATTCGGGCCACATGGTGAGCACGGTGAACTTCTTGCCCAGCATCATCGCGGCGGCGAACGCGGCTTCACCGGGGCCGATCACCGGGATCGACAGGCGCGAGCGCAGCGCGCGCAGCCCCGAATCGCTGACCGTGTCGATCAGCACTCCGGCATAGCCCTCGTCCTCGGCAGTGATGCCGGTCTGGAACACCGTCCAGTCCATCAGCAGCATGTCGTGATAGCTGTCACCCAACGCCGCACCCCAAGGGACGGCGACGAATTCGGGCGTAAAGCCGGGGCGGACGAAATCGGAAGGCAGCTGCGCGGCACGGGCGGCGACACCGGCCTCGTCCATGGGAATGGGTACTATCACCTTGATGCGGCGATCATCAGCCATACGCTACCCCACCTTTCGGGATCGTCTGCATCGGTTGGTCCGACCGCGATCCATGGCTTGACGGTATTGTATACAAATGTCTATCGTCAAGGCCGAAATTGGATTGGCGCAAGATCGGCGCAATTGGGCGCGCACCGGGCATGGGACGCCGGAGCGGTGCGTGACCCCGGGACGGGATGGCAGGCAATGGAAAAGGCAGCATCGCCGCGGGCATCGGATATCGCCTATGACAAGATCCGTCAGTTCGTGCTCTCGGGCCGCGCGGAACCGGGCCAGCAGCTGACCGAGGAACAGCTCGCGCGCATTTCTGGCGTGTCGCGTACCCCGGTGCGCGAGGCGGTGCGGCGGCTCGAGAACGAGCTGCTGATCGTGCGCAGCGATTCGAAACGGCTGTTCGTCGCGGACTGGTCGGCCGACGATATCGACGAGATGTTCGTGCTGCGCGGCATGCTCGAAGGCCATGCCGCCAGCCGCGCCGCGCGCAACATCTCGGGCCGCCAGGTCGAGGAACTGGGCCGGATTTCCGACCTTCTCGACGCGGCGGTGCGTTGCAGTCCGCCCGATGTCACCGCATTTCTGGCGCAAAACCGGCGGTTTCACGAGATCATTCTGGAGGCCGCCCGTTCTCCCCGCCTGTCCGCCATGCTGCCGATGCTGGTCGAACAGCCGGTGGTCCGCCGCACGGCCGCGCAGTACAAGACCGAAGAGCTGCTGCAATCGGCGCGTGAGCATCGCGAATTGATCGCCGCGTTCACCGCACGCGATTCGCACTGGGCCCGCGCAGTGATGACCAGCCATATCCGCCGCGCCTTCCACGTCTTCAGCAGCACCGCCAAGCGCCACAAGGAGCAGCGCCAGGCCAATGACTGAGTCAGTTTTCCGAGCGGCTGGACGGGCTCTCCACAAATGTATACAAACATCGCCATGAGCAGCATCCAGATTGTCGAAGTCGGCCCGCGTGACGGCCTGCAGAACGAGCCCGATATCGTCTCCACTGCCGACAAGCTGGAGATGATCGGCCGCATGATCGATGCAGGCGCGCGGCGGCTCGAGGTGGCAAGCTTCGTCCACCCGCAGCGCGTGCCGCAAATGGCCGATGCGGAAGCCGTGATCGCCGGGCTGCCTGACCGCGCGGACGTGTCCTACATCGGCCTGACGCTCAACAAGCGCGGCGTGCTGCGCGCGCTGGCGACCAGGGAAGGCGGCAGGCGCGGGGTCGACGAGATCGGCTGCGTGATCGTTGCCACCGATACGTTCGGGCAGAAGAACCAGGGCCAGACGGTGGCGGAAGGCATTGCCGAGGCGAGCGAGATGATCCGCTTTGCCAAGGAAAACGGCCTGATCGCGCAGGTGACCATCTCGGCCGCGTTCGGCTGCCCGTTCGAGGGCGATGTGCCCGCGCAGCGGATCGTCGACATCGCAAAGGCGGTGCTGGAAGCGGGGCCGTCCGAGATCGCGCTCGCCGACACGATCGGCGTCGGGGTGCCCGCGCAGGTGACCGACCTGTACGGGCGGCTCAGCGAGTTCGTGCCAGCAGACATTCCGCTGCGCGCGCATTTCCACAACACGCGCGGCACCGGCATCGCCAATGCCTGGGCGGCGATCCAGGCCGGGGTTTCCGTGCTCGATGCGAGCCTGGGCGGGCTGGGCGGCTGCCCGTTTGCGCCCAGGGCTACCGGCAATATCGCCACCGAAGAGCTGATCTATCTCGCAGAGAAATCGGGGATCGACCACGGCATGAATCTGGACGCCGCCATCGCGGCCAATCGCTGGATGGCCGGGATTCTCGGTCGCGAGCTGCCTTCCCTGGTTGCCCGCGCGGCAGCCTGAGGCGGAACCAAACATCAATCATGTCGGCGCCAAGCCCGGCAATTGAAGGGGTGAATGCATGAGTTACAGGCTGGGTGTCGATGTCGGCGGCACGTTTACCGATCTGCTGCTGTTCGACGAACAATCTGGCGCCTTCTGGCGGCACAAGACCCCTTCGACCCCGCATGACAGTTCCGAAGGCATTCTGATCGGCGTGCAGGCGATCTGCGCCAAAGCCGGGATCACGCCGGCGGATGTCGAGATCTTCCTGCACGGCACGACGGTCGCGACCAATGCGGTGCTGGAGGGCAAGGGCGCGCGCGTCGGCCTGATCGTGACCGAAGGCTATCGCCAGGTGATGCAGATTGCGCGCAGTTTCGTCCCCGGCGGGCTCGCCGGCTGGATCGTCTGGCCCAAGCCGACCCCGCTCGCAGCATTGGAAGACACGGTCGAGATCAAGGGCCGCATGTCGGCGCAAGGGTCGGAAATCCGCCCGACCGATGATGCCGATATTCGCGCTGCGCTCGAGAAGCTGAAAGGCCAGGGGATCGAGGCGCTGACGGTCAGCCTGATGAACGCGTATCTGAACGGCGCGCACGAGAAGCGCGTGGCAGAGCTCGCCGCCGAAATCCTGCCCGATGTGCCGATTTCGCTGAGCCATGTCGTGCTGCCCGAGATGCAGGAGTACGAGCGCACGCTGACCACCGTCGCCAACGCTGCGGTGCGCCCGGTCGTGGGCCGCTATGTCCGCAACCTGCGCAGCCGGCTGCGCGATGCGGGCATGGCAGGCAAGCTGGCGCTGCTCCGCTCGGACGGGGGTCTCATGTCTTCGGAAAAATCCGAAGAGCATCCCGTCTCGCTGCTGATGTCGGGGCCTGCGGGTGGCGTCACCGGTGCGATCTGGGTCGGCAAAAACGCCGGTATCCACAATATCCTGACATTGGATGTCGGCGGCACCTCGACCGACGTCGCGCTGATCGAGAATCTGGAGGCGCGCCGCGTGCGTACGACCGAGGTCGGGCACCTTTCGGTCCGTGCTTCGGCGCTCGACGTCAAGACCGTGGGGGCGGGCGGTGGATCGATCGCCTATGTGCCCGAACTGACCGGCGCGCTGCGTGTCGGCCCGCAATCGGCGGGCGCGGTGCCGGGGCCGGTCGCCTATGGCAAGGGCGGCGAACTGCCCACCGTGACCGACGCCAATGTCGTGCTCGGCTATCTGCCCGAAGCGCTGCTCGGCGGCACGTTCAAGCTCGACCGCGAAGGCGCGAAAAAGGCGGTGCAGACCATCGCCGATGCGCTCGGCATCGACCTCTATGCCGCCGCACGCGGTATCATCGATATCGTCAACGAGAACATGTTCGGCGCGCTGCGCATGATCTCGGTGCAGCAGGGCTATGACCCGCGCGATTTTGCGCTGATGGGCTTTGGCGGGGCAGGCCCGCTGCACGTCAACGCGGTCGCGCGGCTGATGGGCAGCTGGCCTGCGATCTCGCCGGTGAGCCCCGGCGTGCTGTGCGCGCTCGGCGATGCGACGACGCGGATGCGCACCGAAACCGCGCGCAGCTTCTCGCGCCTGGCTTCGCAGACGACGCTCGAGGAACTGGGCGGCATTCTGGACGAGATGGCGGCGCAGATCGGCGACGAGCTGGTCGCCGAAGGCGTCGCGAAGGACGATGTGACCATCACCTTCGAGGTCGATGTCCGCTATGCGGGGCAAGCCTTCGAGGTGCCGATGTCGGTCACCCGCGATGACCTGCACACCCACGGCATCGAATGGCTGACCGGGCGCTTCGACGAGGAGCACCATCGGCTGTTCACCTTCAACATGGACAGCGAGCACGAGATCGTGAACCTGCGCGCCGTGGCGATGGGCCAGGCGCTCGACCTGCCTGCCGCCAAGCTGCCTGAGGGTAATGGCGATCCATCGGCAGCCAAGCTGCGCGATCATGAGCTGTGGATGGACGGTAGCATGGTCCCGGCGATCATCTACGACCGATCGAAACTGCTCGCCGGGGATGTGATCTCCGGACCCGCCATCGTCATCGAAATGGATTCCACCACGCTGATCGAGGCGGACTGCACCGGCACCGTGGACAGTGTCGGCAACATCCTGATCACGCTGAAATGAAGGGGAACGCGGAAAACTTCTCTCCCTTCACGGGAGAGAAAAGACTTGGCTTGGCAGCTTGCCGCCTAGCAAGTCTTAGAGAGGGCATGGCGCAGCATCGCGGTCGCCGCCCCCTGACCCAGCTCCGTCTAAGCTCCTTCGTCGCCAAGACTTCGCAACCCTCTCCCGCAAGGGGAGAGGGGCATTTGGAGATGCTCTAATGCCCGCAACCATCATCCAGACCAACACCGCCCCGTTCGAGAAAAAGGCGATCGATCCGGTCACGCTCGACATCATCGAAAACGCCCTGCGCAATGCGCGCATCGAGATGGACGCAACCCTGGTGCGCACCGCCATGTCGCCGGGTATCCGCGAGCAGGGCGATGCCTTTCCGCTGATCGCCGACCATGAAGGGCGGATGATCGTCGGCCAGTTCGGCAGCTTTATCGGCGGCTTTCTCGAGGGCTATGACGGCACGCTCGAGGACGGCGACATGATCTTCCTGTCCGACCCCTATTCGGTCGGCGGCGCGATCAGCCATTGCAACGACTGGCTGGTGCTGCTGCCGGTGTTCAAGGATGGCCGCCTGCTCGCCTATACGGCGATGTTCGGTCACCAGAGCGACATTGGCGGCAAGGTGCCAGGGTCTATGCCGATCGATGCGACCAACATTTTCCAGGAGGGCGTGCGCATTCCGCCGGTCAAGATCTGGAAGAAGGGCGTCTATAACGAGGATCTGGTCAAGCTGGTGCTGCACCAGAGCCGAACGCCCGCCTGGTGCGCGGCGGACTTGAACGCACTGATCGCATCATGCCGCGTCGCCGCGCGCCGCGTGATCGAGATGAGCGAGCGGTTCGGCATCGACACCTATGTCTCAGCCACGCAGGAGCTGCTCGCGCGCAACCACCGCGCGATGAAGACGCTGCTTACCCAGGCGATCAGCGAGGAGCCGGTCAGCTTCGAGGATTATATCTGCGACGACGGCATGGGTTATGGCCCGTACAAGCTGAAATGCACGATGTGGCGCGAGGGCGATACCGTCATTCTCGATTTCGACGGCACCGACCCGCAGAGCCAGGCCTCGATCAATTTCCTGCTCAACGAGAACATGTTCAAGATGTTCTTCGGCATTTACATGATCATGGTCTTCGATCCCCAGATCCTGTTCAACGACGGGTTCTACGATCTGATCGAGGTGCGCATTCCGGAAGGATCGCTGCTGAAGCCGCGCTATCCCGCCGCGCTTTCGGGCCGCACCCATGCGCTGGGCCGCATCTTCGACATCCTGGGCGGGCTGCTGGGGCAGAAGACGCCCGAATTCCTCAACGCCGCCGGCTTCTCGTCCAGCCCGCACCTGTTCTATGCGGGGACAGACAAGAAGGGCGACTGGTTCCAGCTGTTCCAGATCGGCTTTGGCGGCATTCCGGGCCGTCCGATGGGCGACGGGCCCGACGGCCATTCGCTCTGGCCGGGCTTCACCAACGTGCCCAACGAGTTTCTCGAGCGCTATTTCCCGCTGGTCATCGAACGCTATGAGACCGTCGCGGACTCGGGCGGCGCGGGGCTGCATCGCGGCGGCAACGGCATCGTCATGACCTATCGTTTCCTCGAGCCGGGCGTCATCGCCATTCATGACGATCGCTGGTTCGTGCCGCCCTGGGGCGTCAATGGCGGCAAGCCGGGCGCTCGCGCGCGCAAGATCCTCGAAAAGCCCGATGGCACGCAAACCATCGTCGGCAACAAGGTGGAGGATGTCGCCATCGAAGCGGGCGATGTCCTGCACTTCATCACCTGGGGCGGCGGCGGCTGGGGCGACCCGCTCGAGCGCGATCCCGAGCTGGTAGGCAAGGAAATCCGCCAGGGTCTGGTCACGCCTGTCGGCGCCAAAGCCTATGGCGTGGTCGCCGATGGCGAAGGCGTGGTTGATCCGGCCGCAACCGAGGCTCTGCGGGCGGAGATCCGTGCCGGTCGCGGCGATCTGCCGCTGTTCGATTACGGGCCTGGCATCGAGACCTTGCGCGCCAATTGCGAGGCCGAAACCGGGCTGCCCGCGCCGATCCAGCCGCGCTGGGCCAATTACGCCATTGCTGCAGAATAAGGGACGGATGAGATGAGCCAGGAAAACCGGGGGGCATTGGCCGGCATTCGTGTCGTCGAACTGGGGCAGTTGATCGCAGGCCCGTTCTGCGGCCAGTTGCTCGGCGACATGGGCGCGGAAGTGATCAAGGTCGAACCCCCGGCCATCGATGGAAAAGGCGGCGGCGACCCCATGCGCAACTGGGGCCATGGCGAGCACAAATTGTGGTGGGAGGTCGTCTCGCGCAACAAGAAGTCGGTGACCGCCAATCTGCGTGTCGCCGAAGGTCAGGAGGTCGTGCGCAAGCTCGCCGCGCATGCCGATATCCTGATCGAGAATTTCAAGCCCGGCACGATCGAGAAATGGGGTCTGGGCCCTGATGCGCTGCACGCGATCAACCCGCGCCTGATCATTGTGCGCGTCTCGGGCTATGGTCAGACCGGGCCTTATTCGTCGCGCGCAGGCTTTGGCGGCATCGGCGAGGCGATGGGCGGCTGGCGCGCGATCGTCGGCGATCCCGATCGTCCGCCCAGCCGCATGGGTGTGTCGATCGGCGACAGCCTGGCGGCCACTTATGGCTGCATGGGCGCGCTCGCCGCGCTGCATGCGCGCGAACGAACGGGCAAGGGCCAGGTCGTCGACAGCGCGCTTTATGAGGCGGTGCTGCAGGTGATGGAAAGCCTGGTGCCCGAGTACATGGTCAGCGGTCATGTCCGCAAGCGCACGGGATCGATCCTCGAAGGCATTGCGCCGAGCAACGTCTACCAATGCAGCGACGGCGAATATCTGATCGGCGCCAATCAGGACGCGGTGTTCGCGCGGCTGTGCCAGGCGATGGGGCGGCCGGAGCTTGCGACCGATCCGCGCTATGTCAGCCATGTCGCGCGCGGGCAGAACCAGAAGGAGCTCGATGATCTGATCGAGGCCTGGACGAGGACGCTGACCGTCGCCGAAGTCGAGGCGTTGATGATCGAGTACAGCGTGCCCGCAGGCAGGATCTACGGTGCGGCGGACATGCTCGAGGACGAGCATTTCAAGGCGCGCGAGGCGTTGGTCGAGGTCGACAGCCCGCGCTGGGGCAAGTTCGCGATGCAGAACAGCTTCCCAAAGCTGTCCGATACGCCGAGCGGAATCCGCAGCCTCGCGCCGCAGAGCATCGGCGAGCATAATGACGAGATCTATGGGACATTGCTCGGCATGGACCAGCAGACGATCGACAATCTGAAGGCCGCCGGCGCGATCTGATCCAGCCCTGTTGCTCCGTCATTCCCGCGAAAGCGGGAATCCCGCTTCTTTCTGTACCTTGCGTACAAGCGGGACCCCCGCCTTCGCGGGGGTGACGGAAAGGGACAGGCAGCCGTAACTTCGTTCAGCCTTTCAACCCTGCCAGATAGTCGAGCGCCTCGGCCTCGCGCACGACATCGGCATATTTCGCGTCCATGTCGAACAGGTTCGCCTCGTGCGGCGCCTGGTGGCGGTCGCCACAGGCATCGGCGATGACGATCGGGATGAAGCCGTGGCTTGAGGTATCGACACAGGTCGCGCGCACGCAGCCGCTGGTGGAAAGCCCGGTGAGCAGCACCGTGTCGACGCCCATCGCGGTCAGCGTCGCGGCGAGCGACGTGCCGAAAAACGCGCTGGGATATTGCTTGGAAATGATGAGCTCGTCGGCGTTCGGCTCCAACCCCTGCGGCCAGGCGCCCATCAGTGATCCTGCCTTGAACACCGCGAGCAGCGGCGTCTTCTGCTTGAAGCGGCCGCCATCGACCATGCTGGGGTGATAGACGACATTGGTGTAGATGATCGGGATGTCCGCCGCACGTGCAGCATCGCGCACCCGGATCGCGCTCGCCAGAGCATCCTCGACGGCGGCATAGAGCGGACATTCCGGATCGAAATAGGCCTGGACGAAATCGATCAGCAGCAGGGCAGGGCGCTGGCCGAAGCCGATGCGGTTGCCGAACACGCCCGCATAGTTCGATGCCGCTTGCGATTCCGTCATGGCCAGACCCCCTTTGCCGCCGGTCCCCGCTGATTCGCGGGCCTGCTGTCTCAAGGGGCCAAGCTCAACAGGCTGGCGCAGCGGAATGCAAGCGCTGGGCTCCGCCATGCGGATGAATTTGCCCGCGAAAGCCATCGAACTGCGCGGCGATCACCCGCGCATAAGGTTCCGAACCCTGGGCCAGCACCAGCTCATGATCCTCCCAGAAAAGGAGCCCGCGCCGTTCGAACTCGGTCAGCACGGCGCGGGCAGTAGGGAGGAACTCGTCGTTCAGGCTCGCGCGGCCCCGGCAGAGCAGCGCATTGATGATATCGCCGCGGCGGATATCGTCGGCATTGAGCGCGACACCGCGCGTCGGCGTCAGCCGGCCTTCGCCCACCAGCTTGCGATAGGGGCCCGCATTCTTCTCGTTCTGCACGATCAGATCGGGAAAGATGCTGATCGCGCTGGCACCGAAGCCCAGCAGCGTCGAGGCACCATCATGCGTGAAGCCCTGGAAATTGCGGTTCACGCGGTTCTCGCGTGCGGCAATGGCGAGCGGATCATGCGGCAGCGCGAAATGGTCGAATCCCACCGGCACATAGCCTGCCTGGGTGAGTGTCAGATAGCCATAGGCGGCCTGTTCGAAGCGCTCGCGGTCATCGGGCAGATCGCGTGCATCGATCCGCTTCTGCCGCGGGATCATGTCGGGCAGGTGCGCATAGCCGAACAATGCGATGCGGCTGGGGGCAAGGCGGATGGTCTGCTGCAGCGTCGCGTCGAGATCGTCGAGATGCTGGCCGGGCAGGCCGTACATCAGATCGAAATTGATCGCATCGATGCCGCGCATGCGCAAGCTGGTCATCGCGGTCTCGATATGGTCGAGCGGCTGGATGCGGCCGATCGCGGCCTGGATGTGCGGCGCGAAGGTCTGCACCCCCATGCTTACCCGGCTGACCCGCGACGAGGCGAGCACCAGCGCCCATTCCGAGGTGAAGTTGCGCGGATCGATCTCGATCGACACCTCGGGGCGCGAGCAGTCGAACACCGTCATGATCCGGTCGAGCAGGCGTACGAACTCGACCGGCGCGATGGCATTGGGGCTGCCCCCGCCAAAGGCGATATGCTGCACGCGTCCACGCCCGCCGAGCCTTTTGGCGACCATCGCGATCTCGGCGCGCAAGGCGGTCAGATAATCGGTCAGCCGATGCTTGCGGTTCGCCGCGCCGGTATTGCAGCCGCAATACCAGCAGATCTGCTCGCAATAGGGTATGTGGACATAGAGCGAGAGAGGGGCCCCCGATTCCACCGCATCGAGCGCGCGCATATAATGCTGAGCCCCCACATCCTCGCCGAAATCGGCCGCGGTGGGATAGCTCGTATAGCGCGGCACGGGGCGGCTGAGCAGATCGGGGTGATATGTCCACATGCCCGCAGATTATGCCGCTTCATGCGGTGCAACATTGATGGAGGTCAAAGTTCCCTGAAAGACCTTCACAGTGCGTGGAATTCGCTCAGAAGCTCGACCAGCTCTCATCGTCGGGATCGGCCTTCAGCGCCAGATTGCCGGCCACCGGCGCGGGCCGATGCTTGGGGCGGGCCTGGCGCGTGGGCGGCTGGCTTGTGCGCTGGCCGGTGTCGAAGCCTTCGACCAGACGGGCAAGGTCGTTGGCCTCGTCGGCCAGGCTGCGGGCGGCGGCGTTGGACTGCTCGACCATCGCGGCATTCTGCTGCGTCATCTTGTCCATGTCGCTGACCGCCTGATTGACCTGCTGCAGGCGCAGCGCCTGGGCCTGGGCGGAATCGGCGATCTCTGCGATGCGGTCGTTGATCGCGGCGACACGTTCGCCGATCCGCATCAGCACGGTACCGGTCTCGTCGACCAGCGCCACGCCTTCGGCCACCGATGCGTGCGACGCCCCGATCAGCGCCTTGATGTCGCTGGCGGCATCGGCGGAACGCTGCGCAAGCGCGCGGACCTCGTTGGCGACCACGGCGAAGCCCTTGCCCGATTCGCCCGCACGCGCGGCTTCGACCCCGGCATTCAGCGCGAGCAGATTGGTCTGGAAGGCAATGCCGTCGATCACGTCGATGATGCTGGTGATCTCGCTCGAGGATTTCTGGATATGCCCCATCGCCTCGACTGCTCGGGTGACGACGATGCCGCCCTCGGTTGCGCTGCCATGCGCGTCGGAGACCTGCTGGCCGACCTCGAACGCGTTCTTCGCGGTTTGCTGCACCATGCCGGTGACCTCGCGCATCGCCGCCGCGCTTTCTTCGATATTTGCCGCCTGCTGCTCGGTACGCTGCGCCAGATCACCCGAGGCCGAGCGGATTTCGGCAGAGCCATTGAGCACATTGCCCGCCGAAGCGGCGGTGCGGGTGACCACCGCGCACAGCGTCTCCGTCGCGCTGTTGAAGCTGACCCGCAGCGGTTCGAACTCGGGCGGGAAGGCGGCGGTGATACGATAGGCGAGGTTGCGACTGGCGAGCGCCTCGAGACCCAGGGTCAGCTCGCGCACCACGCCCGCCTGGACGTCGGCGGCAAGACAGGCCTGCGAGGATTTGCGGAAGACCTCGATCGCGCGCATCATATCGGCGATTTCATCCATCGGCTTGTCGAGCCCCGCTTCGGCCTTGAGATCGCCCTCGGCCATGCGCCACATGACCCGGGACACGGCCTTCAACGGATCGACCAGGTGACGCCGCAGCAGCAGATTGGCGGCGGCCAGCACCAGCAGCAGGACGAGCCCCGCCACCGCCATCGCGACAAAAGCCATGGTGACATAGCTGTCGCCGGTCTGCCGGGTCGCGGCCTGATAGACGGAGGTCTGCTCGACCAGCCGGTCTATCTCGCGCCGGTGATCGGCATAGGCGGCGGCGAGCCGCGCGATGCTCTGCCGGGCGGCGATCTCGTCGCCGCGCTTCAGGCTGGGCAGGAAATACTGTTCAAGCTCGGTATAGAAGCGGCGGGCAGGCGCATCGACCTTGTGCACCTGGGCCTTCAGGTCATCGGGCAGGGTGGATGCGGCCCAGTGCTTCTGACGCGCGTCGAACTCGCCATGCAGCTTCTTCAGCCGTGCCGCATGATGATCGAGCCGCTGAGGCTCGGCCATCGCGAGCCGCGCTTCGAGATAGGATTCGAGGATATAGACGGGCGGCGGCAGGATATCGGCGACGAGATCGGACGCCTGCTGGTTGTCGTTAGAGATCGGGCCGCCGACGCTGATCGTCGCCATCGCCGCGCCGACGAATAGCGCGGTCGCTGCCAGGGTTGCGAAAATGACGCCGGTGCCTGCCAGCGTGGCCTTGCCGATCTGCATCTGTCCTGCCCTTTCGCGCCAGCCAGATCGCCCGGTCCCCGCGTCAATCGAGACCCGTGAGATGGGTGTCGGCCTTCGCACAAGGCCGTCTGGAATAGCGAATGAGCAGCAGGGTCGCGCAAAGCGCTGAATTTATGGTTAATGCCAAATTATGCTTGAGTAACAATGAATAGAACTGATCCTGGATCAAAGCGTTACCTCCGGCCTGTCTCCGGCCGTTTCAGAATTCCGCCCAGTCGCCATCATCGGACTTGAGAGCAAGATTGCCTGAAATTACCGGCAGGCGAGGAGCGGCGCGCCTTTGCGTATTGACCGCTGCAACCTGTGGCCGACCGGTTTCGAAGGCTTCGACCAGCGTCGCGAGTTCGCTCGCTTCATCGGCCAGGCTGCGCGCGGCAGCGTTGGACTGTTCGACCATGGCGGCATTCTGCTGGGTCATCTTGTCCATGTCGCCGACCGCCAGATTGACCTGCTGCAACCGCACCGCCTGCATCTGTGCGGAGTCCGCGATATCGGCAATGCGCGCGTTGATCCTCGCCACGCGCTCGCCGATCTGCAGCAGGACCGCGCCGGTCTCGTCGACCAGGGCCACGCCGTCGGCCACCGACTGGTGCGACGTGGTGATCAGGTCCTTGATGTCATGCGCTGCGTCGGCGGAGCGCTGGGCGAGCGCGCGCACCTCGTTGGCGACCACGGCAAAGCCCTTGCCCGCCTCGCCCGCGCGCGCCGCCTCGACCCCGGCGTTGAGCGCGAGCAGGTTGGTCTGGAAGGCGATGCCGTCGATCACGTCGATGATGCTGGTGATCTGGCTCGCCGATTTCTGGATGCTGTCCATCGCCGCTACTGCGCGGGCGACCACCTTGCCGCCATCGGCGGCGCTCGCATGCGCTTCGGAAATGTCGCGACCGACATCGGTCGCGTTGCGCGCGGTCTGGTGCACCATCTCGGTGACCTCACGCATCGCGGCCGCACTTTCCTCCAGATTGGCGGCCTGCTGCTCGGTGCGCTGGGCGAGATCGTTCGAGGCGGAGCGGATCTCCGCCGCGCCGTTCAGCACATGGCCTGCCGATGCCACGCTATGGCTCAGGACCTCGGCCAGCTCTGCCATGGTCTGGTTGAAGCTGGTGCGCAGCGCTTCATATTCGTCGGGGAAACGCGCGTCGATGCGACGGGTCAGCTGCTTGGCAGCGAGCGCATCCAGCCCGCCGGTCAACTCGCGGACGATGAAAGCCTGTTTCTGCTCGGCGGCGAGCCGCGACCGCGAGGCTGCGCGGAAAACCTCGATCGCGGCGATCATGTCGGCAATCTCGTCGACCGGCTTTTTGACCTCGGCCCGCGCGTCGAGATCGCCGCCGGCCATCCGCCGCATGGTATCGGCGACCGATTTGAGCGGGGTGATCGCATAGCGCGACAGCAGCCCATTGGCTGCTGCGAGCACCAGAGCAAGGATGAGCCCCGCCAGCGCCATGCTCCAATACGCAAAGCTGGCCTGAGCCGCGCCGGCTTCGCGCGTTTCAGCCTGATAGGCGGACGTCTGCTCGACCAGCTCGTCGATCTCGCGCCGATGTGCGGCATAGGCGCGGCCCAGGGCATCGATGCTCGCCGATGCCGCCGCCATGTCGCCGCGCTTCAGGCTCGGGAGAAAGCGACCTTCAACCTCTGCAAAGAACTGTTGCGCGGGCGCATCGACCCTGGTCAGCTGCGCCTTGAGCGGATCGGGCAGGGTCGAGGCGGTCCAGTGCGCCTGGCGGGTCTCATATTCGCCCTGCAGTTTTGCCAGTCGCTCGGCATGGCGCCGCATCGCGCGCGGCTCGACCATCGCCAGGCGCGCTTCCAGATAGGATTCCAGAATATAGACGGGCGGCGGCAGGATATCGGCGACCAGATCCGATGCCTGCTGGTTTGCGGCAACGACCGGGCCGCCGACGCTGATCGTGCTCAACGTCGTGCCGACATAGAGCGCCGCGACAGCGACCGTGGAGAAGATGACGCCGGACCCGATAAGTGTTGCCTTTTTCAGATCCATCGTCCGCGCTCCTTTCATTGGCGACCCGGAGCACGCACAAACGATTGCGAACGCCGGCTGCATTAAGCTTCGACCCCCCTGTTTTGGGGGGTAGCCTCCCGTACGACTGGACAGTTCAAGCATTGGTTAACAACGGCCCTTTTCCGCAGCAGATCTGGACCGATCACCCCCTATTTCAGGGGGGTGTGGCGTAAAGAAAGATTGACACAAACGGATCGCGATAACGGTGCGGGCAACGATTGCAGATCCGGGACAGGCTTGCTACAGCAGGCCAAAAATCATTGTGTATCAATATTTTTGTCGCCTGGTCGCGGCCCACATTGCCTGATCCTCCGGTTGACGCAAACCTCCAATCGAAATGGTTAATATCTTCAGAATTGGGTTAACGGCGCGCCCGTCAAATTGGATTTGTAAAATTTGCCGGGACATGGCCGCAAACCCGCAGAAAAGCGCTGATCGGCGCAAATTACCTCCGCATCGGATGTAATTTGCGCGAGAACCCAGACAGTTCTCGTGCGCTCGCGACCCGTGCCAGGCGGGGAACGGTCCTGTGCGTCGCCTCGTATGCTTCCTGTCGGGCCGGGTGACACAGGAGAAACCCCATGCATAACAGTTTTGTATCTGCCATTTTCGACAACGAGCGCCAAGCCGGACAAGCGGTCGAACAGCTCCGCACCGCGGGCGTGCCGGATAGCGCGATCTCGATTGTCGCCAGATCGGACAATGGCAAGGCCACTACGACCGATGGGGCCGGAGAAGAAACAACGCGCGATGTGCTCGGCACAGCGGCCGCAGGCGCAGGACTTGGTGCGCTGTTCGGCATTGCCGCGCTCGCCATTCCCGGCGTCGGGCCCTTCATTGCAGCTGGCGCGATTGCGGAGGCAGCGGTCGGCGGCGCGGCAGTGACCGGAACCGTGGTCGGGGCTGCAGCTGGCGGTCTGCTAGGCGTGCTTACTAGCCATGGCGTGGATGAGGACGAAGCGCGCTTCTATGAAGAGCGCATGACCCAAGGCGGCATCTTCGTTTCGGTCGATGCCGATTCCGCAGGCGTCTCCCCGGTGCATGTGCGCGATATCCTGTTCGGCGCAGGCGGCTACAATTCCACCGGCGCGCGCAGCGGCACGCTTGCCTGACGAGACAGATTGTCAGGGCGGTGGCCGACAGTCACCGCCCTTGCATCGCTGCCCGCGCCTCAGCAGTGCGAACCGGATTTGCCTGCAAGCCCCTTGGTCCGGCGGTCGGTCATCGCATGGCAGGCCTTGGCGCAATCGCCTTGCTTTTTCGGCAGGCCGTCGTCGCGTTCGGGAATGACGATCGTCGTCGTCCCGCCATTGCAATTTTCCATGACCAGCACCCGAACCTGCGCACGGGCGAGCGGGGCGTTGATCATCGCGATGGCGATAATGAGCGCGCAAAGGGCGGGAAGTCCGCCGGGAAGGCGCAACGCGTTCATGGCAGGGCCTTTCCGGCATCAGCATCGTCGTCAACCAGAATGCGCACGGCAGCGCCATCCATGTCGTCATACTGACCGCCCTGGACGGACCAGAAGAACGCCCCCAGGCCCAGCAGCCCGAGCGACAGCGCGATGGGGATCAGCAACAGCAGGCCGTTCATTTCAAAGCTCCCTTGAGGCGCAGCGCATTGCCGACGACGATCAGCGATGAGCCCGACATGGCGATTGCCGCGACCAGCGGCGTGACCAGTCCGGCAAAGGCCAGCGGCACCGCGATGACATTGTATCCGATCGCCAGCGCGAAATTCTGGCGAACGATGGCCTGGGTGCGGCGTGCCATGCGGATCGTATCGACCACGGGCATTAGCCTGTCGCCCATGAAGATGCAGTCCGAGGCGTTCTTGCCGACATCGCTGGCCGATCCGGGCGCCATCGAGGCGTGGCCGGCGGCGAGCGCAGGACCATCGTTCAGGCCGTCGCCGATCATCAGCACCTTGTGGCCCGCGCCGCTGCTCCGTGCGATGGCGGCGAGCTTGTCCTGCGGGCTGAGCCCGGTCATCGCGGTAAGGCCCAAAGTACGCGCAACCGGCGCTACGGCCTCGGTACGGTCGCCCGAGAGAATCATCGCATCGACACTCTCAGCCTTCAAGGCAGCGATGGCCTCTACAGCATCGGGGCGCAGCGCGTCGGCAAAGCGTACCAGCGCAACGGGATGCCCATCGATGCTAAGCTCGCTCGCCAGTTCGCTGCCCGCTTCCGGACCTTGCGGCCTGCCCAGCGTGACCGGCTGGCCCTGCCACAGCGCGGCGACGCCGAAACCGGGCGTTTCCTGAACTTCGTCGATCTGCGCGGCGTGCACGCCCTGCGCGGTCAGGTCGCGGTTGAGCGCGGCGCTCAAGGGATGGCGGCTCATCTGCGCCAGCGCCAGCAGCAACGGGTAATGCTGCGGCGCGATCTCGCCCAGGTTGCTCGCGACGGGGCGCCCGAGCGTCAGCGTGCCGGTCTTGTCGATCAGTGCGCGGTCGATCTCGGCCATGCGCTCGAGTGCGGAGCCGTCCTTGATCAGCACCCCGCGCTTCATCAGCGCCCCTGCTGCCACGATCTGCGCCGCGGGCACGGCGAGGCCGAGCGCGCAGGGGCAGGTGATGATCAGCACCGCCACCGCGATCAGCAGCGCCTCGTGCCAGCCTGCACCCGCGACCACCCATCCGGCAAAGGCGGTGAGCGCCAGCCCGTGCACCGCAGGAGCATAGAGCCGCGCGGCGCGGTCGGCGATGCGGACATAGCGCGACTTGCCTTGCGAGGCTTCACCCATCAGCCGGGCGATATCGGCGATCGCGGTATCGGTTCCGGCGGCGGTCACGCGCACGCGCACCGGCGCGTCGATATTGAGCGTACCGGCGTGCACCGGATCGTCGAGATCGGCATCCTGAGGCGCGCTTTCGCCGGTGAGCAGCGACAGGTCGATCCGGGTGCGGCCCTGCACGATCACGCCGTCGGCTGCCAACCGTTCGCCCGCTGCGACCAGCATCACCATGCCGGGCTGCAGGGCCGTTGCGTCGGTCCAATGCGTATTGCCATCTGCGCCGACGACCATTGCGCCGGTGCCCATGTTGCGGAGCAGCGCCGTGACGCCGCCGCGCGCGCGGTCGCGCATCACGCTGTCGAGCCAGCGCCCGCACAGCAGGAAGAACAGCAGCATGACGGCGCTGTCAAAATAGGCATGCGCGCCGTGCGTCGCGGTCTCGTAGAGGCTCAGCGCGGTGGCGAGCGTCACGCCGATGCTGATCGGCACGTCCATGTTGGTGTGCCCGTGCCGCAGCGCGCGCCAGGCCGAGCGGAAGAAGGGTCGTCCGGCATAGGCGATGGTCGGCAGGGCAATCAGTGCCGAGAGCCAGTGGAACAGGTCGCGCGTCACCCCGGTCGCGCCCGACCAGACCGAGACCGAGAGCAGCATGATGTTCATCATGGCAAAGCCCGAGACCGCGACCGCGCGGACCAGCTCCTTGCTGCTGGCCGCTTCGCCATCCAGGTCCTTCGGGCCCTCGCCGATCGGGTGCGCCTCGAAGCCCAATGAGGTGAACGCGCCAAGCAGGTCGGGCATCTCGGCATCGGCGGTATGCGCCAGGTGCACGCGCTTTTCGGTGAAGTTGACGCGCGCGGCTTTGATCCGGGCATCGCGCACCAGGCCCTGTTCGAGCTTGGAGATGCATCCGGCGCAGCGGATATCGGGCACGGCAAAGTCGCGTTCGATCAGCGCCGTTTCGGGCGCGAGACGGGTCATCACGTTCACTTGAGGTCCCTCCGATAGCGTGCCTCGTCGCCGCCATGGGCCACGGCGAGCTCGATCCGCCAGCGGCCCTGCGGCAGCATTCGGGTCGAGATCATGCCGCCCTGGCCGTCACCGACCATCACCAGCGCCTGCGACGGCAGACGGCCGAGCGGGTGGTGGATCATCGCCTTGGCGCTTTCGATCGGAAGCTTCGCGTCCTCATGCGCCAGCGTCACGCGGACATGCCGGGTACGGTCGAGCCAGACCGAGGGCTGCCAGCCGAGTCGGTCCTGCGCCTCAGCCTTGGCGAGCAGTTCGTTATAGTGCTGGCTGGCGACATAGCTGTTGTCGACCACCGTGCCGCCGAAGCTCGACAGCGCGAACCGGGCCATGGCGAAGTTCACCGCCATCACGATCGCGAAGAAGCCCACCAGGATGCCGGTCATGTGCCAGCCGGTGAACGGGCGGGGGGCGGTACGCGTGGTCATTACTGGGCCTCCGGGCGGTCGAACTGGATGGTGTCGCTATCGCCGCGCGGGTCGCCGTCCCGGCCTTGCGTCGCGATGGTGAAGTCCTGGCGCGCCGGCCCCTTGGCGGGTGCCGCGACGAACAGGCGGACGCGAGTGACGCTGTCGGGCGAGATGGTCATCTCGACCCGCTGGCTTGCCTTTTCGCGCGATCCGGTCTCGGTCCAGAGCTGCGCCCCGGGCAGCCCGCTGACGGTGATCGCCACCTTGCGCGGGCGCGCTTCCATGTTGCGCAGCTTGAGCGTGTAGTTGTTGCGGATCATGCCGTCGGACAGCTGGACATAGAGCGGGCTGCGCTCGTGCTGCACGGCCAGGTCCAGCCGGGTGCGCTGGCCGAGCGTGAACAGCATCGCGAGGCCGATCGTGCACCAGATGGCGAGATAGACCATCAGCCGCGGACGCAGCAGCGTCTTGAGCACGGGCTGCGCGGTGCCGCCGGCGCGTTCCACCGCGACATCGTCGAGCGCGCAATAGTCGATCAGCCCGCGCGGACGGCCGACCTGCGCCATCACCGTGTCGCAGGCATCGATGCACAGCGCGCAGGTGATGCAGCCGATCTGCGGCCCGGTGCGGATATCGATGCCGGTCGGGCAGACCGCGACGCACTGGTTGCAATCGACGCAATCGCCGATGCTGCCCGGATGCGCGAGCGCCTTTTTCAGGCTTCCGCGCGGTTCGCCGCGCCAGTCCTTGTAGGTCACCAGCAGCGATTTTTCGTCCATCATCGCGGTCTGAATGCGCGGCCACGGGCACATGTAGATGCACACCTGTTCGCGCATGAAGCCGCCGAGCACGAAGGTCGTCATGGTCAGCACGCCGACCGTGGCATAGGCGACATAGGCCGCCTCGCCGGTCCAGAATTCGCGGGTCAACGTCGGCGCATCGGCGAAATACATGATCCACGCGCCGCCGGTCCAGAAGGCGATGGCGAGATAGAGGCCGTATTTGAGCGCGCGCTTTCCGATCTTCTCCAGCGTCCAGGGGCCATTGGCGAGCCGGATCTGCGCGTTGCGATCGCCGTCGATCAGCCGGTCGACATGCTGGAACAGGTCGGTCCACACCGTCTGCGGGCAGGCATAGCCGCACCAGGCCCGGCCGACTGCGCTGGTGACCAGGAACAGGCCGATGCCCGCCATGATCAGCAGGCCCGCGACATAATAGAATTCGTGCGGCCAGATTTCGATCTGGAACATGTAGAAGCGCCGGTTCGCCAGATCGATCAGCACCGCCTGATCGGGCGCATAGGGGCCGCGATCCCAGCGGATCCACGGCGTGCCGTAGTAGATGGCCAGGGTCACGGCCATGATCAGCCATTTCAGGCGTCGGAAAGTGCCGTCCACCTTCTTGGGGTAGACGCCCTTGCGCGCGGCGTAGAGCGGGCCTTCGACGTTCGCAAGGGCGTCGGGGTTAGCCATTATCGGCCTCCCCTTTGGGCTTAGCGGTGAGGACAGGAGCGGGAGCGTCCTCTCCGCCGCCCAAAGAATGGACGTAAGCGCTGAGCATCTTGATGGTCACCGCATCGAGCTTGTCGTTCCAGCGCGGCATCACGCCGTTGCGCGGGGCGTAGATCGTCTTCGCGATCGCCTCGCGGCTGCCGCCATAGAGCCAGACCGCGTCGGTCAGCTTCGGGCCGCCCAGCTCACGGATGCCCTCGCCGTTCGTGCCGTGACAGGCGACGCAGTTCGCCTCGAACAAGGCCGCGCCGCGCGCCGAGGAGGCGCTGGGCTTTTCCTGGCGGCTGATGACGCGGACATGGCTCACCAGATCGTTGATCGCGGCGGCATCGAGAATGCCGTCCTTGCCGAATGCGGGCATCATGTTCATCCGCGTTTCGTCATGATCGGGGTTGCGGATGCCGTGGGTCAGCGTGGTCTCGATCGCGGCGAGGTCGCCGCCCCAGAGCCAGTCGTCATCGGTCAGGCTGGGATAGGCGCCGACCACGCCCGCGCCGCCCGCACCATGGCACTGTACGCAATGCACCTTGAACGCGGCGCTGCCGCCCTGGATCGCGGCTTCGAGCAATTCGGGCTTGGCTGCCAGATCGGTGATCGAGGTAGCGGCAATGGCCTTCGCGATCGGGGCGCGCTTGGCGTCCTGCGCGGCCAGCTCGGCCTTGAGATCGCCGCGGCTCGACCATTCGAGCACGCCGCGCGTGGCGCTGTTGACCATCGGCCAGGCCGGGAACAGCACGACATAGACCGCCGCCCAGGCGATGGTCGCGTAGAAGGTCCACAGCCACCAGCGCGGCAGCGGGGTGTTCAGCTCTTCGATGCCGTCCCATTCATGGCCGACGGTGGCGGTGCCGGTGGGTTCGTCGATGCGGCTCTTGTCAGACATTGTCGTCTTCCCTGAAGATCATGTTGGCGGCGTCGTGGTTGTGCTGGCGCGCGCCCTTGCGGAAGGGCCAGGCGATCAGGCCGATGAACAGCACGGTCATGGCGAGCAGGCCCCAGCTGTCGGCAAAGTGGCGCAGATCGTCATAGGTCATGGATTGGCTCCCTTGGGCGCTGCAGCGGCGACCTTGGCGGGGGCAGGGGCATCGCCCTGGTCCTGCGGCGCGGCCTTTTCGACATCGACCAAGGTGCCCAGCATCTGCAGATACGCGATCAGCGCATCCATCTCGGTGATCCGCGAGGGATCGCCGTCGAAATCGCGCACCTGCGCCTTGGGATAGCGCGCCTGCAATTCGGTGGCGCCATCCGCATTGGGGTCGGCCTGCGCTTTCAGATCGGCATTGGCAGCGGCGATCGCGGCCTTGCTGTACGGCACGCCCACCCGCGACAAAGCGGTGAGATCATCGCTCATGTCGCCCGCATCGAGCTCGCGCTCGGCGAGGAACGCATAAGGCGGCATGATCGATTCCGGCACCACGCTGCGCGGATCGGCGAGGTGCGCGCGGTGCCATTCGTCCGAATAGCGCTTGCCGACACGCGCCAGATCGGGACCGGTGCGCTTCGACCCCCATTGGAACGGGTGATCGTACATGCTCTCGGCCGCCAGGCTGTAATGGCCATAGCGTTCCACCTCGTCGCGGAACGGGCGGATCATCTGGCTGTGGCAGGTATAGCAGCCCTCGCGCATGTAGATGTTGCGTCCGGACAGCTCGAGCGGGGTATAGGGGCGCATCCCCTCGACCTTCTCGATTGTGTTGTCGATCCAGAAGAGCGGGGCGATCTCCACGATGCCGCCGACGACGACGGCGGCGAGCGCGCCCAGACCCAGCAGGGTGATGTTGCGTTCCAGCTTCTTGTGGCTGAAGCGCGGTTCGGCGATATTGTCGGCCATTTCTCGGCTCCCTTATTCGGCGGGCACGGCGACCAGCGGGCGGTCGGCGGCGGCATTGTGCGGCGTCTCGGTCATCGGCTTCTCGTCGCGGACCTTGCCGGCCAGCGTCGCCCAGACGTTGACGATCATGATGATGAAGCCGCTGAGGTAGAGCAGGCCGCCAAAGGCGCGCATCAGGTACATCGGGTGCATCGCGGCGACGGTTTCGACGAAGCTGTAGACCAGATATCCGTCGCTTCCGTATTCGCGCCACATCAGGCCCTGCATGATGCCCGCGACCCACATCGACGCGGCGTAGAAGACGATGCCGGCGCTCGCGAGCCAGAAGTGCCAGTTGACCATCCGCAGCGAGTACAGGCGCTCACGACCCCAGAGCCGCGGGACCAGATAGTACATGCAGGCAAAGGTGATCATGCCGTTCCAGCCGAGCGCACCGCTGTGCACATGGCCGATGGTCCAGTCGGTATAATGCGACAGGCTGTTGACCGACTTGATCGACATCATCGGGCCTTCGAAGGTGCTCATGCCGTAAAAGGCGAGCGCCATGACCATCATGCGGATGATGGGATCGGTGCGGATCTTGTCCCATGCGCCGTTGAGCGTCATCAGGCCGTTGATCATGCCGCCCCAGCTCGGCATCCACAGCATGATCGAAAAGACCATGCCCAGGGTCTGCGCCCAGTCGGGCAGCGCGGTATAGTGGAGGTGGTGCGGACCCGCCCAGATATAGAGGAAGATCAGCGACCAGAAGTGGATGATCGACAGCCGATAGCTGTAGACCGGGCGTTCGGCCTGCTTGGGCACGAAGTAATACATCATCGCCAGGAAGCCGGCGGTCAGGAAGAAGCCGACGGCGTTATGGCCGTACCACCACTGGGTCAGCGCATCCTGCACGCCCGCGAAGGCCGCATAGCTCTTCGATCCGAAGATGGTGGCGGGCAGCGACAGGTTGTTCACCACGTGCAGCATCGCGATGGTGATGATGAAGCTGAGATAGAACCAGTTGGCGACATAGATATGCGGTTCGCGCCGACGGACGATCGTGCCGACGAACACCGCCAAATAGGCGAGCCAGACGATGGTCAGCCACAGATCGACATACCATTCGGGCTCGGCATATTCCTTCGCCTCGGTCACGCCCATGAGGTAACCCGTGGCGGCGAGCACGATGAACAGCTGGTAGCCCCAGAAGACGAAGCGGGCGAGGGCAGGGAAGGCCAGGCGCGCGCGGCAGGTGCGCTGCACGACGTAGAAGCTGGTCGCGATCAGCGCATTGCCGCCGAACGCGAAGATCACCGCCGAGGTATGCAGTGGCCGCAAGCGCCCGAAGGTCGTGAACTCCAGATTGAAGTTGAGCGCGGGATAGGCAAGCTGCAGCGCGATGAACAGTCCGGCGGCGAGCCCCGCCGTGCCCCAGAACAATGTCGCGATGACACCCCAGCGGATGGGATCGTCGTCATATTGCCCCTGATCGGCCGGTGCCTTCAGGATCCCGCGCGCGATCGCGCCATAATCGGCACGGCTCATGGTGAACCAGAGCGCCAGCAGCGCGGCGATCATCATGATCGTCATGTGCACCGCATAGGGCGTGTCGACGGCCATCACCGCCATTGCCAATGCCAGCAGGGCAAGGCCCAGCCAGCCCCCGGCCTTCAAAACCAAACCATCCATAACGCTTGTCCCCGTGCACGCGGCTTCACAGCAGAATCCGCGCTTCCTCCGCAGGGGTTTGCCCCGAGTGGCGGGCCAAGACATTGATCCGGGTCAAAGAAAATTTTGCGCCGCATCAATGCGACGAACCGAGGCCCAAGGCAGGGAAGCGGTCACTCAAGGAGGAGTGATCATCATGAACACCAAGATTATCCCGCTGGCTCTAACGGCAGCTGCGCTGGCCCTTCCCGGCCAGGCGATGGCACAGGCGGGCGAAGTGCATTTCAAGGTTCTGGGCACGCTCGTCGCGCCCGATGGCAAGATCAAGGACGTCAAGGTCGACCGCATCGGTCTGCCCGCCGGAACCCAGACCAAGGCGAACGACAATTTCGTGCCCACGGTCGCGATCGAATATTTCCTCGCCGATTCGCTGTCGGTCGAAACCATCGCCGGGGTGACCGAGCATGATGTCGACGGGCGCGGCGCGCTCGCCGGGGCCGGGCTGGTCTCGAACGCCAAGATCGTCCCCGCCACGGTCACGCTGAAATATCATTTCGGCAAAGCCGGCGGCATCCGCCCCTATATCGGCGCGGGTCCCAGCTATTTCATCTTTATCAACGAAAAACCGGGCGCGACGACGCGGGCGCTCGGCGCCACCAGCCAGAAGATCAACGACACCGTCGGCGCGGCGCTGCAGGCGGGCGTGGACATTCCGGTGAACGACAAGGGGCTGTTCATCTCGGCCGACGTGAAGCGCTATTTCCTGCGCCCGCTGGCCAGCTGGCGTGCCAATGGCGTCGAGGTGCTGCGCACCCGGCACGAGCTTGACCCCTGGGTGATCAGCGCCGGTATCGGCTTCCGCTTCTGACGAAGCGGCGGTGGGTGACTCAGCCCGCCATCTCTTCCATCGCGGCGCGGTTTCGGATCACGATCTCGCGGCGCGATGGCAGGGAGAGCAGCCCGTCGCTCTTCATCCGGGTGAGTTGGCGGCTGGTGGTCTCGATGGTGAGGCCCAATATGTCGGCGATCTGCTGACGGCCGAAGGGCAGCTCGAACCCATTGAGCGATCCATCGGCATTGCAGCCCTGGCCCGACAGGCGATCGGACATTTCGAGCAGGAACGATGCGACCTTTTCGGTTGCCGACTTGCGGCCCAGCAGCATCATCCAGTGGCGCGCGCGGTCGAGCTCATCGAGCGTCCGGCGGAGAAGCTTCTGCTGAAGGTCGGGATGGTCGCTGGCGAAATCGTCGAACGCGTTGCGGTTGAAGATGCAGACCTCGGCATCGGTCATCGCGGTAACGCTGTATGGGCTTTCCTTGCCGAACGGACGGCCGATGAAATCGGACGGAAAGACGATGCCGACAATCTGCTCGCGCCCGTCCGATGCGGCGACGACGAGCTTGAGCACGCCCTCGAGCACATTGGCGACGACGGGCGCGTCATCGCCTTCCCACAGCAGGGTGTGTCCGGCCTTGACCTTCTGGCGGCGACCCATCTTGCCCAGGATCAGCAATTCGTCGGGCGTCAGGCTCGAACAGATCGCGCGGTTCCGCACGATGCAGGAAGAACAGTCGTTCATGGCCCATCCCTAACCAGAAAGCTGTCAAATAGACATAACATTGTTACGGGCGCGGGGGTAGTCCCGCAAAAGTGATCGCGCTTTCGGCTCCATTTTCGGCCACGGCAGCAACGCCTGCGAAATAATCGTCGACGATGATGCCGGGCAGCGTCAGCTTGGTATCGGTGGTTTCCTGCGACTGTTCCCAGTCGCGCGCATCGGCCCTGCGCCAATAGACTTTGTAGCGCGCCGCGCCCGGAACCTCGGCCCAGCTCACCTTGGTGTCGGTGCTGAGCGCGCCGCCCAGTACCGCGCTGGCGGGCGCAGGCGGGGCGCTGGCGAGTTCGCGGATGACCGCGATGTTGAGCGCGGTAACGCGCGCGAGATAGGGAAAGTCCATCTCGTCGATGGTATCACCGAACTTGCGCCCGTTTTCCTCGCGAATGTCCTGATGCTGGTGATCGTAATTCTCGACGCCGACGGTGAAGCGGATCGCCGGATAGCCCAGTTCCAGCGCGGGAAGGTGATCGCCGCCGCGCGAGAAGCGGTCGGGGCGGCGGACGCCGAAGACCTCTAGTCCCAGATCGCCGCGGGCCTTGCCGACGCGCTGTGCGGCGCGCATCAGCGCCCGCGAGGGGCCGTCATCCTCCGCGCCGCTGCCGCGACGCGCCATCGCTTCGACCACCGATTCCGATGCGCGGATGCCCTCGCTGAACACGCGCACCCGGTCGGCGACCTTGCGGCCATCCTGACCCTCGGTATTGCCGACGATATCGTTGTTGAGCAGCGCGCGCACCTGCCAGCCGCGCGCCCGTGCGGTCTCGGCAATCAGCCGACCGCCCCACAGCCCCTGTTCCTCGCCCGAGAGCACGGCATAGATGATCGTCGGCGCGAACTTTTCCTTGCTCAGGGCACGCGCGGCTTCGAGCACCAGCGCCACGCCTGAGCCGTCGTCGTTCGCGCCAGGCGCGTCGCTGGTGAAATCGGCGACGTCCGACACGCGGCTGTCGATATGCGCGGAAATGATGATGACATCATCGGGATTGCCCGTCCCGGCCTGCACGCCCAGCACGTTGACGACATTGACGCCATTGGGCGCGCGCGGGCCGGTGAAGCGCCGGTCGATCTGCTCGACGGTGATGCAGCCGCCGCACGCCTTGCCGATCTTTGCGAATTCCGCTGCCGCCCAGCGCCTTGCCGCACCGATGCCGCGCGTGGGATGGTCGGGCGAGGACAATGTGTGGCGCGTGCCGAAGCTCACCAGCTTCTCGACATCGGCGCGCAGGCGGCCGGGATCGGCCTCTGGCGCGGCGAGCGCGGGGGTAACGGAAAGGGAAAGGGCGGCGACCAGGGTTGCGATCTTGAGCATGCGCGCAAGCTGGCGCAAATCCCCTGTCAGCGCAAGAGCTTGGGCAACGCCTTGGCCACGCGTCAACCGCCGGTTTTGAGATACCAGCGCTCGCGCCCTTCCAGGCAGAGAGCCGTCAGCATGCCGCTCATATAGGCCCCGGTATCGATGCCGATGCGGTTGGAGCATTCCTCGACATCGTCGGTGATAGTGTGGCCATGCACGATCAGCTTGTCGTGCGGGGTTTCGTCCATGATGAAATCCTCGCGGATCCAGCGCAGGTCCTTGGGGCGCTGCTCCTCGATCGACTTGCCCGGACGGATGCCGGCATGGACAAAGGCATAATCGCCCATCACGATCCGGTCCTTGAAGCCGCGCACGAAATCGAGATGCCGCTTGGGCAGCAGCGTGGTGAGCCGCTCGGTCAGCTCTTCCATGCTCAGCGAATTATATTCCTGTGGGCTGATGTCATAGCTCAGGATCGTTTCGCGTCCGCCGATCTTGCAGAAGAAGCGCACCAGCTTCTCGTCGCCATCGGCGGCGGCGAGATACACTTCCTCGTGATTGCCCATCAGGAAATGGACATTGTCGCCCAGCGTTTCGGACAGTTCGATCGCGCGATCGATCACCCCGGCGCTGTCCGGGCCGCGATCCATCAGGTCGCCCAGAAACACGATATGCGTGTCAGCAGGGCCGCGCATGCGGTCGTCCATGACGATCTTGCCGAGCAGCTGGTCGAGCAGGTCGCGCCGGCCATGGATGTCGCCGATCGCATAGACGCGCTGGCCGTCGGGCAGGGTGGCGGTATCGATGGGCGCTGCCGGTTTGGGCTTTCTGCGCAGCAAGGCCTTCAGCATGATGCTTCCGCTTCTTCTCTTGTCGTGATCGTGCGTCGCCCCGTGCGGCTGCTATATGCGCCAATCGGCCCAAAGTGCAATGGGCCTGTGTTCGCAAGTGCAGCAATTCCTGCGCTGTGTCGCAATGGCGCAACATTCCCCCTCCCGCCGGGGAGGGGGAATCAGGATCACTCCGCCGCGAAGCTCAATCCGGCCCGGGCGACCAGCCGTTTGACCAGTTGCTCGCCCAGCACCGCGCCAGGGGTGGTGATGCCGCCGGGGCCTTCGGGCACGTCCTCGATCAGCCCGAGCGCGCTTTCGGCGATCATCTTGCTGGTAGAGCCGTATCCGGGGTCCTTGTCGCCCTTCACGCCATAGAGCTGCACCTGGCCATCGGGCATCTCGGCGACGAACAGCACGTCGTAGAAACCGTTCTCGCGCTCCTCCTTGCTCGGGCCTTCGCCGGGCTTGGGGCCGCCTTCGCCGCCCATCATATCGGTGCTGGCAATATGCTTGGCGATCGCCTCGCCCTTCTCGCCGGGGCCGGTCAGCATCATCTCGTCATAGACGAAATCCTGCCCATAGGGGTGGCCGAGCAGCGCATTGGTGCGATGGACATTCTTGGTGTTGATCGGCGCCATGATGAACGGCGCGGCCCAGCTGCCGAGCTTCTCGTCATGCTCGGGCTTGTTGCCCTTGGGCTGGGCCGGGCCTTCGAAGCCGCCCGCCAGGCTGAACGGGTTGGTAAGATAGCCGAGCAGTTCGGGATTGCGCCCCACCGCCGCCATGGTCGCCTTGAGCGAGGCGGCGGTACCGCCCGAAAAGGTGCCCTGCATCGCGCGCACGCGGCCCTTGATCCGCGGCGCGGGCTTGCCGAACTTCGCGACGCACTCCTTCTGCAGCATCAGCACGCCGAGATCGAACGGGATCGAATCGAAGCCGGTCGAGAACACGATCCGCGCGCCGCTTTCCTTCGCGGCCGCATCATATTTGTCGATCATCTGGCGCATCCAGGCGGGCTCGCCGCACAGATCGACATAATCGGTACCATTGGCGGCGCAGGCGGCGACCAGCGGCTCGCCATAGAGCTGGTACGGGCCAACGGTGGTCAGCACGACCTTCGTCCGCTTGGCCATGGCATCGATGGTGTCGGGCTCGTCGGCATTGGCAACGACGATCGGGGTGTCGGCAGGCAGGCCCATTTCGGCGAGCACCGATGCCATCTTGTCGGCAGAGCGCGCCGCGACCGCCCATTTGGGGGCATTGCCGCCTTGGCCGTAAGTATTCTGCAGATATTCGGCGACCAGTCGCCCGGTAAAGCCGCTGGCACCATAGACGATGACGTCGAACTCGCGCGAATCGCGTGCGGACATGAGGCTCTCTCCTGCTGTGATGTTATGGTGCGTGCTTGTGGGTCAAAGCCGGGGCAATGTCACGCCGCGCTGGCCCATATATTTGCCCGCGCGGTCGGCATAGCTTGTCTCACACGGTTCGTTGCCCTGGAGGAACAGGAACTGGCACGCGCCCTCGTTGGCGTAGATCTTGGCGGGCAGCGGCGTGGTGTTGCTGAATTCGAGCGTGACATGGCCTTCCCAGCCCGGCTCGAGCGGGGTGACGTTGACGATGATGCCGCAGCGCGCATAGGTCGATTTGCCGAGGCAGATGACCAGCACGTCGCGCGGCACGCGGAAATATTCGACCGTGCGTGCCAGCGCGAAGCTGTTCGGCGGGATGATGCAGACATCGGTCTTGCGATCGACAAAGCTCGCCGGATCGAATTCCTTGGGGTCGACCACCGAGGAATTGACGTTGGTGAAGATCTTGAACTCGTCCGCCACGCGCGCGTCATAGCCATAGGAGGAGAGGCCATAGGAAATGCAGCCATCGCGCCGCTGGCCTTCCACGAACGGCTCGATCATGCCGTTTTCCTGCGCCTGGGTGCGGATCCATTTGTCGGAAAGGATGGACATGCGGCTATTCTCCTGGCCCGCTCAGCCTGAGCCTGTCGAAGGCTCTGCGCGTACGCTGGCTGAGCGGTCGTGGTTAGAGTTTATTCCAGATTGGCCGGGCCGAACGCGGCTGGCAAGAGCACCGAAAGCCGGTGCTCGATCGCGCCCGTCGCGTGGCCCGAATAGACGATCGGATCGGTGCCGCCGAGTTGCGCCAGCTCGTTCATCACCTGGCGGCAGCGGCCGCAGGGCGTCACCGGATGCGGACCTGGCGCAAGCTGGCCATCGGGCCCCAGTGGCCCGCCCATGATCGCGACCTCGACCAGACCGGTGCGGCGGCCCTGAAGGTTGGCAGCGATCGCGGCGCTGGTTTCGGCGCAGATGGCCAGACCATAGCTCGCATTCTCGAAATTGCTGCCGGTCACGATCGTGCCATCGGCAAAGCGGAAGGCAGCGCCGACATGAAAGCCCGAATAGGGGGCATAGGCCGTCAGCGCCGCAGCCCGCGCGGCCTCCAGCAATTGGGTTCTGCTTGCATCGTCATTCATGGTCGCACCACATTCCAGCGCACGCCGTCGGGCGCGCCGTTGATCCGGTAGAAACTGCTCGACTGCCACATGACCCAGCGCTTGGCCGCATAGTCGGGCGGCACGAAATCGCCGATCAGCCAGACGGTGCGCGCCAGCCCTTCGCTGACCTGATAGGCATCCTCGAAATCGCGGCCGATGCGCAGCAGCGCCGGCTTGCCCGCATGGTTCTCGATCTGGTTGAGCAGGGTGTTGAGCTCGCCCAGCAGCATGGCGCGATCAGGTCGGGTCTTGCAGGCTTCGCTCAGCTCCAGGCTGACAACGGGGGGCAGCATGTCGGGATCGCGCGGAACGGTGGTGATGAACTGCTGCGCCTGCGATTCCTCACTGGCGCACAGGCTGAACTCATGCACCGCGCCATAGCGCATGCCCGCCGCGCGCGCGCCCTTGATGTTCGCCGCAAAGCGCGGGTCACGCAGGCGCCCGCCCGCGCTCGCGCGCACATAGGCAAAATCCGCGCCCATGGTCGCCAGTGTCGGCCAGGCCAGGTCGCCATCGGCGGCGCTGACATACAGGCCCTGCACCGGGTAATCCTTGCGCGAAGGGGTCCATCCGGTGATGCCGCCCCAGATCAGCCCGCCGAGCACCGCCAGCAGCAGCGCGAGCAGGACGAGGCCGATGGTCCAGCGTTTCAGGGTCGAAGGGCGCATGTCGCTCGTGTCAGCCCTTGATGTGCAGCACGCAGATCAGCGTGAACAGGCGGCGCGCGGTGGGAAAATCGATCTCGATCTTGTCCTGCAGTCGCTCGACCAGCAGCTCGGCCGCGTCGTTGTGGACCCCGCGCCGCGCCATGTCGATCGTCTCGATCTCCTGCGCCGTCGCCTTGCGGATCGCCTGATAATAGCTGTCGCAGATCGCGAAATATTCGCGGATCGGGCGGCGGAAGCGGCCCAGCGCCAGCACCAGCGTTTCCAGATGGCTGCCATCCTCGCGCGAGATGGTGATGGCAAGCCTGCCCTCGAACACCGCCAGATGCAGCCGGAAGGGTCCGGCATAGCCATCGGGATAGGCTTTGAGCGGCTTGAAGAAATTGTCCTCGATCAGGTCGAAAATGGCGATGCGCCGTTCCTGCTCGATATCCGCATTGCGCCACAGAATCGTCTGCTCGTCGAGCTCGACATGGATGATGCGCGGGTTGGACATGATCCCCCCGTCTTTCCCTATGCCGTGCATCGGGGCAAGCGGAAAAAGCCCGCCGGTTCTGCTCTCCCCGGCCTTGTCCACACGATTATTGGCACAGGCGGCTTGCGCGCCCGGGCGGCTGCGGCGATTATGGTCGGATGCCCGAAGATATCCTGCTCCAAGCCGCACCGCCGCCGGCGCTGCCGCCCCAGATTGCCGCGCCGAATGCGCGCGAGCCCGCCGAAGCGCGGCTGCCGCGCAATATCGAGGCCGAGGCCGCGTTCCTGGGCGCGCTGCTGATCGACAACCGCATCGCGGAAGAGGTCGGCGCGCGGCTCAAGGCGGAGCATTTCTTCGAAAGCGTCCATCAGCGGCTCTATGCGCAGATCATGAAGCTGATCGACAAGAACGTCACCGTCACCCCGGTGACGCTCAAGCCGTTCTTCGAGAATGACGCCGGTTTGGCGGAGCTGGGCGGTATGCGCTATCTCGCACGGCTGACCGGCGATGCCGGCGGGCTGATCGGCGCACGCGACTTTGCCGAGCAGATCTACAATCTCGCGCTGCTGCGCGAGCTGATCCAGGTCGGCCGATCGCTGGTCGAAAAGGCGATGGACACCAGCGAGGCGGTCGACCCTATGGGGCAGATCGAGCTCGCCGAGGCCGCGCTCTACAATGTCGCGCAAGGCGAGGGCGATACCAGCGGCGCGGTGCAGTTCAACGTCGCCACCCGCACCGCACTGTCGATGGTCGAAAAGGCGCTGAACAGCGGCGGCCATGTCTCGGGCGTGACCACGGGTCTTACCGATCTCAACGCCAAGATTGGCGGCTTGCATCCTTCCGACCTTTTGATCCTTGCCGGACGCCCAGGCATGGGCAAGACCTCGCTTGCCACCAACATCGCCTTCAACGCCGCCGCGCGCTGGCGGCTCGACAAGGCGGCGGGCGTCGCCGACGACAAGAATGTCGGTGCGAAGACCGCGTTTTTCAGCCTCGAAATGTCGGCAGACCAGCTCGCCACGCGTATCCTGGCGGAGCAATCGCGGATCAGCTCTGAAAAGCTGCGCATGGGGCAGATCGCGCGCAACGAGTTCCAGCGGCTGGTCGCGGCCTCGCAGGAGCTCGAGGACCTGCCGCTGTTTATCGACGATACGCCGGGCCTGACCATCGCCGCGCTCCGCGCCCGCGCGCGGCGGCTCAAGCGCAAGCACGATATCGGCTTCATCGTGGTCGACTATCTCCAGCTGCTCCAGGGTACGGGCCGCAACGAGGGGCGCGTCAACGAGATTTCGGAGATCAGTCGCGGCCTCAAGACGCTAGCCAAGGAGCTGCAGCTGCCGGTGATGGCGCTGTCGCAGCTCAGCCGCGCGGTCGAAAGCCGCGAGGACAAGCGACCGCAGCTGTCGGACCTTCGCGAATCCGGATCGATCGAGCAGGACGCGGACATCGTGCTCTTCATCTATCGCGACGAATATTACAATCAGGCGCTCCAGCCGACCGTTCCCGACGACAACAGCACGCCCGAAGAGGTCGAGAAATACCGGATCTGGGAGGAACGCCATCTCAAGGTGCAGGGCAAGGCGACCGTTGTCGTCGCCAAGCAGCGCCATGGCTCCACCGGCAACGTCCAGCTGCGCTTCGAAAGCGAATATACCAAGTTCAGCGACCTCGCCCGCGAAGACTATATGGAAGGTGGGTTTGACGAATAGGCGAG
The DNA here is from genome assembly GCF_059803595.1 of Blastomonas sp. 34TW. NCBI lineage: Bacteria > Pseudomonadati > Pseudomonadota > Alphaproteobacteria > Sphingomonadales > Blastomonadaceae > Blastomonas > Blastomonas sp. 34TW. Next base: position 355,660 of record NZ_JAPFGW010000002.1, read on the forward strand.
GCTGAATGACGCGTATCGGCAAGCTGCAGGAAAAATTGCTGCGTGGCAGTGCACTGAGCTTCGCCGAGTTGGAGCGGCTTTTGCAGGCTTATGGTTTCGTCCTGGATCGCGTCAAGGGCAGCCACCATATCTACAAGCACCAGGGCATTGGAGACCGGATCAACGCCCAACCCGATGGCAAATCGGCCAAGCCCTATCAGGTGCGCCAGTTTCTTGTTATTATCGAAGCCCACGGGCTCCAGTTGGATGACAAGGCATGACGCCGCATTACCATATCAACCTGTTTTGGTCGGCTGAGGACGAAAGCTGGATCGCAGATGTTCCCGATCTAAAACATTGCAGCGCGCATGGAGCAACGCCCGAACAGGCTGCCGCAGAAATTGCAATCGCCATCGAAGCCTTTGTCGAAAGCCTGGAAGCCGATGGCCTGCCCGTACCCGAACCTCGTTACCGCCCCGCCTATCAGAGTGTTCGGGCCGCCTAACCTCGTAGCATCGTCAACAGGGTTCGCAGCCTCGGTTTGACGATCGAAGCCATACACATCATATTGCACCAATAGTATGACGATGATGGGATGTCATTATGGCGACGGTGCGCAAGACGATCACGCTGACGCAGCAGCAGGACGCCTGGATTTCCGACAAGATCGCCGCTGGCAGCTACACCAATGACAGCGAGGCGATCCGGGACCTGATCCGGCAGGCGCAGCAACGCGACCTCGAACTGGACAGTATCCGCTCGGCGCTGATTGAGGGCGAAATGAGCGGCGACCCCGAACCTTTCGATTTCGCCGAGTTCAAGCGTCGCAAGCTTGAAGAGCATGGCTAGTTTCAAGCTCGCGCCAGCGGCGCAGCGCGATCTTGACGGCATTTTCGACTACACCATCGTCCATTGGGGGCGCGAACAGGCCTTGCGCTATGTCGACGGCATTGAAGCGGTCTGCGCCGAACTAGCGACCGCGCCTTACATGGCACCGGCCTGCGATCACATCCGCAAGGACTACAGGCGGCGCACGATCTGCCGTCATGTCGTCTACTTCCGCATCATACCCGAAGGCATCGCGGTTATGCGCATATTGCATCAGCGGATGCAGGCGCCGTCACATCTCTAGCCCCGCACCACCGTCATCAGATAATTGAGTGCCAGATTGTCGCTAAGGTGCAGGCCCTTGAGCGGGTCCCAGGCGATGCCGCGCGTGTCGGTGACGGTGAGGCCCGCATCCTTCAGCAGCGCGGTCAGCTCCTCGGGCGTCAGGAACTTGTGCCAGTCGTGCGTCCCACGAGGCACCTGGCCCAGCCGTTCTGCCGCTTCGACCAGCATGAGCCGGGATAGCGGCGTGCGATTGGGGGTGGACAGCAGCATCAGCCCGCCTGGCGCGAGCGCGCGTTCCAGCGCCGCGACGAATGCGGCAGGATCGGTAACATGCTCGATCACCTCCATCGAGGTGACGAGATCGAACGTCTCGCCCGCCAGCGTCTCGACATCGACATTGCGATAGTCGATCGCGAGCCCGACTGCCTCGGCATGCGCTTGCGCCGCCGCGACATTTTCGGCCGCCGCATCGAGCCCGGTCACGCGCGCCCCCAGCCGGGCGAGCGGTTCGGCCAGCAGCCCCGCGCCGCAGCCAACATCGATCGCGCTGCGCCCCGCCAGCGGCTTGCGCGCTGCGCCCGCCTCTGCCCAATGCCGGTCGATCGCGGCGCGGATATAGGTAAGGCGCACGGGGTTCAGCTTGTGCAGCATCGCCGATTCGCCCCTGGGATCCCACCATTCGGCCGCGAGCCTGCCGAAATGCGCGGCCTCTTTGGGGTCGATCGTGCCGCTACGCGTTTCGACGGTTCCGGTGCTTGCGTTCATGATGGGGCCTCTCTATGGCAGCGCCCGGTTATAGGGGCGAACTTCGCATAAGGGAAAGCACGAACGGGCAATGGCACGGATCGTCATGAAATTCGGCGGCACATCGATGGCCGGGACAGAGCGCATCCGCAGGGTCGCGCGCATCGTCAAGCGCCAGCAGGATGCCGGGCACGAGGTCGCGGTGGTCGTCTCCGCGATGGCGGGGGAGACCGACCGGCTGGTCAATTTCTGCCGCGAGGCCAACCCGCTCTACGATCCGGCGGAATATGACGTCGTCGTCGCCAGCGGCGAGCAGGTGACGAGCGGCCTGCTGGCGATCGCGCTGCAGGCGCTTGGCGCCAACGCGCGCAGCTGGCTGGGCTGGCAGCTCCCGATCAAGACTGTCGAGGCGCATGCCAAGGCGCGCATCGACAGCATCGATGCCGAAGCGCTGATCGCCGAGATGCAGAAGGGCGTCATTGCCGTGATCCCCGGTTTCCAGGGCATGAGCGAGGATGGCCGCGTGACCACGCTGGGCCGGGGCGGATCGGATACCTCGGCGGTCGCGGTAGCGGCGGCAGTCAAGGCCGATCGCTGCGACATCTATACCGATGTCGACGGCGTCTACACGACCGATCCGCGTATCGTCGCCAAGGCGCGCAAGCTTGCCAATGTGACATACGAAGAAATGCTCGAACTGGCGAGTGTCGGGGCCAAGGTGCTGCAGACCCGCTCGGTGGGCCTGGCGATGAAGGAAGGCGTGCGCGTGCAGGTGCTGTCCTCGTTCATCGACGACGATGCGCCGGCTGCGGACACGATCCCCGGAACGATGATCGTCAGCGACGAAGAACTGGAAGGAATGGACATGGAACGCCAGCTGATTACCGGCATCGCGCACGACAAAAACGAGGCGAAGATCACGCTGACCCGCGTGCCCGACAAGCCGGGCGCGGTGGCGAACATCTTCGGCCCGCTCGCCGAGGCCGCGATCAATGTCGACATGATCATCCAGAATGTCGGCCGCGACAAGGGCGAGACCGATGTGACCTTCACCGTGCCCGCCGCAGATCTGGCGCGTTCGCTCGACCTGCTCGAAGGCGCGAAGGAATCGATCGGCTTCAACCGCATCATCCCCGATACCAATGTCGCCAAGATCTCGGTGGTCGGCGTCGGCATGAAGAGCCATGCAGGCGTCGCCTCGACGATGTTCAAGGCGCTGGCCGATCGCGGCGTCAATATCCAGGCAATCTCGACCAGCGAGATCAAGGTCAGCGTGCTGATCGAGGAAGACTATACCGAGCTCGCGGTGCGCGTGCTGCATACGGCCTATGGGCTGGACGCGGTAGAGGCATGAGCGTGAGCCACCCGCTCACCGCTGCCGCCATGGCGCGCGGCACCGCCTTTTTGGGCAGCGAGACCGCAATCCTGTGCGGGGCGATGAGCTGGGTGTCGGAGCGCAACCTCGTCTCCGCGATATCCAACGCGGGGGGCTTTGGCGTGATTGCCTGCGGGGCGATGACGCCCGAATTGCTTGATGCCGAAATCGCTGCAACCAGGGCGCTGGCGACCAAGCCGTTTGGCGTCAACCTCATCACCATGCACCCGCAGCTGATGGATCTGATCGCGGTGTGCGCCAAGCATGGTGTCGGCCATGTCGTGCTCGCAGGCGGTCTGCCGCCCAAGGGCAGCATCGAGGCGATCAAGGACGCCGGTGCGAAAGTGGTCTGCTTTGCGCCCGCTCTGACGCTGGCCAAGAAGTTCATCCGCTCAGGGGTCGATGCGCTGGTCATCGAGGGCATGGAGGCAGGCGGCCATATCGGGCCGGTATCGACGAGCGTGCTGGCGCAGGAAATCCTGCCCGAAGTGGCGCACGAGGTGCCGGTGTTCGTCGCAGGCGGCATCGGACGCGGCAGCGCGATCGCCGCCTATCTCGAAATGGGTGCAGCAGGCGTGCAGTTGGGCACGCGTTTCGTCTGCGCGCATGAATCGATCGCGCATCCGGCGTTCAAAAAGGCGTTCCTGCGCGGCAACGCGCGCGATGCGGTCGCCAGCGTGCAGGTCGATCCGCGCCTTCCGGTGATTCCCGTGCGCGCGCTCAAGAACAAGGGCACCGAGGAATTCACCGCCAAGCAGCGCGAGGTGGCCGCATTGCTCGACGCGGGCGGCATAGACATGAACGAAGCCCAGTTGCAGATCGAGCATTTCTGGGCAGGCGCGCTGCGCCGCGCGGTGATAGATGGCGATGTCGAGAACGGATCGCTGATGGCGGGCCAGTCGGTCGGCATGGTCACCCGCGAGGAAAGCGCCGCCGAGATCATCGCCACGTTGATGGACGAAACCGAAGCGGCGCTCGCGCGCTGATACGCGTCAATATCAGGGGTTCGGGTTGGGCAGCGGGGCCTGGCCTTCGGGAGCCTCGACTGGATCGGACACCGATTCCTGCGGGTCGGGCGCGGGATTTTCCGGCCCCGTCGCCGCGCCCGTGATCCAGATGATGCTGAGCGCGATGATCGCAAGGCCCAGCGACACCATCAGCACATAGCGCACGATATTGCGCTTCTGCCCGCCGCTCGCCTCTTCGGTGGTCATTTCGACCTCTTCGCCATGTCGGATCATGTTTTCGCCTCCATCGTGTCCCACAGGTATCGGGGGGATTACGGAGGTGGGTGGCGATAGTTCCCTTCAACCGCCGGGCAACGCGCTGCCCGACAGGAACCACAAGGCGATGGCCGCAAGCCCGATCGCCAGCGCGCGCCGCGTCGTTCGCAGCCGTTCCGGTGCGCTGAGCAGCGGGTGCAGCGTGGCGGCGAGCAGGACGATCGCCACATGCACCACGGTCGCAACCACAACGCTGATTCCGGTCAGCAGCAGCCCGTCGTGCAGGCTCGCACCCGATTGCGGCAGGAAGCGCGGCAAAATCGCGACATAGAACAGCGCCGCCTTGGGATTCAGCACGTTGGTCATCAGTCCGCGCAGGAAGAAGCGGTGCTGGCCGGACGTTCCACCGGCAATGCCGGCGGGCGATGTCTCCTTCTCGTCGCGCCAGGTCTCCCAGGCGAGGTAGAAAAGATAGGCGGTGCCAGCCCAGCGCAGCGCGTTCCACAATAGCGGGCTCGCGGCGACCAGCGCGGCAAAGCCCATCGCGGCGGCCAGCCCGATCAGCGCCAGGCCCAGCGCGACGCCGACCACTGCCGCCAGCCCCGCGCGCCGTCCATGACCCAGCGTGAGCGCCGCCAGATAAGCCATGTTCGGCCCCGGCGTCAGTTCGATCAGCAGCACCGTGGCGAGATAGCTTGTCAACATCGCCCGCCAGCCTAGTGTGTCGGAGCAGAAGCGCAATCATGGCAGGGCAGGGAGCGGACATGCTGGAACGTCAGGAAAATCATGACTTTGCCGCTCCTGTCGAGGCCGTGGTCGCCCGCTGGACCGACGCGGAATTCCTGACCGCGATGATGCAGAGCCAGGGATCGCGCGAGATTGCGGTGACCGTAGAGCGCCCTTCGCCGCAAGAAATCCATGTCGCGATCACCCGCCAGGTCCCGGTCGATGCGCCCGCGATGATCCGCGCGGTCATCGGTTCGTGGCTAGATCTCACCCAGCGCGATGTCTGGCAGCGTCAGAGCGACGGCAGCTGGCACGCGGTACGCGACGCCAAGCCCAAGGGCCTGTCCGCCGAGGGGCAATGCCTGCTGACGCTCAGCGCCAACGGTGATGGCGGCACGGCCTGCGCCGCCACCGTCAGCGTACAGTCGCGCGCGCCGATGGTTGCCGCGATGGTCGAGAGCCTGATGCTCGAGGACAGCACCCGGCTGTTGCGGCAGGAATTCGAAGCCGTTTCCGCCGCAACAGCCTGATCGCCATCAGTTGCGGCACTGCTTGTTGCGCAGCGTCGTGATGTCATAGACCCTGGCGTTGCGGGTATTGACCGAGATGCACTGCTTGGACACCTGCCGCCAATAGGTGGTGAACCGCCCATCGCCATTGGTGGTATAGGTCTCGATCTGCCGGAACCCGCGCCGGGGCAATTCGGCCTCCGAATAGCTGCGCGCCTGGCCGATCAGGTCCTGGACATAGACATCCTCGCGATAGCCGCCGCCGCCCTGGCCGGGGCGATGGCTGCCGTCATATTCGCGCTGTTGCACGCCGACCTGATAGCCCTGCGAGTAGTAATCGGACCGATCATAATTGTGATAGGGATAGTTGTAGAGCCCGTCGCGATAGCCGCGATCATAGGCGGCCTCCTGCTGGGCAGTGCCGCCATGCTCGCCATTGTCGTGATGGTGCGACTTGTGCGCGAGCGCCAGCGCGCCGATCAGAGCTGCTGCGCCGACAGCGACCGCAACAGCGGTGCCATTGTCGCCCGATTTCTGTTTGCAGTCGCTGGGTGAGGCCTTGTCGATCCGCTCGTAGCGTCCATCATAGGTGACCACGGTGATGCAGCGCTTGCGGGCACCGTTCCACCAGTTGGCATAGGCGCGCTCGTCGCCCTTGGTCACGTCGACAAAAGTATATCCGCGCTGTTCGAGCTGGGTTTCGCCTCCGGCCCCGCGCGCGCCGACCAGATCGGCGACATCGTCGGGCGGTGCGGCCTGCGCGGGAATGGGTGCAAGCACCATGGCCGCCAGAGCCAGAGTTGCGGCGCTGCGTGATCCTCTCTTTGTCATCTGCATTACCCCCTGCTTGGGGCAGGCATGAGTCGATGACTGCCCGCGCACCGAGAATATCATGTTCCGCAACGCCGGGATATCGTGCAACATTGTCAACCGACGTGGCAAACGGCCATGCAAGCATTGGGGAGGATGGAACATGACGACAACCGGCGGATGCCTGTGCGGCGCGGTGCGCTATGCGATCGAGGGTGAGCCGCTGATGGCCGCGGTCTGCCATTGCCGCAATTGCCAGAAACAGGCAGGCAGCGCGATGTCGGTGCTGATCGGGGTCGCCGCCGCGCAGATGACGATCACCGGCGAGCTCAAGACCTATGAGGACCGGGGCGAAAGCGGCGATCCGGTCTGGCGGCGCTTCTGCGGCAATTGCGGATCGCCGATATTGTCCGATCTGCCCAGCCAGCAGGGTCTGCATTTCGTCAAGGCGGGCACGCTCGACGATGTGAGTGGTCTCGATCCGAAGCTGCATTTCTGGACGCAAAGCGCCCAGCCCTGGGTGCGCTTTGCCGAGGATGCGGTAAAGTTCGACAAGACGCCGGGTTAGGCTGGGCTGCCAGTCTCCAGCGGTGCGACAGGAGATTAACAAGCCATAATTATGTGAGAAGTAGTGACGCAAGCTATTATGCGGCCGAACGTTTGCAGCAAGGGAATGCGAAAATGGCCGGACCATTTGATGATCTTCAGATTGGAGAAAGCCGTACGACTGGCGGAGCCGGTATCGACGCGCTCGTTATCGGTCCGTTTCTTTTCGACACAAACTTGGAAATCTACGCCTGGCACACGGGCGTGAAAACCGGGGAAGGCAATAGCGCCTATCTGACGCTCAGCCACGATGGGGCTGAAATCGGAAAGGACCAGGATCAGAATTTTGACAATTATTCGTTGCGCGTTGCTAAAACCATCAGGTTGGCCAAGCTTGCCAGCACGTCGCTAACCATCCGCTATGACAATACTATGGCTACCCGCCGCGACTATGGCCTGAAGATAACGTTCACGATGCTTGGCTGACGAATTTCTTGCTCAACCCGGCTCCCAACCCTCTTCTGCCAACACGAAGCCGCCGAATTCGAATCCCGGCGAGACCAGGCAGCTGACCAGCGCCCAGCCCTTATCGGCATGCGCCGCCTGCCAGTGGCCGGGCGGGATGACGGCCTGTGCGGTCTCGCCATGCAGGATGTCCGCGCCGAGCCGGTGCCAGCTCACCGGCCCTGCATCCCCCGGTGCGTGGCCGAGCGCGATTGGGTGACCGGCGTGCCAGCACCAGATCTCGGTCGCATCGACCGTGTGGCAGTGCGAGCGCTGCCCGGCCTCGAGCAGGAAATAGATGAGCGTTTCGCTCGCGCGGCCATCGGCCCCGGCAGGTCCACGCCAGGTTTCCTTATACCAGCCGCCTTCGGGATGCGGGGCCAGGCCCAGGGTCTCGATCAGCGCGCGCGCCGCGTCGCTCATCCGGCGCGCTCCTGGTCGCGCTTGGCCGCCATCTGCGCGCCGATCGACCCGATCAGTTCGAACGCCTTGAGCGGATCGTTCATGCGCAGCTTGGCGATCATGTCCTCCATGCCTTCGGCAACCAGGATCTCCGGTTCGCCGGCATCGATTCCCGCCAGGATGCGGCTGGCGCATTCGGCCGGGTCCATGCCATTGGCGATAGCGCTGTCAGTGTGACCGAAGGCGGTGCCATCGCCCGATAGCGCATTAGCCGAGACGGCGGTGCGGATGGAGCCTGGAAGCACGGTGTGCACCTTCAGCCCGTAATGCGTTTCGGTCTCGGCGCGCAGCGCATCGAGATAGCCGATCAGCCCGTGCTTGGCGGCGCAATAGGCGGTGCGCAGCGGCACCCCGGCGCGGCCTGCGACCGAGGAGATGCCCACGATCAGTCCTGACTTGCGCGAGGCCATGTGCGGCAGCAGCAGCTGGGTCAGCCAGATCGGCGCGAGCAGATCGACAGCGATGATCCGGTCATAGACCTCGAGCGCGCTGTCCACCGCGAGCGCGCGCTGGCTGATCCCGGCATTGTTGATCAGCCCGTCGACCTGGCCCTTCCACGCGATTGCCTTTTCGACGATGCCGGGCAGCGCGGCCTGGTCCGTGGTCTCGAAGGGCAGGATCATGCTCTCCGTCGGCAGCCGGTCTGCTACCGCCTGTAACGCATCGGTGCGACGGCCCGAAAGGATGATGTGCGCGCCGCGCGCGGCAAGGGCCTCGGCCAGCGCCTCGCCAATGCCTGATGAAGCCCCGGTAATCCAGATGACCTTGCCCGAATATTCCATGCATCCTGCTCCTGTCCATGTTTGCGGCATCAAAGGGCGGTCTGCGCCAAACCGCAAGCGGGAAAAATCCGCCCAGAGCCGCGTCGCCACCCGCCGCACCACCCTTGCCAAGGCCGTGTTGCCGCAGTAAGACGCCAGCCCGCTCCAGCTATAGTGCAGGACCTTACGGATACATGACTTCCGCCTATAACCAAGCCCGCCCGGTCATCTCCTCGACCGGCCTTTTCACCCCCGCAGGCAGCATCAGCAACGAAGAGCTGGTCGCCAGTTTCAACGCTTATGTTGCGCAGCATAATGCGCAGCATGCCGCCGAAATCGAGGCGGGCGAGAGGACTGCGCTGCAGCCGAGCTCGGTCGAGTTCATCGAGAAGGCGAGCGGAATCAAGGCGCGCAAGGTGCTTTCCAAGGCGTCGATCCTTGATGTTGACGTGATGTGCCCGCGGTTCGAAGAGCGTCCCAATGACCAGATATCCGTCCTGGCCGAAATCGGCGTTGCCGCCGCGCGCGATGCGCTCGAGCGTGCGGGCCGCGATGCGAAGGACGTCGATGCGGTGCTGGTCGCCTGCTCGAACCTGCAGCGCGCCTATCCCGCCATCGCGATCGAGGTGCAGGACGCACTGGGCATCGAGGGCTTCGGCTTCGACATGAATGTCGCATGCTCGTCGGCGACCTTCGGCATCCAGACCGCCGCCGATTTCATCCGCGCAGGGAATGCGCGTTCGGTGCTGGTGGTCAGCCCGGAAATCTGCTCGGGCCATCTCAACTGGCGCGACCGCGACAGCCATTTCATCTTCGGCGACGTCGCGACCGCCGTACTGGTCGAGGCGGCCGATTTCGCGCCCGTCGGGCACTGGGATATATTGGGCACGCAGCTCAAGACGCGCTTCTCGAACAATATCCGCAACAATTTCGGTTTCTTGAACCGCACCGCGCCCGAAACGCGCGACAGCGCCGACAAGCTGTTCGTCCAGGAAGGGCGCAAGGTGTTCAAGGAGGTGGTGCCGATGGTCGGCGATCTGATCACCGACCATATCGCACGGCTCGGCATCGCACCGGCTGACCTGCGCCGCCTGTGGCTGCACCAGGCCAATGCGGGCATGAACCGGCTGATCGCGCAGCGCGTGCTGGGACATGAGGCGAGCGAAGACGAGAGCCCGACCGTGCTCGACAGCTATGCGAACACCTCGTCCGCAGGATCGATCATCGCCTTCCATCTGAACAGCGAGGATTTGAAGCCGGGTGATACCGGCATCATCTGCTCGTTCGGTGCGGGCTATTCCGCAGGGTCCGTGGTTATCCGCAAGGCTGCGTAAAGCAATGGCGGTGACGGTCGAGACTTTGCCCGTCCACAGCATCGCCGAGGCCATCGACGCGCTGGCGAGCTTGCGCATCGCGGTGTTTCGCGAGTGGCCCTATCTCTATGATGGCGACGCCGCCTATGAGCGCGAGTATCTCGCCGAATTTGCCGCTGCGCCCGATGCGGCGCTGGTGATTGCGCGCGACGGCGATACCATTGTCGGCGCGGCCACGGCATCGCCGCTCGCTGCGCAAAAGGACGCCTTCAAGGCCCCGTTTGTCGCGAATGGATGGGACGTTGCCCGGGCATTCTATTTCGGCGAATCGGTGCTGCTGCCGGGCTATCGCGGGCAGGGGATTGGCCACGCGTTCTTCGATCATCGCGAGACGGCGGGCCGTGCGGCCGGGGCAAATGTCGCGCTCTTCTGCGCGGTGCAGCGTCCGGCGGATCACCCGATGCGTCCGAGCGACTATCGCCCGCTCGACGCGTTCTGGGCGAAGCGCGGCTATGCCAGGGTGTCCGGGCTGGTGACCAGCTTCGACTGGCTCGATATCGGCGACACACACGAGACGCCGCACCCGATGCAGTTCTGGGCGCGGATGCTCTGAAACCGCCGTCATTCCCGCGAAAGCGGGAATCCCGCTACGATCGAAACATCAGCGCAGAAGCGGGACCCCCGCTTTCGCGGGGGTGACGATCAGGGAAAGCGATTTGCTCAACCCTCTTTGGGCAGCTTCACCTTGGGCTTGGCCGCAAACGGCCTGATGCCGAACTCGGGATAGACCTCGCTCGGATAGTAGAACACGCCGTCCTTGGCGACGAGACGGATCGCCTTGATGGCTTTGAGGTCCTTCGTCGGGTCGCCCTGGATCAGGAAGAAATCGGCATATTTGCCCTTCTCGATGCTGCCCAGCGACTGGTCCTGCTTCAGATACTGCGCCATGTCATAGGTCGCGCGCCGCAGGATCTGCGCGGGCGTCATCCCGGCCTTCTGATAGAGTTCCAGCTCGCGGTGATAGGTGAAGCTGCCGCCCATATCGGTGCCGGGGATCAGGAAGATGCCCGATTCGTGCATCTTGCGGATCGTCGCCGCAACCTGATCGAACGCGCCGCGATAGGCCTTGTCGTCCGCCGCATCGGCGATCTTGGCCCAGGCCTGTTTCGCGCTGCGCTGCACGCCGACGGGCATATGGTCGACATAATCGGCCATGCCGGGATTGATCATGCCGTTGCGCGAGAGCAGCAGCGATTCATGGATGGCGAAAGTGGGGTCGATCGTCACCTTGTTGTCGACCATCGCGCGGATCGTCGCGTTGACGCGGCCGCTGTTGAGGTCGAGCGCGGGCAGGCGCTTCAATGCGGTGAGGCGCAGCAGCGTGCGCGTGTCCTCTCCCGGTTCGAGCACCCAGCCCAGCATCACCTGGTTGATATGCGTCATCTCGTCATAGCCCGCCGCGATCATCGCATCGGCATTGGTGAAGGCAGGCACGTGGCCCATGACATGCAGCCCCAGCGCCTTGGCTTCCTTGACCAGCGCCGGAATCCATTCGGGGTTCATGCTGTTGTAGATCTTGATCGCCTGATAGTCGCGCGCGGCATAGAAGCGCGCGGCGTCGATTGCCTCCTGCTGGCTGTTCACCAATATGCCGTTGTTCGAGCTGAACGGCGACTTGCCCTCGATAAAGCCGGATTTGATGATCCGCGGACCCGCCAGAACGCCGTTGTCTATCCGCTCGATCAGGCCGTCGAGCACGTCGATCTCGTTGCCCATGTCGCGCACCGAGGTGATGCCCGCAAGCACGTTGAGCATCGCGTCTTCCTGGCCGATATGCCCGTGCATCTCGTACAGGCCCGGAACCAGCGTGCCGCCTTCGCCATCGATAGTCACCTCGCCTGGCGTCGCGGGGCTGCTGGCAGGCAGTACGGCGGAGATATGGCGGCCGCTGACCAGCACGCTTTTCGGTTCGGTGAGCTTCATCGCCACCGGATCGAACACGCGCACATTGGTGATGCGCACCGGCGCCTTGTACGTGTTCGCTGCCTTGGCCTGCATCTTGACGAAGCGTTCGGTCGAATATTTGACTGCGAGATCGCGCAGTTTGATGTCCTCGCCCTCGAAGCCCTTGCGCACGAACACCGCACGCGGGCTGATCGCGGCGAACAGCGCGCCCTTGTCGTCGAGCAGGAAATAGCCGGGGTCGAGATCGTTGCCCGACAGCGCATAGGCGGTGACGGTCATCGCGCCGCCAGTGCCGGTCACCTGCACCTTTTCCAGCTCTGCCAGGCTCAGTGCGCCACCGGGCAGCGCGGGGATCGAGCGATCATCATCGGCGAGCAGCGCGCGGGCATAAAGCCCAGCCGCCCAGGGGCTGCCCTCCTGCGCGACATAAATGGCCTGGCCCTTGGGTTTGGCGGTGCCGCTGCCGGTCGAATCGGTCCAGCGCGCGGTGCCGCGCTGCATCGTGAAGCTCTCGTTGATCGCGTTGCCGAAGGTCGAGTTGCCGGTGATCTTCCAGCTGACGGGCATGCCCTTGGCGTCGAGCTTCAGCTCTTCCTTCATGGTCGGGCCGCGACCGTTGTTCTTGTAGTCGTAATCGATCTTCACCGTGTCGCCGCTGCGCACGACATCGAGATGGCCGACATTGGCGCCGCCGATGATGACGGTGAAATTCTCGGTCGAATCTTGCGCCAGTGCGGGCATGCCCAATGGGGCGATCGCGAGCGCGAGCGCGATGGAACCGAATTTCAGTGCTTTAGCGGCCACGGCCAGTCCTTCCCTGCGAGGATTTTTATCTTCGCAGACAATGGGCTAGCGCGAAGGGGAAGGCAAGCGGGCCGGGGAAAATCCTCCCCCGGACAGGCCGGGGGAGGATTTGCAGAGGTCAGCTCGCCGGGTTGCCCGTGGCGATGCTGAGTTCGGCCATCAGCGCATTGCGGTCTTCGGCGGCGACCGCCAGCACATGCGCCTGCACCTCATCGGCGCGGCGGGCGAGCGTGTCGCTGACCTGCTCCTTGCCCTGGGCGCAGCGGCCGTTGGTCGATCCTTCGATCAGCTTGGCCGGTACCAGCGTGCGCACGACATGGCTGCCCTGTCCGGCCGGTGCCTGGAGATGCCGTTCGACCATGACTTCCGCCTTCCACAAGCAGCGGGCGGTGCTGGGCCGGTTCGGGCTCATATTGCCGATCTGGCGATAGCTGACCATCGTCTTGGGCTGATAGACGGCGGTCACCTCGCGCTCTCCGTGCGGCACCTGCACCTGATGGCGGATGTGCTGGAATTCGGAAGCGCTGGCGGGGATCGAAAGTCCTGCAACTGACAGAGCCGCGATCGTGGCGGCCTTTATATTTTTCATCTCTTTGTCCTTTCCAATGGATGTGCATTGGTCGGGATGCGCGGGATTTCGATCGTAAGACCGGGCCGGAAGCCCGGGATGGTGCGCATCCCGTAGCAGTCCGACATCACGCAGCATTTTGAGAACGCTGCGCCAGAGGGGCCCGGCCTGCTTCATCGAGAATGGGGGCGGGGAACCCGTCTGTCAACCGCAGCGCGAAAGACGTTCATGCTGCGCAGCAATAGATGCAGACTATGCCTTCAGATCTGTCTGGCGAAGGCCGTCAGCTCGGCACGCAGATTGGGATGGGCATCTGCCGTCCTGGCACAGATGATGTCATAGACCTCGTCGGCATGTCCGTCGCGAAACGCCATCGACCAGTCGCCGAACTCGCGTCTGCCCACGGTCCGGCGGCTGAGCATCACTTGCGCGCGGTGCCGCGTATCGCGCCGAATCCGCTCGAACGTGTTCTCCACCGCACCCCACGGCCCTTCGAGCACTTGGAGAAAGCGCTTGCCGTTGAACATCAGCAGGCCGGTAATGTCGTGCGCGCGGTTATTGCGCCGGGCGACCGCGAGGATCGATCCCAGATCGACGGTTTCTCTTGGAGACACCGTGCTGATATACAGGATCTGCAAAAGATCGGAGCGCTCTGACATGACCGCAGCTTGATGGGGCATGGTTAAAATGCCCTGAATCGGATCGAATTGTTCCGAATTTTTCTGCAGTTTAATGTCGATCAGAAGACAGGGTCATTCGCGCCATTGTCATCCCGGGCATCGGGGAGCGGCGTTACCTCGCTATGGATGCCGCATTCGGTCTTGTCCCAGCCCTTCCAGCGGCCCGAGCGCGGATCTTCGCCGGGCGCGACCTTGCTGGTGCAGGGCGCGCAGCCGATCGAGGGATAGCCCTGCGCCTCGAGCGGGTGGCGCGGCAAGTCGTGTTCGGCGAAATAGCCGTCGAGCATCTCCTTGGTCCAGCTCGCGAGCGGATTGAGCTTGAACCGGCCCTGCGCGTCGGACGTGTCGATCTCGAACCGCGGCAGGCCCTGGCGCGTCGCCGACTGGAAACCCTTGCGCCCGGTGATCGAGCCGTCATAGGCGAGCAGCGCCTTGGCCAGCGGGCGGACCTTGCGGATCTCGCAGCAGCCATCGGGATCATAGGACCAGCGCAGGCCATTGGCGTCCTGCTTTTCCAGATCCTCTGCGTCAGGCGACAGCAGGATCAGGTTGGTGAGGCCGAGCCGCTCGACCAGGGTGTCGCGATAGGCCAGCGTCTCGGGGAAATGCTTGCCGGTGTCGAGGAACAGCACCGGCAGCGAGGGATCGACCGAAGCGATCATGTGCAGCAGCACCGCACTCTCTGCGCCGAAGGACGAGACGATCGCAAGATCGCCGACCAGTCCGTCGCGGATCACGGTGCGCATCATCTCTGCCGTATCGGTGCCGCGGAACATGTTATTGAGGCGGATAGCATCGCGCTCGGTAAAGCGCGGACCCGCATCAATGCGGTCGCGCTGGCGGGGGGCAGCACTGGCAGCGGGCTGCGCGTTGATTTCGGTCTGCTTCATGATGCCACCTGATGCCGCTTGGCCCAGATCGCGGCGACGCCGTCGCTGGTCTTCTGGTAGAATTCGGGGAAGAAACCTTCTGCCGCTTTCACATCGTCGGGGTTCAGCGGGCGATTGGGGGCAAAGCTGTCGAATCCGCAGCGGCGCAGGAAGACGAACTGGTCGACCAGCACATCGCCGACCGCGCGCAGCTCGCCCTTGTATCCGGCTTCGCGCAGGATCTGCGCGCTGGAAAATCCGCGTCCGTCGCCGAAACTCGGGAAGTTCACCTCGACAAGGCGGAGCTGATCGAGCTGCGGCAGCAGCGCGCGCGCGTCCTCGCCCGGCTCGATGCGCACCGCAGCCGAATTGGTGCCTGCGGTGAACTCGGCGAACGGGATGGCGGTGTCGGTGACAGCGGGCTCATCGCGATAAAGGATCTGGACGTCAGCCATAAAGCGCCTCCTTGAACGGCTGCATGCCGATGCGGCGATAGGTGTCGACAAA
Source organism: Blastomonas sp. 34TW (assembly GCF_059803595.1). Taxonomy (NCBI): domain Bacteria; kingdom Pseudomonadati; phylum Pseudomonadota; class Alphaproteobacteria; order Sphingomonadales; family Blastomonadaceae; genus Blastomonas; species Blastomonas sp. 34TW. The sequence continues at coordinate 371,118 of NZ_JAPFGW010000002.1, forward strand.
GCGTTCGCCGGGTTCGCGCGCGCCAAGATACACGTTGGTGACGGTCTCGACCGCGTTGACGATGCCATCCTCGTCAAAGCCGGGGCCGACGATCTTGGCGAGCGAGACATCCTCCGCGCCCGATCCGCCGAGCAGCAGCTGGTAGTTTTCCAGCCCCTTCTTGTCGACGCCCAGAATGCCGATATGTCCGGCATGGTGGTGGCCGCAGGCGTTGATGCAGCCCGAGATCTTGAGCTTGAGTTCGCCCAATTCCCGTTGCCGCCCGGTATCGGCGAAACGCTCCGAAATCTTCTGCGCCACCGGAATCGAGCGGGCATTGGCGAGGCTGCAATAATCGAGCCCGGGGCAGGCGATCATGTCGCCGATCAGGTCGAGATTGGCGGTGGCGAGGCCTGCATCATCGAGCTTCTGCCAGATCGCGTAGAGATCAGCCTTGCGGACATGCGCCAGCACGATGTTCTGCGCATGCGTCACGCGCAGCTCGTCGAACGCGTAGTCGCGCGCCAGTTCGGCCATCAGGTCGATCTGCTCGGCGGTGGCATCGCCGGGAATGCCGCCCGCAGGCTTGAGGCTGATCGTCAGCGACGTGTAGCCTGGCACGCGGTGCGGGTGCGTGTTCTGATCGACCCAGACCGCGAAATCGGGGTCCGACCGGTCGATTTCGTCGCTCAGCCCCTGCTCGAACGGCGGGTCGCGGAAGAACGCGCTGATTCGCTCGAGCTCGGCCGCAGGCGGGTTGAGCCCCAGCGTCTTCATGTGCGCGAACTCTTCCTCGACCTGGCGGATATATTCCGCCGCGCCGAGTTCGTGCACCAGGATCTTGATGCGCGCCTTGTACTTGTTGTCGCGGCGGCCATGGCGGTTGTAGACGCGCAGGCACGCCTCGGCATAGCTGATCAGCTCCTCGATCGGCACCCACTCGCGGATCATCGGCGCGATCATCGGGGTGCGGCCCATGCCGCCACCGGCAAAGAACCGAGCGCCGAGCACACCGTCGGCATTCTTCACCAGCTCGATGCCGATGTCATGCAGCCGCATCGCCGCCCGGTCATTGGGCGAGGCGATGACCGCGATCTTGAACTTGCGCGGCAGCAGCTGGAATTCGGGGTGGAAGGTCGACCATTGCCGCAGCAGTTCCGCCCAGGGCCTCGGATCGGCAATCTCGTCGGCAGCAGCGCCAGCAAACTGGTCGGAGCTGATGTTGCGGATGCAATTGCCGCTGGTCTGGATCGCGTGCATCTCCACCGTCGCCAGTTCGGCGAGAATATCGGGCGCGTCCTCCAGCTTGATCCAGTTATACTGGATGTTCTGCCGGGTGGTAAAATGGCCATAGCCCTTGTCATACTTGCGCGCGATATGGGCGAGCATGTGCATCTGCTTCGAACTGAGCGTGCCATAGGGGATCGCCACGCGCAGCATATAGGCGTGCAATTGCAGATAGAGGCCGTTCTTCAGGCGAAGATGCCGGAACTCCTCCTCGGGCAGGCTGCCATCGAGGCGGCGGCGCACCTGGTCGCGGAACTCCGCGACGCGTGCATCGACCATCGCCTGGTCATATTGGTCATACTGATACATCGCGTACCCTTCCGAAAAATCTCAAACCTGTGCGGCAAAGCCGCGAACGGCGACCAGGTCGAGCCGCTGGCTGCCGACGATCCGGCCAAGCTCCGCCAGACCTTCGCCCTCGATCAGCACGGTCTTGTGGGCCTTGCGGATCGCCTCGAAACCCTTTGCCGTGGCAGGGTCGTCATACCCTTGCGCGGTCGGGTAACCGACCTGCATCGCATAATCCCAGGCCTCGAAGCCGGGGGCGGAGCGCGCCAGCCAGAAGCCGGTGAACAGGCCCTGGTCGAGCGCCTGCTGGTCCATCACCAGCCAGTTTGCGGCAAGGAACTGGCCCAGCGCATCGGCCTTGCCCGGCAGTGCCTTGAGCAGCGTCTGTTCGACCACCACCGTCGGGCTTGGGCCCGCGGCATGCGCGGGTGCGACAACACCGCCCAGCATGGCCAGGCCCGCCATTCCCGTCAGGGCATCACGGCGCGAGGGCATAGTTTCAGGCCCTCACGATCGGAATGCTGGTGTTGATGGCAAGGTCGGTGCGCACCGTGGGTCCGAAGGCACGGATGCGTTCCTTGATGTGCAGCGGCATCGGACCCTGATCGGTCTGCTTGCCATCGACGATATAGGGCACATTGACGCGCAACGCGGATTCCTCACGCTTGAGGATCGCCTCGGCCTCGTCGCCTGCATCAACGCTGTCGGCCAGGTGGCGCGACCAGCGCGTATCGCCCGCCCACCAGATGACGTCGCCGGTCTTCAGGTCGTTACCGGTGAGAATCTTCATGAAATCGGCTCCAGATGCTGGGCAAAGAGCGTGGGCAGGCAGTCGGTGGCGTTGGCGCGGGTGACGACATCGCCGATCACGATCAGCGCGGGGCTCACCACCTGCTCGCGCGCGATCATGGGCCCGAGATCGGTCAGCAGCGTGCGCAGGGTGCGCATATCGGCGCGCGTGCCTTTCTCGAGCACGGCCACGGGCGTATCGGGCGACAGGCCGTCGGCGATCAGCTTTTCGGCGATCGCATCGCCGGTGGCGACGCCCATATAGATGACGAGCGTGCGGCCCTTTCCGGCCAGGCCCGACCAGTCCTGCTCGGTCAGGCCCTTGCACTGGCCCGCAACGAAGGTGACCGCGCTCGATAGCTCGCGATGGGTCAGTGGCAGTTGGGCAGCGGCAGCGGCACCATTGGCCGCGCTGATGCCGGGGATGACCTCGACCCGCACGCCAGCGGCGCGGCAATCGTCGACCTCTTCGCCGCCGCGCCCGAAGATGAACGGATCGCCGCCCTTTAGCCGCACGACATCATGGCCGGCGCGTGCCTGCTCGATCAGCAGCGCGTTGATATCCTGTTGCGGAAGCGTGTGCCGGGCGCGCTGCTTGGCGACCGAGATCAGCTGCGCATCGGGCCGGGCGAGCGCCAGGATGGCGTCATCGACCAGACCGTCATGCACGATCAGCCGCGCGCGCGCGATGATCCGCGCGGCCTTGACGGTGAGCAGATCGGGGTCGCCGGGGCCTGCGCCGACCAGCCAGACGGTGCCGGGCGCCGCTTGCGGGACAGAAGGGGGATGCGTCATGCCGTTGGTCCTTTCCAACGGTGCATCTGATATTTGGAGGCCTTGGATGCAAAGCAGAACCCCTTGGGCAGGGGTTAGATTTGCTTTTGCGGCTGCGAAGGAACCTGGTCTCCCGGCCCCGGTTCAGTCCGACTTCAGGCCGATGCCGATGGTCGCGCGCGGCTGCTCCATCTCGTTCGAGACAACCGGATAAGCGCAGTAATCGGCCGCGTAATAGGCGCTGGGGCGGTGGTTGCCTGAAAGTCCCACCCCGCCGAACGGTGCCTTGGACGAGGCCCCGTTGGTCGGCCGGTTCCAGTTGACGATTCCGGCGCGGATGTTGGCCCAGAACTGCTTGTAATGCTGCGGGGTTCCGCCCACCAGAGCGGCGGACAGGCCGAAACGGGTATTGTTCGCCTCGGCCACCGCCTCCTCGAACGAGCTGACCTTGACCACCTGCAGCAGCGGGCCGAACAGCTCGATATCGGGCCGATCCTTGACATTGGTGACGTCGATGATCGCGGGCGACAGGAAGGGCAGATTGTCGTCGAGCCGCACCAGATGCTTGATGACGCGGCCGCCGTTGCTGAGGAAATAGAGGAAGCTTTCGGTCAGCCCGTCGGCGGTGGCATTGTCGATCACCGGGCCCATGAACGGCTGCGGATCGTCGAACGGCTTGCCCACGACCAGCCGGTCGGCCAGCTTCTTGGTTTCGGCAATCACCGCATCGTAGATGGTGTCACGCACGATCAGACGGCTGGCCGCCGAGCAGCGCTGGCCCGCCGAGGTAAAGGCCGACTGGATGATCAGCACCGCCGCATCGGCGATGCACGGCGTATCCCAGATGACCATGGGATTGTTGCCGCCCATTTCCAGCGCGACGATCTTGTCCGGGCGGCTGGCGAGCGTGCGGTTGATCGCGATGCCCGTGGTGGCAGAGCCGGTGAACAGCACGCCATCGACGTCTTCGTGCGCGACGAGCGCCTTGCCCTCGTCCGCACCGCCGATCAGCAGCCGCACCACGCCTTCGGGGATCCCGGCCTGGTGCAGGCATTCGACCAGCATCGCGCCGACGGCAGGCGTCTTTTCCGAAGGTTTGAACACCACGGCATTGCCCGCGATCAGCGCGGGGATGATATGGCCGTTGGGCAGATGTGCGGGGAAATTGTAAGGCCCCAGCACCGCCATCACGCCATGCGGCTTGTGCCTCAATGCCATGGTGCCGCCCAGAGCGCTGTCCAGCTTGCGCTGCGAGGTGCGCTCGGCATAGGCGGCGACCGAAATATCGACCTTGGCAACGACCGATTCCACCTCGGTCCGCGATTCCCACATCGGCTTGCCGGTTTCGCGCGCGATCAGCTCGGCCATTTCCTCGGCGCGCGCGCGCACCTGATTGGCAAAGCGGCGGCAAAGCTCGATCCGTTTGGTGACCGCCATCGCCACCCATTCGGGAAAGGCCGCACGCGCGGTTGCGACTTCGGCATCGACATCGCCATGCGGGCCGGACCAGAGCCGGGCACCGCTTGCAGGCTCGAAGGAGACAAGTTCAGGCAATTTCACGCTTTCTGGCGAGCAGTTCATGACCGGTTGTGCGAACCTGGAGCCCCCGATAGCAAGTTATGAACGCGGCGGAAACCGTTGAACGCCATGGTGACAAATTTGTGGCGATTTCTTGGGGTTGCGCATCGGGCGCGCTCTGATAGATTTCGCGACGGCTGGTTAACGACCACTCGGCGAACAGGGTCGCATGAGTAAAGTTATAGCCGGGGGCAAACCCGCCTTGTCATCGAGCAAGGAGCGGTCCCATGAAATCTTTCCCCAACAACGCAAAAGCGTTGCGTGCCACGCTTTTTCTGGCCTCAAGTGCTGCAGCCATCGCGATCGCGAGCCCAGCTTATGCCGATGCCACCGCGCCTTGCAACGCCAATGCCGGACCTGACGGGATCGCGGGGAACGCAGACGATGTGCCCGAAAGCACCGAATGCGGCGTGAATGCAACTGCGAGCGGCGCGGGCGCGACGGCGGTCGGCAACCAGAGCAGCGCGAGTGGCACGTTCAGCGTGGCCGTTGGCGCGCGCTCGGTATCGACCGGTGTCCAGTCTTCCGCGATCGGCCCGGCTGCATCTGCTTCGGGCAATTTTTCCACAGCGGTAGGGACGTTCGCCAATGCCTCGGGCCAGCAATCCCATGCCTTCGGCGATTCGGCGACGGCCTCGGCCAGCTTCGCCATTGCCATCGGGACGGCTGCCACATCCTCGTCGCAGAGCAGCATCGCAATCGGTGCCGGATCGACGACCACAACCGCCGGAACGACGCCCTCCGGTGCAGCGTCGCTGGGGACGGCAGTCGCTATCGGCAATGCCGCGCGGGCAACCCAGGAGGATGCGGTCGCGCTGGGTGACCTTGCCAATGCCTCCGGCTTTCATGCAACGGCGATCGGCGGTGAATCGGTGGCTTCGGGCGTAGGCAGCCAGGCCTTCGGCTGGCAGGCCAACGCCTCGGGGCGTACGGCAGTTGCCGTGGGTCATCAGGCGAATGCTGCCGGATTCGAGGCGACATCGGTCGGCAAGAGCACCCTGGCAGGCGGCGCCAACGCGACGGCGGTGGGCAGCCGCGCCAATGCTGCGGGGATCAGTTCGGTCGCGATCGGCAACGGCGCGGTGACGGCGGACGGCACGACGCCCTCGGGCGCGGCTTCGACCGGCACGGCGGTGGCGATCGGCAATGGCGCACGGGCCACGGCTGAGGATGCCGTCGCGCTGGGCGATCTTGCCAATGCGAGCGGTTTTCACGCGACCGCGATTGGCGGGGAATCGGTGGCCTCTGGCGTGGGCAGCCAGGCGTTCGGCTGGCAGGCCAATGCCTCGGGGCGCACCGCCGTTGCAGTGGGTCATCAGGCCAATGCTGCAGGCTTCGAGGCGACCTCGGTGGGCAAGAGCGCCCAGGCGGGCGGCACCAATTCTGCTGCGCTCGGCAGCCGGGCCAATGCGGCAGGCATCAATTCGGTCGCGATCGGCAACGGCGCGGTGACGGCAGACGGCACGACACCCTCGGGCGCGGCCTCGACCGGCACCGCGGTGGCTGTCGGCAATCTGGCGCAGGCCACGGCTGAGGATGCCGTTGCGCTGGGCGATCTGGCCAATGCGAGCGGTTTCCACGCGACCGCGATCGGTGGGGAATCGGTGGCCTCGGGCGTGGGCAGCCAGGCGTTCGGCTGGCAGGCCAATGCCTCGGGGCGCACCGCCGTTGCAGTGGGTCATCAGGCCAATGCTGCAGGCTTCGAGGCGACCTCGGTGGGCAAGAGCGCTCAAGCCGGCGGCGCCAACGCTTCGGCGCTGGGCAGCCGCGCCAACGCCTCGGGCGTGAACTCGCTTGCGGCGGGCAACGCGGCCGTATCTGCCGGCATCAACTCGGTCGCGATCGGCAACGGCGCGGTAACGGCAGACGGCACCACGCCCTCGGGCGCTGCCTCGACCGGCACAGCGGTCGCCATCGGCAATGCCGCACAGGCCACTGCCGAGGACGCCGTGGCGCTGGGTGATCTGGCCAATGCGAGCGGTTTCCATGCGACCGCAATTGGTGGGGAATCGGTGGCCTCGGGCGTCGGCAGCCAGGCCTTCGGCTGGCAGGCCAATGCCTCGGGTCGCACGGCCGTTGCGGTCGGGCACCAGGCGAATGCCGCCGGTTTCGAGGCCACCTCGGTCGGCAAGAGCGCGCAGGCTGGCGGGGCGAACGCGACGTCGGTCGGTAGCCGCGCCAATGCGGCAGGTCTCAATTCGGTCGCGATCGGCAACGGCGCGGTGACGGCGGACGGCACAACGCCCTCGGGTGCCGCCTCGACGGGCACCGCGGTGGCCATCGGCAATGGCGCGCGCGCGACGGCGGAAGATGCGGTGGCGCTGGGCGACCTCGCCAACGCCTCGGGCTTCCACGCGACCGCAATCGGCGGCGAATCGGTCGCCTCGGGCGTGGGCAGCCAGGCCTTCGGCTGGCAGGCCAATGCCTCGGGCCGTACCGCTGTGGCGGTCGGTCATCAGGCCAATGCCGCCGGGCTCGAGGCGACCTCGGTCGGCAAGAGCGCGCAGGCGGGCGGGGCCAATGCCAGCGCGCTCGGCAGCCGCGCCAATGCCGCCGCCGATAACAGCGTTGCCTTGGGCAATGGCGCGAGTGCCACGGCGACCAATGCGGTTGCGCTGGGCTCGGGATCGGTGGCCGATCGCGCAAATACCGTCTCGGTAGGGGCGGCGGGCGCCGAGCGGGCCATCACCAATGTTGCAGCCGGCACGGCGCTGACCGATGCGGTCAATGTCGGCCAGCTCAACGCGGTCGCCGCGACCACCACGGCCAATGCGGCACGGCTCAACTATTTCGCAGTCAACAGCACCCAGGCGGGAGCGACGGCAACGGGCGCCTCTGCCATTGCGGCGGGTGACAATGCCCGGGCTGAAGGGATCGACGCGCTTGCCATCGGCGGCGACGATGCCGGGACCGGCGCGCGCGCGATCGGCAATTCGACCGTGGCGATCGGCGGTGAGGCGGATGCCTTCGGTCCTGGAGCAACCGCCTTTGGCTGGCGCTCCAATGCCGATGCCGAGCGCGCGCATGCGCTGGGCCACCTTGCCAATGCCACGGGCGTGCGCTCGCTGGCGGTTGGTGAAGCCGCCAACGCGACCGCGCTGACCTCGGTCGCGGTCGGCAATCAGGCCAGCGCTACTGACGAGGATTCGGTCGCGATCGGCGATCTCGCCAATGCCAGCGGCTTCCACGCCACGGCGGTGGGTGGCGAATCGGTTGCATCAGGCCGTGGGGCGCAGAGTTTCGGCTGGCAGGCGCGCGCCTCGGGCGAACTGTCGCTGGCAGCGGGGCACCAGGCGCAAGCGACGGGCGTCCGCTCGACTGCCGTCGGCAAGAGCGCGGTTGCGTCTGCCGCCAATTCGGTCGCGATCGGCAACCAGGCCACGACCGACAGCGCCAACACCGCCTCGCTCGGCACGTCGGTCGCGATCGGCAATCTGGCCAGCGCAGGCGATGAAGACTCGGTTGCAATCGGCGACCAGGCCAATGCCTCGGGCTTCCACGCCACGGCGGTGGGCGGCGAAGCGGTAGCTTCGGGCCGGGGATCGCAGACCTTCGGCTGGCAGGCGCGGGCGACGGGCGAACTGTCGCTGGCGGTCGGGCATCAGGCGGTGGCGGGCGGCGTCCGCTCACTCGCCTTGGGCAAGAGCGCGACGGCAAGCGGCGATTTCTCGATCGCGATCGGCAATCTGGCTTCGACCGGAGCCTTTATCAACTCGGTCGCCATCGGCAACGGATCGGTCGCCACCGCGAACAACCAGTTCGTGCTCGGCGCGGCCAACCACAGCTATCGGTTCGCGGGCCTGGCGGGCATCGTTCCTGCCGGCCAGCAGTTCTTCCTGACGATCGATTCGGCGGGTAATCTGATCGCGGTCGCCTCCGCACCTCCGGGTGCGGGCATCGGCACGGGTGTCGACAGCACGCAAGTAGGCGTCGGCGCGCGGGCCAGCGCGGAAGATGCGGTGGCCGTGGGCAACAGCGCGGTGGCCAGCGCGGTCGATGCGACGGCCGTCGGCACCGACGCTCAGGCGTTGAGCCCCGGTGCCACTGCGATCGGTGCGGGCGCGATCGCCTCGGGCTCGACCGCCGTCGGCGCGGATGCACAGGCGCTCGGCGCGGGATCGGCGGCCTATGGCTCCAACTCGCGCGCGACCGGCGCACGCTCGATCGCCATCGGCGAGGATGGTGACGATGCCGATGGGCTGGGGGCCGTGGCATCGGGTACCGGCGCCATCGCCATCGGCAACGATGCCCGGTCGACCGGGGTCGAAGCGGTCGCCATGGGCCTCAGCGCTGCGGCCACCGCGCAATCGAGCACGGCCGTGGGTGGTCGTGCGCTTGCCACTGCCACCGCCGCCACCGCCTTTGGCTGGCGCGCCGAGGCACTGGCGGAACGCGCCACCGCGCTCGGCCATCTCGCCAATGCCAGCGGCGTGCGCTCGACCGCCGTGGGTGAGGCTGCAGCGTCTTCGGGTGATCTCAGCGTCGCGGTTGGCAACCAGTCGGTCGCCAGCGGTACCAACGCTGTCGCCATCGGCAACACGGCTATTGCCAGCGGCGGCGATGCGATCGCGATCGGCGGCAACCGCGACGGTGCCTCGGGCCGCGCGACCCAGGCCACCGGAGCCTCGACCACGGCGGTCGGCGGCCAGGCGCTGGCCACGGCCACGGCGGCCACCGCCTATGGCTGGCGGTCGGAAGCGACGGCGGAACGCGCGACCGCGCTCGGCCATCTTGCCGTGGCCTCGGGCGTGCGCTCGGTCGCGGTGGGTGAGGCGGCGATCGCCTCTGGCGCCGGTGCCATTGCCATCGGCAACCAGAGCTCGGCCGCGTTCACCAATTCGGTCGCTATCGGTAACGGTGCCACGGCCAACCGCGCCAACCAGATCAAGCTGGGAGGCACGGGAAGCTCGGTGACGATCGGCGATCTTGCTGCCAGCACCGCGGCGCAATCGGGCACCACCTCGATCGTTACCACCGATGCCAGCGGCACGCTGGGCGCAGGGCCTGCGGTGAGCAATTTCGCCACCAATGCGCAGGTCACCGCGCTCACCGGCCAGGTGAACACGCTGTTCGACCTGACCGAGATCAACCGGCGGGCGATCAACCGGGCCAACGAGGGCGTGGCGATGGCGCTCGCCATGGAATCGCCCGCACTGCCTGCAGGCACCAACTTTGCGCTGTCGGGCGGTGTCGGCTATTATGAGGACCAGGCCTCGCTGACCATGGCAATCACCGCCCGGGTCGGGGAGAATGCTTCGGTTTCCGCCGGTATCGGTACCGGCTTCAACAGCGGTTCGGTGGGCGCGCGCGGCGGCTTCCAGATCGCCTGGTAAGGACGGGTATGACAGGTTCGAACTTCTGGCCGGGGCGTCTTGTCCCGGCCTTTTTGCTTGCCGCTGCGGCGCTGGTTCTGCCCGGTGCGGCATCGGCTCAGGGTGCGCCCCAGGCCGCGCAGCCACCGATCTCGGTCGAACCGGTGCCGAGCGAGCTCGAACTCGCCAAGCTGCTCTGGTCGACCATGACGGCGGTCCACCATGCCAATCTTTCGGGCAATTATTCGGTGCTGCGCGATATTTCCTCGCCGGGCTTTCAGGTAATGAACAATGCCGCGCGGCTGGGCGAGATTTTCGCCAGCATCCGCGAAAGCCGGGTCGATCTATCCAACGCGCTGCTCCTCGCCCCCACCTACACTGAGCCGCCCTCGGTGGTGGAGCCGGGCGTGATCCGCGTGCGCGGCTATTTCGGCCTGCGGCCCACCGCGATCTTCTTCGATTTCTATTTCCAGTGGGTTGAGGGGCGCTGGCGGCTGCATGGCGTTTCGATCAGCCCGCAGGCGATCGCATCCGAGGAAGCGCCGGAGCGGGGGCGGACATCAACCCGCTGACCTGGGGCGCAATTCCCGCTTCCCCCCGCCCGCATCCGCGCGCATATAGCGCGCGGTTTTTCATCGTTCACAGGCTATCCCCATGAAGCGCAGATCCGGACAAGACCCCGCCATCACTAGCCGCTGGCGCCCCGCCACCCGCGCGATCCGCGGTGGCACCGCGCGCAGCGAGTTCGGCGAAACCTCCGAGGCGCTGTTCCTGACTTCGGGCTTTGCCTATGATTGCGCCGAGGATGCCGCCGCGCGCTTCAACGGCGAGCAGGACGGCATGACCTATAGCCGGTTGCAGAATCCCACGGTCGAGATGCTGGAAAAGCGCATCTCGCTCATGGAGGGCGCGGAGGCCACGCGCTGCATGGCGAGCGGCATGGCCGCGATGACCGCCGCCCTGCTTTGCCAGCTCCAGATGGGCGACCATGTCGTTGCCAGCCGCGCGCTCTTCGGATCGTGCCGCTGGCTCACCGACTCGCTGCTGCCGAAGTTCGGCATCGAGACCACGATCATCGACGGGCGCGAGCTCGACCAATGGGAGGCGGCGATCCGCCCGAACACCAAGGTGTTCTTCTTCGAAACGCCTGCCAACCCGACGATGGACGTGATCGACATCAAGGCCGTGTGCGAGATCGCCCGCGCCCACGGCATCGTGAGCGTCGTCGACAATGCCTTTGCCACCAACGTGCTGCAGCGGCCGATGGAATATGGCGCCGATGTCGTCGCCTATAGCGCGACCAAGATGATGGACGGGCAGGGTCGCGTGCTCGCCGGCGCGGTTTGCGGCACCGAGGATTTCATCACCAACACGCTGCTGCCCTTTACCCGCAATACCGGGCCGACGCTGAGCGCGTTCAATGCCTGGGTGGTGCTCAAGGGGCTCGAGACGCTCGACCTGCGCATCCGCCGCCAGAGCGACAATGCGCTGAAGGTCGCGCGCTTCCTTGAGGGCCGGGTGGAACGGGTCAACTATCCGGGCCTGGCAAGCCATCCGCAGCACAATCTCGCCATGGCGCAGATGGAGGCCGCAGGGCCGATCTTCTCGCTCTATGTCGGCGGTGGCAGGGCCCGCGCGCACGCGCTGCTCAACGCGCTCGAGCTGGTCGATATCTCGAACAATATCGGCGATTCCCGCTCGCTGATGACCCATCCCAGCTCGACCACGCACCACGGCCTGGGCGAGGAGGCGCGACTCGCGGTCGGCATTACCGAGGACATGCTGCGGCTCAACGTCGGGCTGGAGGATGTCGACGACGTGATCGAGGACCTGGACCGCGCGCTGGGCAAGGCGGGGCTGTAAGCCCCACTGGCCGCGCAGCACCCACCCCCATCCCCTCCCTTCCAGGGAGGGGAGCAGGCTGCGCAAACGGTTAAATCATGTGCGTTCCCCTCCCTGAAAGGGAGGGGTTAGGGGTGGGTGGGCGTCTGCAAAAACACCCTTGATCCCATCCGACCAAATTCACCGTTTACAGCCGTAGTCGAATCGATTACACCCGTAGTCGTATCTCCTGCAACAGGTGAAGGCGACTCGATGGCTCCCGAACGGATCAGTGATGCGGAACATGCGGTGATGGAGGTGCTGTGGCAGCGCGCGCCGCTCACCGCGACCGAGGTGGCGGACGCGCTGGCCGATGCGCGCGAATGGTCGTTGCAGACGGTCAAGACGCTGCTCTCGCGGCTCACCAACAAGGGCGCGGTGTCCTATGATCAGGACGGCCGCCGCTATCTCTACAGCCCCATTCTCGCGCGCGAAGACTATGTCGGCGATGAATCGCGGCGGTTGGTCGATCGGCTGTTCGGCGGACGCGCCGCGCCGCTTATCGCGCATCTGGCAGAACAGCAGAAATTCACGGCGGAGGACCTAGCCGAAATCGAACGGCTGATCGGGGAGTTGAAGTCATGATCGGGGAGTGGCTCGCATTTCAATCGCTTAGCGATTTTGCGCATGGGGTGGCCGGCGAGTGGCTGGTCGACACATTGATCGTCACCGCCGCGCTGATGGCTTTGGTGCTGGTGCTGCGTCGTCCGGTGGCGAAGCATTTCGGCGCGGAACTCGCCTATGCACTCTGGGCGATCCCGCTGGCGCGGCTGTTCATGCCGCCGCTGACCAGGACCATCGAGGTGAAGGTGAGCGCGCCAGCCGCGCCGGTCGCGACCGAGGCAGTCGAGAGTGCCGGAACCATCATCCCTGCGGCCATGGCGGCCCCCGCGGACGCGATGCCCGAGCCGAGCCTGGTGCAGACCCTGCTCGCCAATGCCGACTGGTTCGCAATCGGCGTGACGGTGTGGCTGTGCGGCGCGGCGATTTTCCTGATCGCGCAGCTTTCCGCTTATTTGCAGAACCGGCGTGAGTTGCTCGAGGATGCGGTCGAGGTCGCGCGCATTGATGATATCCGCGTGATCGAGATTGCGGGCATTTCCGGCCCCTTCGCCTTCGGCCTGTGGCAGCGTTATATCGCGCTGCCGATCGGCTTTACCCGCGATTACAACCCGGTCGAGCGCGAGCTGGCACTGGCACATGAACGCAGCCACCACCGCGCGGGCGACCTGTGGGCGAACTTTGCCGCGCTGGCGATGCTGTCGTTGCACTGGTTCAATCCCGTAGCGTGGATGGCCTGGCGCGCCTTCCGCTTCGACCAGGAAGCCGCGTGCGATGCGCGCGTGCTGCGCCGCCGCACCAGTGCCGAGCGCCAGGCTTATGCCCGCGCCATCGCCAAGGCGGCGACCGGCCAGACGCTGGCTTTTGCCAGCCCCTTGAACCCCAAGGACAAGATTGTCGAAAGGCTGAAGATCATGAAGCAGTCGGAAACCTCGAAAGGCCGCAAATGGCTGGGCGGCTCGCTGATCGGCGGCGGTCTTGTCACCGCGATGGCGATGACCGCAACGGTTAGCTATGCGGTGCAGCCGGTCGAGCCCGAAGCACCCGAAGCGCCGCTTGCGCCTGATGCTCCTGACGCACCGGCAGCGCCTGCGGCACCGTCGGTCAAGGTCGATGACGGCGTCTATGTCTACACGCTGCGCCGCGACGACGGGAAGAAGGTGGTGCTGCGCCTCAACCGTCCCGCGCGCCAGAAGGAGCTGGACCGCATGGCTGCTGACGCTGAGCGTTCGCGCGCCGATGCCGACCGTGCGCTTGCCGACGCCGATCTTGCGGTTGCCGAAGCCGATCGTGCCCGTGCCGAAGCAGATCGTGCCGCGGGCCAGGCGGCCTGGGCTGCAGCGGAAGCCAAGCGTGAAGGCGCACGGGCCAGCGCCTATGCGCAAGCCTCGCGGGTCATGGTGCGCCGGGGATCGCCGGGTGACAATGTGATCGAGCTGGGCGACAATCATACGCTGCGCATTCAGACCACCGATTGCGAAGGCAAGTCCAGGTCGGCGGCGTTCATGACGCAGACCGAAACGCGCAATGGCCAGGTGACCCGCACCAAGGTCGTGACCTGCGGCCAGGTCACGCCCGACGAGGCCGAGATCGCCGCGCAGATCGAGCGCGGCATGGCCGAGGGCCGCAAGTCGATGGAGCGTGCGCGCGCCGAAATCCGCCGCAACCCGAATCTGAGCGCCGAGGATCGCGCCGAAGCGCTGCGCGGCCTCGATGAAGGTCTGCGCGAAATGCGGGCTGGCCTGGCCGAGGCGCGCCGTCAGGTTCGCCGCGATGTCCGCCGCGACATGGGCGAGGTCCGGCGCGAGATAAGCCGCATTCCCGAGCCGCCCGAAGCGCCCGAGCCGCCCGCTCCGCCGGCGCGGACCTGGTAACCGCCGAGAACCGATCGGCAAAAGGGGCTGCGCGGCAAAAGTTGCGCAGCCCCTTTCGTTTCTGCGCCATCGGTGCCACCTAGGCCGCATGGAACTGCCTGCTGACCTGCCGACCGGCCTTGCCGAGCCGCTCGAACCGCTTGTCCGCCGCGTGCTCGCGGGCAACCCCTCGCCCTTCACCTATACCGGCACCCAGACCTATGTCGTGGGCGACGGCGCAGATGTCGCGGTCATCGATCCGGGTCCGGCGGATGAGGCGCATATCGATGCGATCCTCGCGACCGTGGGCGATGCCCGCATCGCTGCCATCATGTGCACGCACACGCACCGCGACCACAGCCCCGCCGCCGCGCCGCTCAAGGCCCGCACCGGAGCACCGATCATCGGTTGTGCGCCGCTGATCCTGTCCGACGATGGCCCGCGCGCCGACGAGGCGTTCGATACCACATACGCGCCCGACCGGGTGCTGACCGATGGCGAGCGCGTCTCGGGCACCGGCTGGACGATCGAGGCGGTGGCGACGCCTGGCCATACCAGCAACCATCTGTGCCTCGCGCTGGTCGAAAGCGACGCGCTGTTCACCGGCGATCATGTCATGGGCTGGTCGACCAGCGTCATCTCGCCGCCCGATGGCGACATGGCCGCCTATATGGCGAGCCTCGCCAAGCTGCAGGAGCGCTCCGACCGGATCTATTATCCCGCGCACGGGCCTGCGGTCGAGAACCCGGCGCAGCTGGTGCGTGGCATGATGGGCCATCGCAAGCAGCGCGAACGCCAGGTGCTGCGTCAGCTCGAAGCTGGCGCGCAGACCATCCCCGCCATGGTGCCCGAGATGTACAAGGGCCTTGATGCGCGGCTTTACGGCGCGGCGGGCCGTTCGGTGCTGGCGCATCTGATCGATCTCGAACATCGCGGCGCTGTGATGCGCGATGGCGAATTGTGGCGGCTGGTCGCAGGCGCGCCCAAGGCCGCAAACAGCGTTTCGTAAATCGCTGGTTCCGCGTTATGCTCCCGCCGGGTCCGGGGGGAGTCGAAACATGGCGGTTACCGGCGTTCTGCGACAACGTGCGGCTGCGGCCGAACCCTTTTATGCATGGTCGGCGACCATCATGGCGCTGCTCGTGGTCACGGGATTCAGCCTGCACCTCGCAATGGGGCGATCGACCTTTGCCGCACGCCCCCTGGTGCATGTGCATGGCATTGTCTTCATGGGCTGGGTGCTGCTGTTCACCGCGCAGGCCTGGCTGGCGGTGCAGGGACCGCATGGCGCACACCGCCTGCTTGGCCGCATCACCGCCGTCTGGGTGCTGCTGATGATGGCGCTCGGCTTCTGGATCACCATTGATGTCGTGCAACGCGGGATCACGCCGTTCTTTTTCCAGCCGCAGCATTTCCTGATCGCCAATCCGGTCAACCTGCTGATGTTCGGGTGCCTGATCGTCGCGGCGCTGCGGCTGCGGCACCAGCGCGACTGGCATATGCGGCTGCAGCTGTGTGCCATGGCGACCTTGCTCAACCCCGGTCTGGGTCGGCTGCTGCCGACACCCTTGCTGGTGCCCCATGCGTGGGAAATCCCCTTGCTGTGCGCCCTCATCTTCCCGCTGGCGGGGGTCGTTCGCGATCTGCGGCACGGCGTGCGCTGGCACCCGGCCTATCTCTGGGGCATGCTCGCAATCGTGCTACCCATCCCCGTCGTAAACCTGATCGCACAGACCGCTTTGGGCGATGCGATCTATGCCTGGACGGTCGCAGGGCATCCGGGCGAAGCCATTGCGGGTATGGCATTTCCGCCGCCGCCCCCCATGTAACGCGCCATCGACCATTTGCCCTTGGCCCGCCTCCCGTCTAGACAGGGGCGGAAGGGGTCATTGTTGCCCCGTGTTGAGGACCTGCCATGACTGCACAACCCCGCGAAAATCTCTCCGGTCTCGACCTGCGCGCCGAGATCGACCGGCTGCGCAAGGAGAAGAACGCGGTCATTCTGGCGCATTACTACCAGAAGCCCGAATTGCAGGATATTGCCGATTTCGTCGGGGATTCGCTGGAACTGTCGCGGATCGCGGCGGACACCGATGCGGACGTGATCGCCTTTTGCGGCGTCAAGTTCATGGCCGAAACCGCCAAGATCCTGTCGCCCGACAAGATCGTCGTGCTGCCGGACCTGGACGCGGGCTGCTCGCTCGAGGACAGCTGCCCACCGGACAAGTTCGCCGCCTTCCGCGCGCAGCATCCGGATCATATCGCGCTCACGTACATCAACTGCTCGACCGAGGTGAAGGCGCTGTCCGACATCATCGTCACCTCGTCCTCGGCGGAAAAGATCTTGAGCCAGATTCCTGCGGACCAGAAGATCATCTTCGGCCCGGACAAGCATCTGGGCGGCTATTTGCAGCGCAAGCTGGGCCGCGAGATGCTGCTCTGGCCGGGCGTGTGCATCGTGCACGAGGCGTTCAGCGAGACCGAGCTGCTCAAGCTCAAGGCGCAATATCCCGACGCGCCGGTCGCCGCGCACCCCGAATGCCCGGCCCACATTATCGACCATGCCGATATGGTCGGATCGACCAGCGCGATCCTGAAATTCGCCAAGGAAACGCCGAGCGAGGTGGTGATCGTCGCGACCGAGCCGCACATCATCCACCAGATGGAAAAGGCGGTGCCCGAAAAGACGTTCATCGGCGCGCCGGGCGCGGACGGCAACTGCAACTGCAATATCTGCCCGTACATGGCGCTGAACACGATGGAAAAGCTCTATGTCGCGCTGCGCGATCTGGAGCCGCGGATCGAGCTGGACGAGGAACTGCGCCTCCAGGCGAAGAAATCGCTCGACCGGATGCTCGAAATGGCGAGCAGCACGGTGGGGCAGGGCGATCTCGGTCGCCCCGATCTCGCGCATCAGGGCTGACCGGCCCCGGCGCCGCCGGCGCTATTTGTGCACCGCATTGCGCCCCGCCATCGCCGAATAGAAGGCGAAGGCGGGGGCCATGTCCTTTTCGTAATCGCCGGTGGGGTGGATCACCGGGCCCAGGCCTGCGCGCCGGTTGCCATAATCCATGAAGCCGCAGACGATCGGCACGCCCGCGCCATGCGCGATGCGGTAAAAGCCGGTGCGCCAGGCATCGACCGTCTTGCGCGTGCCTTCGGGCGCAATCGTGAGGATGAAATCCTCGCGCGCGGCGAATTCGGCGATCATCTGCTGCACCATGTCACCCGCCGCGCTGCGATCGACCGGGACGCCGCCCATCTGCCGCATGAAATTGCCGAACGGCCAGCGGAACAGCGAGGTCTTGGCCATGAAATGCGTCTGCAGGCCCAGCTCGCGGGTCACGCCCATATAGTTAGGAAAGTCCCAGTTGCTGGTATGCGGCACCGCGATGATGACATAGCGCCGCTCGGGCGGTGGCGTGCCCACAGCCGTGAACCGGTGGCGGCGATAGATGAACATCAGCAGCGCATAAAGCGCGCGCGCCATCCAGCCGAGATGCGCGGTCGATGGCTCGCGCGAGCGCGACGCCTGGCTTGCCTTGGTCATCCTACCCCCGGTCGCGCCTTGCCGCTTGCAGCGAGATAGCCGTAGCGGCAGGCACCTGTCGCCTAGTGACGCAATCGCGCGGCGAGATCAACCGCACGACAATCGGCGCCGATAAATTTGGCGCCGCGTCGATCAATCATATTGCGCACAATATAATCGCTTACTATATATCCGTCATACACGGACAACAAGGAGCCGAAAATGAGCACTCTCTATACCACCCGCGTCAACGCCTATGGCGGCCGCAGCGGCACCATCAAGAGCGAGGACGGCATTCTCGACCTGGCGCTCGCCATGCCCAAGGAACTGGGCGGCAAGGGCGGCGCGACCAACCCCGAGCAGCTCTTTGCCGCAGGCTATGCCGCCTGTTTCGAGAACGCCGTCATCCATGTGACGCGCGGCAAGGCGGAGCAGGTCAAGGACAGCGATATCGAGGTCGCTGCCGAAGTCAGCCTGCTGCCGACCGAACAGGGCGGTTTCCAGCTCGCCGTCGCGCTCGAGGTCGAGATCACCGGCGTCGATCAGGCCAAGGCCGAGGAGATCGTTCAGGCAGCGCACGCCGTCTGCCCCTATTCGAACGCGATCCGCGGCAATGTCGACGTCAAGATCAGCGTGTTCGCGCAATGACCGGCAAGGTGGCAGCGCCGGGCGATGATCCGCTTCTGCTCGATCGGCAGGTGTGCTTCCCGCTCTACGCGGCCACCAACCTGCTGAACCGGCTGTACGGGCCGGTTCTCAAGCCGCTGGGGCTCACCTACCCGCAATATCTGGTGATGCTGGTGCTGTGGGAAGACGAGCCTCAGACGGTCGGTTCGCTCGGCGCGCGGCTCTATCTGGACAGCGGGACGTTGACCCCGCTGCTCAAGCGGATGGAGGCGGCTGGCCTGGTCAGCCGTACCCGCGATGCCGAGGACGAGCGGCGCGTGCTGATCGGCCTGACCGAGCAGGGCAGGGCGCTGCGGGCGGACGCGCTGCACGTGCCCGAGACGATCGCGGGCGGCCGCTCGCCCGAGGGGCTCGACGAGCTTCGCGAGAGTGTGCGCAGACTGGTCGCGATGCTGGCGGCGCCCGGCGCGGAGGGTTGAGCGCGCTCAGCGGCGCTTGCGGAAGGGCCAGTCGGTGACCCCGCCTGCCCAGAGCGCCCACCAGATGATCAGCGGTTGCAGCATCAGCCGCGGGCCGTGATAGGTCCAGGGAAGCCGCATGCCGCCGATCGCGATGTCATTGATCGCATGGTTGATATTGGCAGGCCACACGCACAGGGCATAGAGCGCCAAGCCGATCCCTGCGGCAAAGCGCAGCCGCGGGATCATCAGCCCGACCGCGCCGGCGATCTCGGCAATGCCGGTCAGGAAGACCATTTCATCGGGAAACGGCACCCAGCCCGGGGTGATCGCAAGGAACCCGCCGGGCGAGCGGATGTGGATGACCCCGGCAGCGAAATAGATCAGCGCCAGCAGCCAGCGAAATCCGGTGCGGACGGGCGATTGCGCCTGCATGGCCGCCTCAGCGCTTGCGCACGAACTCGGCGCGCAGCACCAGGCCCTTGATGCCGTCGAACCGGCAGTCGATTTGCTGCGCGTCGCCGGTCAACCGGATCGCCTTGATCAGCGTGCCGCGCTTGAGCGTCTGCCCCGCGCCCTTGACCTTGAGGTCCTTGATCAGCGTGACCTGATCGCCATCGGCGAGCAGATTGCCGACCGCATCGCGGACCTCGACCGCATCGCTCGCGGGCGCGCTCACCTGGTCCGCCGGGACCCATTCGCCCGTAGCCTCGTCATAGACATAGGCGTCTTCCTCGTCCGGCTGCATCGGCCCTTCCCCCTCTTCGCTCTTCGCGATCCTCGCCGCCTCTATAGGCGCATAAGAACCAGTTCAACACGCCTTTCGGTCCCCTGCGCAGGCAGGGGGCCATCTCCTGCCCGCGCATCTGTCGCAGCCGATGCCAGGATGACGAACCGTTCGATGATGGGCCCCTGCCTTCGCAGGGGACCGGTCTTATCTCGTAGCGTCGGATGGCGTTGCGACCTTCGCGCGCTTCTTCCGCGCGGGCGCAGGCTTGTTGGCGCGGTGCTTTTTCGCCGCCTTGGGGGTCGGCGCATCGGGGCCGTCGGGCTTGGGCTTGAACCGGCACAGGTCCGCGACCGGGCAGCGCCAGCATTCGGGCTTTCGTGCCTTGCAGATATAACGACCGTGCAGGATCAGCCAGTGATGGCCGTGCACGCGGAACGGGCCCGGCGTGCCCTTGTCGAGTGCGCGCTCGACATCGATCACGGTGCGCCCCGGCGCCAGCCCGGTGCGGTTGCCGACGCGGAAGATATGCGTGTCGACCGCAAAGGTTTCCGCCCCGAACGCCGCGTTGAGCACGACATTGGCGGTCTTGCGCCCGACGCCGGGCAGCGCGGTCAGTGCATCGCGATCTTCCGGCACCTCGCTGCCGTGCCGCTCGATCAGCGCCTCGGACAGAGCGATGACGTTTTTCGCCTTGCTGTTGAACAGGCCGATCGTCTTGATATGCGCCTTCAAGCCTTCCTCGCCCAGCGCGACCATCTGCTCGGGGGTCTTGACGCTCTCGAACAGCGCCCGTGTCGCCTTGTTGACGCCGATGTCGGTCGCCTGGGCGGAGAGGACCACCGCGACGAGAAGCTGGAAATGATTGCCATATTCCAGCTCGGTCACCGGCGCGGGGTTGGTTTCGGCGAGGCGGCGGTAGAATTCGAAAGTGTCGGCCTTGTTCATGGCGCCGCTTGTGCCAGAGCCATGTCCACCGCGGCAAGGGCGTGCAGCGTGGTCGTGTCGAACAGCGGCACGGCGCTGTCTTCCTCTCGCACCAGCAGCATGATCTCGGTACAGCCCAGGATGATCGCCTGCGCGCCGGCCTCTGCGAGCCGCGCCATGATCGCGCGATAGGTGGTGCGCGACTCTTCGGTCACGATCCCGCGCACCAGCTCGTCATAGATGATTCGGTGCACGTCCTGCCGGTCCGCCGCTTCTGGGACGATCACGTCCAGCCCGTACCGCTGCGCCAGCCGATCGCGCAGGAAAGGCTGTTCCATGGTGAAACCGGTGCCCAGCAGCCCGACCTTGGCTAGCCCCTTGGCTGCTATGGCGCTGCCGACCGGATCGGCAATGTGCAGCAGCGGGATGCCGATCGCTGCCTGAACCGCATCGGCCATCAGGTGCATGGTATTGGTGCAGACGACCAGCAGCTCCGCCCCGCCGCGTTCGGCCTGGCGTGCAGCAGCAATCATTCGCTCAGTCAGCGCATCCCAGTCGCCTGCATGCTGCAGCGCCTCGATCTCGGCGAAATCGACCGAGACCATCACGCTTGCCGCGCTGTGCGTGCCGCCGAGGCGCTCGCGAACCGCCTGGTTGATCAACCGGTAGTAATGCACCGAGCTCTCCCAGCTCATCCCGCCGAGCAGGCCGATGGTGCGCATCAGGGATTGGCCGTGGCGGTCGCTGGCTTGCCTGCGGGGTGCTTTGCCTTCCATTCCATCGCGCTGCGCACGCGGCGCTCGACCGAGGGGTGCGTGTAGAACAGCATTTCCTGCAAGGGATGCGGGCGCGGGTAGCGATATTCGGCGGTCTTGACGAGCGCACCCGCCAGAGCATCGGGCAGGTTGACCATCTGCAGCGAATAGGCGTCGGCCTCGCTCTCGCCGATCCGGGTCAGCGCATTGGTCACCGGCAGCGCCAGCGTGCCCAGGATCGACAGCACCAGCATCAGCACCGGCAGGCCGCGCGGATCGGATATATCGGTGGTCGGGCTGCCCAGCGCGCGGGCAAGGCGCGGGTGCAGGCGATCGGCAAGGAAGAACAGCACGACCACGAGCAGGCTCAGCACCCCGACCGAGCGCCAGACATGGCCGAGCACATAATGGCCGATCTCGTGCCCGGTCACCGCGCGCACCTCGTCGAGCGAGGCCTGTTTCAGCGCGACATCCGAGATGGCGATCCGCGCGGCGCTGCCGATGCCGGAGACGTTCGCGGTGAAATTGTTCGATTGGCGCGATCCGTCATAGATGAAGATCCTGTCCGCCGGGATATCGACCTGGCGTGCCATATCGAGCACCGCATCGCGCACCGGTCCCTCGGGAATCGGCTTGTACTGGTTGAACAGCGGCTCGATCAGGCTCGGCGCCAGCAGCAGGCCTGCCGATACCGCCGCCGCGGCAAGGCCGGCGGACCAGAGCCACCAGGTCTGGCCGGTACGCCGCATCAGCGCATAGACGCCGAGCAGAAACAGGCTGCCCATCACGGTGCTGATCGTCATCGCGATCGCGCCCTGGCTGAGGAAATCGCCAAGCGGCTGGCTGGTCAGGCCATAGCTCTTTTCGTGCCACCAGTCCGAATAGATCGTCCAGGGCAGGCCGAGCACGGTGGAGGCTACCGAGAAGCCTGCGACCGTCAACAGGGTACGCAGCGCCCAGCCGCGCCGTTCCAGGCGCGCCCAGATGCGATTGGTGAGCTTCAGCCGCACGAGAATCAGGGTGACGACCAGTGTGACGACCAGCCCGCCCAGGATCATCCATTCGCTCGATGCCGTATAGGCGGCGGCCTTGGCGAGCGCTTCCGCGCCCAGCCCGTCGATATACGCCCTGGTTGCCGCTTCCGGATCGAATGCCATGCCTGCCCCGCTGTATTGCTGTTATAATACAGGCTTAAGCGGAGGCGTGATGGTCGTCAAGCCAGCCCCAACACCTGCGGCATGGTGTAACGCCCTGCCGGCTGGTCGTGCAGCCACAGGCACGCCCTGACTGCACCGCGCGCGAACACCATCCGGCTTTCGGCGCGATGGGTGAGTTCGATCCGCTCGTTATCGCCCGCCAGATAGACGGTATGGTCGCCCGCGACCGATCCGCCGCGCAAGCTCGCAAAGCCGATCGCCCCGCGTGCCCGTGCGCCGGTCACGCCATCGCGCCCGCGCTCGCTGTCGCGTGCGAGGTCGAGCCCGCGCGCCCGCGCTGCCGCCTCGCCCAGCAGCAAGGCAGTCCCAGAGGGTGCATCGACCTTGTGGCGGTGGTGCATTTCGGCAATCTCGATATCCCAGTCCTCGCCGAGCCGGATCGCGGCTTCGTGGACCAGATGCGCGAGCAAGGTGACGCCGAGCGAGGTATTGCCCGTCTGCAGCACGGCGATGTGATCGGCAGCGCTGTCGATCAGCCAGTGATGGCGTTCCTCCAGCCCCGTGGTCCCGATGACGATGGGCACATTCGCCGCGACCGCCGCGTCGAGATTGGCCTCGAGTGCCTGGGGGACCGAGAAATCGACCAGCACGTCGCTCTCCTTTGCCAGCGCCAGCGGATCGCCGCCCTGATCGATGCCGCCCGAAACGCTTGCGCCGCCCTCCGCAATCGCGCTTTCCAGCGCCTGGCCCATGCGGCCCGCAAGCCCGATAATCCCGATACGCGTCATCCGTCTTTCCTCAGACTGTAATTCGCCCGGCCAATGCCCTATTGCCTGGCTCATGGCAAAGATTCCCAGCATCGTCATCCTCACCGGCGCCGGCGTGAGCGCGGAAAGCGGCATCGACACCTTCCGCGCCGAGGGCGGTCTATGGGAGCAGCACCGGGTGGAGGATGTCGCCACGCCCGAGGCGTTCGTGCGCGATCCCGATCTGGTGCTGCGCTTCTACGACATGCGCCGCGAGGCGATCCAGACCAAGCAGCCCAATGCCGCGCACGAGGCGCTGGCCCGGCTCGACCGCGAATGGCCGGGCGAACTGCTGATCATCACCCAGAATGTCGACGATTTGCACGAGCGCGCTGGTGCAAGCCGGTTGCTGCACATGCACGGCACGCATCTGACCGCCTGGTGTCTCGCCTGCGATGCGCGGCCCGAATGGCGCGAACCGCTGATCGACCGGCCCGCCTGTCCCGAATGCGGCGTGGCCGGGCAGCTGCGCCCCGATATCGTCTGGTTCGGCGAGATGCCGTACGAAATGGAGCGGATCTACGAAGCCGTCGGCGCGTGCGACCTGTTTGTCTCGATCGGTACCTCGGGCGCGGTCTATCCTGCTGCGGGCCTCGTGCGCGAGGCGCGGGCGAGGGGCGCGATGACGCTAGAGCTCAATCTCGAGCCGAGCCAGGGCAGCTATTTCTTCCACGAATCGCGCCACGGCCCGGCGACGAAGCTGGTGCCCGAATGGGTCGGCGAGATGCTGGGTCAGGGATGATGCGCGCAGGGCCCTCCCTCTCGATGGGGGAGGGTTGGGTGGGGGTGATCGTGCCGGATCATGCCTGGGCGCCAACTGGCACCACCAGCCTCACCGCTGCGACAAGGTGGCAAAGCCACCAAGTCTCGCTGCCTCTCCCATCGAGGGAGAGGCGGGTAACGCGCACGCTTTCCCTCCCCAAGAAGAGGGGAGAGGCCTAGCCGTTCACCGTCACCACCAGAAACAGCGTCCAGCCGATCGCCACCGCATAGGCGATCCAGGTGCCGATGACGCCCAGCGCGCGCAGCTGCGGCGGCTTGCCGGGGCCGTGGGGCTGGTGCAGACCGATGATATGCGCGGCACGGGCCGCCAGAAACAGCACCGCCAGCCCGGTCAGCGGCCAGTGGCTGGCATTCGCCATCTCGAGCAGCCCGATCAGGATCACGAACAAGGGCGCGTGCTCGGCGAGATTGCCATGCGCGCGGCTCGAACTGATCAGCCCGGCATCGCCCGCATCGCCGAACGAGGCCTGGGTGCGGAAGCGTGCGCGCACGGTCGCGATGGCGGTGGCGAGCAGCATGATCGCGCAGATCGCGGCGGTCAGCGCGGTAACGGGCAGGGTCATCGGCATCCTCCCAGATGAGGAGCCGACTATGCCGCCGGGCTCGCGCCCCCGCAAGCCTTGCACTCTGGGTCCTTGGCAATCTTCAGCGTGCGCCAGAGCGGGCTGAGGCCATCGATCAGGTGCAGCTTGCCGCGCGGATCGTCGCCAAATCCGGTGATCGCGCGCACGACCTCCATCGCGGCGAACGCGCCCACTAGGCCGACCATCGCGCCGAGTACGCCCTGCTCGGCGCAGGTATCGCAATCCTCGGCATCGAACGCGTCACCGACAAAGCAGCGATAGCAGGGCGCATCGGGCAACCAGCCGCGAAACGTGCCGATCTGCCCCTGGAAACGCCCGATCGCCGCGCTGACCAGCGGGATGTGCAAGGCGGTGAGCGTATCGGAGACGAGCAGCCGCGTCGCGAAATTGTCGGTGCCGTCGAGCACGACATCGGCTCCGGCGAGCAGGGCGGTGGCATTGTCCGCGCTCAGCCGCTCGGGCAGGGCGGCGACCTGTAATTCGGGGTCGAACCGCCGGACCCAGGCGGCCGCGACCTCGGCCTTGGATTGCCCGACATCTGCGGGCGTGAACAGTGTTTGGCGCTGCAGGTTGGAAAGATCGACTGCATCGCCATCGATCAGCGTCAGCTTCCCGATGCCGGCGGCGCCGAGATACTGCAGCGCCGGACAGCCGATTCCACCCATGCCGACCAGCAGGACATGCGCTGACGCGAGCTTCGCCACGCCCACGCCGCCGATCTCGGGCAGCACGATATGCCGGGCATGGCGTTCGAGCTGGGTGGGGGAAAGCGGCATGCGGCGAACGTCCTCATTGAACCGCGCGAATGCCGAAAAGGCCATCGTCATTCCCGCGAAAGCGGGAATCCCGCTCGGGTCGGCGCTATAGCGGGATTCCCGCCTTCGCGGGAATGGCGAAATTGTTGGGCTGGTGCCGCGTCAGCTTTCCAGCTGCTGCAGCAGCGCGCGTACGTCGCCATCCATATCGGCATCGCGCGTGCGCAGGTCCTCGATCAGGCGGACGGCGTGGATGACGGTCGAATGATCGCGTCCGCCGAACTTGCGGCCGATCTCGGGATAGGAGCGCGGGGTCAGCACCTTGGCGAGATACATCGCCACCTGGCGCGGGCGCACCACGGCGCGTGCGCGGCGCTTGGACGACATTTCGGCGCGATCGACCTTGTAGAACTGGCAGACGGCGCGCTGGATCTCGTCGATGGTGATCCGTCGGCGGTTGGCGCTCAGGAGGTCCGAGAGTTGCTCCTCGGCCAGCGCCAGCGTCACCTTCTGCCCGGTGATCTGGGCATAGGCCATCAGCTTGTTGAGCCCGCCGACCAACTCGCGGACATTGCGGCTGATCGTGCGTGCGAGAAACTCGGTCACGTCTTCGGGAATCTCGCCCATGCGCATCTGTTCGACCCGCGCGCGCAGGATCGCGCGGCGCAGTTCGATATCGGCAGGCTGAATGTCGGCGACCAGGCCCATGGCGAGCCGCGAGAGCAACCGCTGATCCACCCCGTCCAGCGCCTGGGGCGCGCGGTCCGAGGTGACGACGAGGCGCTTGCCTGCGCCCAGGATCGCATCGATCGTGTGGAGGAATTCCTCCTGGGTCGAATTCTTGCCGATGATGAACTGGATGTCGTCGACCAGCAGCATGTCGAAGCTGCGCAGACGCGCCTTGAATGCCATTGAATCGCCGCGCTGAATGGCACTGACGAAATCGTTCATGAACTTTTCCGCCGGGCAGTAGCAGATGCGCGCCTGCGGATTGATCTCGGCATAGGCATTGCCGATCGCGTGGAGCAGGTGCGTCTTGCCCTGGCCGGTCGCGGCCTTGAGGTAGAGCGGGCTGAACAGCGGCTTTTCGGCTGCGGCCATGCGCTGCGCGGCGTTGAACGCGAGCACGTTCGACTGACCGGTGATGAAGCCCGAGAAGAGCTGCGAGGGATCGAGCGCGATGCGGTTGCCGCTTTCGGCAGCGCGCGGCGCGGCCGCGATCGGCGCCACCGGGGCGGCCACGCGCGGGCGTGCGATCTCGGCTTCACGCGGCGCGGCGGCAATGGCGACGCTGCGCACTTCGGGGCGCACGATCTTCCAAGCCAGGGCCAGACGGTCGGCAAAGCGCTCGCGCACCCAGTTGGCGGAAAATTCAGACGGCAGGTGCAGGTGAAGCTGGCCCGAGGCAGGCTCGAAGCTGCCGGGACGGATGGGGCGGATCCACTGGGTGTGGATCTGTGCACCCAGATCCTTGCGCAGACCTTCGCTGATCTCGTTCCAGTCGGCCGCCCAGTCTGCCGCGCCGCTCGAATCACTGAGTTCGATCATGCCTGAATGCCACTTCTTGTATCTTGGTCAGCACCGGTACCGCCGGTCATCGCTGACAAGGGGTCCGGCGGAACCTGATGGTTCTGCCGGATGGGACGGAAAACGGCGGGCAACCCTTGACTTCGGTTGCACCCCAGCCGTTGCGGAATGCTAGTTCAGGCGCCCTCGGCCAGGGTCCGGCCAGCGCGAGCTGGCACAGGCGGCATGCCGGGCGGCATAGCCGGGCAGGCGTGCAGAGTCACATCCGGGATGATCCCGGTCCATCCAGTGCAGTGGCAATCCGACCCAGTTACGCAAAACCTGCTACCTCCCCCTCGCTTGCATCGCATCAGGGCCTATCCCTGGCGCAATGATCTTCCCTGTGTGCCGCCCAACCCCTTGGTCAGCACGGGAAACCGTCCCAAATCTGGGGCACAAAAGGTGCTCACCGAAAAACACATGGGTCTTTCGATCAATGTATCCACCAGTTTGTGCAATGGAGAGCTTGGCTGATCGCTCGGCTCTCGACCCTGATGTAGCCGTGGAAAAACGAGTCGAGCAAGAGCCGCCGGGTAAAAAAAATGAAATAATGGCGCTTGACTCGGTTAACGCGAGGATATTGCTGGATTCACATTGATTATAATTCAAATTCAATGACTTGGCCGGAGGCATGTTACCCCTGCCGAGCCGAATCGCAGGAAATGCGTCAGTTGCCCGATGGGGCGTGTGACGGATCCATTACCGTTATGTCACAAAGCCGACGCGATGTTGCAAACACTGTCAAGAACACTGGGCGCACGAAAAATCCGCCTGCCCTGACGGGCGGCGGATCATCGTGTCCGAAAGACTGGAAGCGGGCAGGGCGTTGGCGCCGCCACCCGATTCGCCATCAGGCCAGAGCGGCGAGCCGCTTGGTCAGGCGCGAGAACTTGCGCGAGGCGGTGTTCTTGTGCAGCACGCCCTTGGCAACGCCGCGGGCCAGCTCGGGCTGTGCGCTGGCGAGAGCCGCCTTGGCCGCTTCCTTGTCGCCGGCGTCGAGGGCCGATTCGACCTTCTTGACGAAGGTGCGGATGCGACCGATGCGGTTGCCGTTGACGACGGCACGACGCTCGTTCCGGCGGATGCGCTTCTTGGCTTGCGGCGTATTGGCCATAGTTTCTCACACGTCTTTCAATTGGCGATCACGGCTGATCGGCGGATTTGGGGTAAAGCAGATTGGCCGCCCGGTGGCGGTGCCAGCGCTTTGAAGCCGCTGCCGTTAGCGATTCTCATGGCCTACGTCAACGTCTCAATGCCGCCCGGTGGGGCGATCGCGGCTATTTCTGGCAGGAACGGCACCAGAAGGTCGAGCGGCCCGATTGCACCAAGCGCTCGACCGTGCCGCCACAGGGGCAGGCCTCACCCTCGCGCCCGTAAACCCGCCATTGCTTGGCGAAATAGCCGAGTTGCCCGTCGGGCCGGGCATAATCGCGCAGGGTCGATCCACCTGCCAGAATGGCATCGGCCAGCACCGCCTTGATCGCGGCGACCAGCGGTTTCAGCTTGGCAGGGCCGATCTGCCCGGCAGCCCGCAGCGGCGAGATTCGCGCCATATTGAGCGCCTCGCAGACATAGATGTTGCCCAGCCCTGCGACGATTCGCTGGTCGAGCAGCATCGCCTTGATCGGCGAGGCGCGTCCTGCCAGGCGTTCGCGCAGATAGGCGGGGGTGAATTCGTCACCCAGCGGTTCGGGGCCCATCGCGGCAAAAGGGGCGAAACCTGCGAGCGCATCGGTCGTCACCAGGTCGACCGAGCCGAAGCGGCGCGGATCGAACAGCGAGAGGCAGTGCCCCGATTCGGTCTCCATGACCAGATGGTCGTGCGCGCCGATATCCTCGGGATCGATCCGCCAGCGCCCGGACATGCCGAGGTGGAACACCATCGAATCGCCCCGGTCGGTGTCCAGCAGTCCGTATTTGGCGCGCCTGCCGAGCGAGATGATCCTCGCGCCCGTCATCCGCTGGCCGAGATCGACCGGAAAGGCGCGGCGCAGGTCCGCGCGGCGCGCGACGACGCTGGTCAGGCGCACGTCCTGCAGCACGGCAGCAAGCCCGCGCACGGTGGTTTCGACTTCGGGAAGCTCTGGCATAAAAAGGCCCGTTATCAGGCTTTGCGCTGGGCACAAAGATGCTTACATGGCGCTTATGAGCGAGACAGTGCCCTTTGGCTATCAGGATATCGACCCGGCGGAAAAGCAGGGCCGGGTTGGCGGCATATTTTCCAACGTCGCGGCCAAATATGACATCATGAACGACGCGATGTCGGGCGGCATGCATCGGTTGTGGAAGGATCGCTTCGTGCGCCGGGTCAAGCCGCGTGCTGGCGAGGACATTCTCGACATGGCGGGCGGCACCGGCGACATCGCCTTTCGCATGGTCAAGTCGGGCGCGAACGTGACCGTTGCCGACATCAACCAGGACATGCTCGATGTCGGCATCGAGCGCGCAGTCGAGCGCGGCGAGGACCGGCTGGTCTGGTCGTGCCAGGATGCCGAGAAGCTCAAATTCCCCGACCGCAGCTTCGATGCCTATACGATCGCCTTCGGCATCCGCAACGTCACCTATATCGACAAGGCGCTGGCCGAGGCGCACCGCGTGCTGCGCTATGGCGGCCGCTTCTTCTGCCTCGAATTCGCGTCGACCGAATGGCCGGTGTTCGGCGAAGTCTATGATGCCTATTCGCACCATCTGATGCCGCGCCTGGGCCAGATGATCGCGGGCGATGCCGACAGCTATCGCTATCTCGCCGAATCGATCCGCCGATTTCCCAAGCCGCCGGTGTTCGAGCAGATGATCAGGGACGCCGGGTTCACCGCGACCAAGGTCGAGCAGATCCTGGGCGGCGCGGTCAACATTCACAGCGGCTGGAAGGCGTGATGGGGGAAGGGCCGGCTGAACGGCGGGGGTTCGGCATCCGCCCATGACCCGTCCGCGCACGCATATCCTGCGGCTCCTGAAATGGGGCCGCATCCTTGCGCGCCATGGGGCGCTCAAAGGGCTCGAGGCCGCGCCGCAGACCCCGCCTGAGGTGCGCCGCCTGTTCCGCCTCGCGCGCTTTGGTGCCAGCGTGCCCGCCGTGCCCGATTATGCCGGGGCCTTCCGCGCGATCGGCCCGGCGGCGATCAAACTCGGCCAGACGCTCGCCACCCGGCCCGATCTGGTCGGCGAGGAAGCCGCGAACAATCTGCTCACCCTGCAGGACAGCCTGCCGCCGGTGCCGTTCGAGGACATCCGCGCCGAGATCGAGCAGGGGCTGGGCGGCCCGCTGGAGAAATTCTTCGAATTCGTCGAGCCGATGCCGGTCGGCGCGGCTTCGGTCGCGCAGGTGCATCGCGGGCGCACGACCGACGGGCGCGACGTCGCGATCAAGGTGCTGCGCCCCGGCGTGCGCAAGAATTTCGCGCGCGACATCGACACCTATGAATGGGCTGCCGCGCATCTCGAATCGCTGGGCGGCGAAGCCTCGCGCCTGCGCCCGCAGCTCACCATCGCCAATTTCAAGCGCTGGACCCTGCGCGAGCTCGACCTGCGCCGCGAGGCGGCGAGCGCGTCGGAGCTTGCCAGCGCGATGGATGGCCATCCGGGCTATCGCGTGCCCCAAATCGACTGGGATCGCACCTGCGGCACGGTAATGACGCTCGAATGGATCGACGGCATCAAGATTTCCAACCGCGAAGCGCTGATCGCCGCCGGACACGACCTGCCCGATCTCGCGCGGCGGCTGGTGCTCGCGTTCCTGCGCCAGGCGATCGCTGGCGGCTTCTTCCATGCCGACATGCACCAGGGCAATCTGTTCGTCGCCCCCGATGGCACGATCGTCGCGATCGATTTCGGCATCATGGGCCGCATCAACCGCCAGGCGCGTTTCTGGCTGGCGGAAATCCTCTATGGTCTCACCACCGGCAACTATCGCCGCGTCGCCGAAATCCATTTCGAGGCGCAGTACGTGCCGAGCTATCACAATGTCGACGAGTTCGCGACCGCGCTGCGTGCCGTCGGCGAGCCGATGCGCGGCAAGCCGGTGAGCGAGCTGTCGGTCGGGCAGATGCTCGACGGGCTGTTCGCGATCACGCGCGATTTCGACATGAAGACCCAACCGCACCTGCTGCTGCTGCAGAAGACGATGGTGATGGTCGAGGGCGTCGCGACCCAGCTCGATCCCAATATCAACATGTGGGATGTCGCAGCGCCCTATGTGCGCGACTGGATTCGCGGTGAGCTGGGCCCCGAGACGCTGCTTGCCGACCGGATCAACACCGATGTCGCGACGCTCTTACGCCTGCCCGACCTGATCCGCCGCCTCGAGGAGCGCGTGCCCAGAAAGGGCGGCGCCCCCGAGCCGCCGCCGGTCCCCAAAATCCCGCTGATCTGGGACCGCAAACGCCGCGCACGGGGAGGCGGGGGCTTCTGGAGCCATCTTACGGCTTTGGTGATCGGGGCGGGCGCAGGCGCGGCGGCGCTGCTCGCCTGGGTGCATTGACGTAGCGGTCGCTCTCTCCCCTTCAGGGGAGAGACGCGAGACTTGGCAGCGTGCTGCCTAGTCGCAGCTGAGAGGGGCGTTAGCCAGCGACACCGTTGCGCATCCCCCCTCCCAAACCCTCCCCCCTGAGCCGTAAGGCGAGCGAAGCTCAACGGGAGAGGGCTTAGCCGCCCGCCCACTCGCACC
Source organism: Blastomonas sp. 34TW (assembly GCF_059803595.1). NCBI lineage: Bacteria > Pseudomonadati > Pseudomonadota > Alphaproteobacteria > Sphingomonadales > Blastomonadaceae > Blastomonas > Blastomonas sp. 34TW. Next base: position 402,760 of record NZ_JAPFGW010000002.1, read on the forward strand.
ACCAAACTCCCCTCCCTGCAAGGGAGGGGCAGGAAGTGGGTAAGCGCGCGCAGCGCGCCATCGACGGTGGTGCGAAACGCCGACCCACCCCTAACCCCTCCCTTGCAGGGAGGGGAACGCGCTGACCAACCGCCTCGCACGCCCCCTTCGCGGCTTCGCATCTTCGCGTGCGAAAAGGGGTTTCACGCGAAGCCGCGAAGCCGCGAAGAGGTGCGATCCAGATGTGCTGACCCACCCCACCAAACCACCTGCTCCCCCGCAAAGGCAGGGGTCCATCTCCCGAGCGTCGCGCCGGGCGCCAGGGCAGGAGATGGATGCCTGCCTGCGCAGGCAAGCGGGGAGGGGATAGCGGCTTTGCAACCAAGCGGAAAAATTCCTGCCATTCAGCAACTGACCCCGTTGCGGACATTCGCTGCCTGTGATCAATTGCCTATATGAGGTTGAATCATCTTCTGATCCTTGCTCTCTGCGGCTGTAGCCCAGCCGACGCCGAGATACGTTCGGAAATTGGCAATGGTGCACTTCGGCCAGCTAAGATTTATCCTGACGAAGAGATAACTTTGACTATTCGGCGAACGCAAGACGATCCTTCCGCGCAGATGTCTATAGTAATAAAGCCAGATCGAACCTTGCGCGTCGAAAAGTATGATTGGAATTTTTCTAGTGAGCGAACTGATTTGGTTACTCATACGTTAGACAACCAACATGTAAGCAAACGAATTTTAAGAGATTTATACACAAGACTTGCCCCATATCGACCCGAGCAACTGACGGAGGAGGGAGCTACCCTATCGCCGAAAGACTGCAACATCACCTCTCATGGCTCGTCGATCGTGAGCGTTGGTTTCAAAGATTCCAATGATAAGATCGGAGTGTTCGTGCTGCAAAAGGGATGTGCGGGACAAAGCGCTGCGAGGATCGAGTCTGATCTTAAGCAAATTCTGTCCAAATTGCCGGAACTCGACGTCATCAAAGGTTATGGCTGGAGTGAATCCTAGGAACGGCAACTAACCACCCAAACGCCGTCATCGCCGGGTTCTCACTCATCGCTTGAAACCGGACACCTCCTAAACCTACCCGGTCACCCCCAGCACCGCCCCCAGCAGCCCCGGAAACCTCTTATCTACCTCCTCGCGCCGCAGCGTGTTCATATGCTGCACGCCGGCTATCCGCGTGTGCACCAGCCCGGCGCTGCGCAGCACGCGGAAATGGTGGGACATGCTCGATTTCGGGCGGCCGCCGTCGAGCGCGGCACAGCTCGCTTCGCCGTCGCGGGCGAGCTGGCGGACGATGTCGAGCCGCACCGGATCGCTCAGCGCGTGGAGCAGATGCTCGATCGAAACGTCGGCAAGGTCGGGATGGGCATAATTCCTCATGCGCCCTTATATAGCGTGGTACTCTTGAATATCCTATAGTTCGATTATATACGAACAATCAAACCTACCCCCACCCCCTATCCAAGGACATTTCCCCCATGACCAATCCCAGCCCCGGCACCGACGCCCCGCTGTTCACCCCGTTCACGCTCAAGTCGATCACACTGCGCAACCGCATCGCGGTCTCGCCCATGTGCCAATATTCGGCGACCGAAGGCGTCGCCAATGACTGGCACCGCTCGCATCTCGTCTCGTTCGCGCGGGGCGGGGCGGGGCTGGTCGTGGTCGAAGCCTCGGGCGTGTTGTAGCGGAACAAGTTCGTTTAGAGTCTGGAACAAGAGGTTCTGGACTCATAGCGCATAATCGGGGCTTTCGTAGATCGAAGGAAAACCGTCACCTCTGGTGGTTGGGGCGCGCGGAACTTGGCGGTTTTTTCCAGGGCGATGAGAAGCCCGTGAGCGCCTCCTGAGAGGGTGTTATCAGTCCTCTTTGCCTTCTGCAAATGGGTCGCCGGTCAGCCTCTTCCAGCGGCGGTCGTATTCACGATTGGCAGCCTCATTTGCCTCGATCGCGCGCTTAGTCAATGACAGGCATCGCCGGAGCTCAGCTACGGCAGCTGATGAACCGCCCAAGCTCAACGAGTCGATCAGGGTTCCCTCGCGATAGAATGAGAGGTTCTTTGATCGTGCTAACTGGTCGAGCAGCCAATCGGTATCCTCGCTCCTGGCATAGAGCGTGAAGCCGGGCTCAAACGCGCCGTCTTTCTCATTCAACCCGATTAGTTTTGTCTCAACGCCCTTGCCATCGAAAAACATGACCGCCGGATATGGCATCTTGTCTTCGATCGACTGCCATTGGCTATTGGAGATGCTCAAGACGCTGGGCTCATCAGGTTCAGTCAGAAGAAAAAATCTGGTGCTGCCGGGGCCTTCAAATGTTGTGCTCAAGGTGCACTGGTTCCAAGAGTTGTAAACCGACCAGCCGTTGACGTTCACGAGGTCGCCATCCTGGGCGGCTGCGGGAATAGATGTCGCGGCCACCAAAAGAGCAGCGAGAAAACCCCTCATTGTCCACTCCTAACGTATTGCGGCTAGCGGCCTACCCAAGATACGACCGATCAAATAGTAGCGATCCTCCCCGATTTGACCGTGTTCATCGGGGCCGACCAGGCGTGGGTAAACCCAGTATTCGCCATCGTCTTCTACCACCAAATGCTGCCCCCTTGCGCGAACTGAGTAGCGTCCAACGAGGCGATTTGAAAGCTCTCCCATCATTTCAAGCCCCCAAAGGCAGAGGTGGCCTTCTGCTAGATCAGCTAGAGAATGATCCTGCACGATCACCTGCTCGCCTTCCTTCAGATCGGCAGGAGGATAGGCGCTCAGCAGCCGCGTAGTCCACAAGCCGCTGTCGGTCAGCAAAGTCCGATTGAGCCAGTCGCGACGGAATGCGGTGCTCGCCAACGGTTCGCCTTTGCCGGATTCTGTGAATGTGCGCAGATCGTACTCTGGTAATGCCACCCAGTCTGAGTTGGCCGCATCAGTCAACCAGGCAGGGCGACCAATGGGTGGCTCGACCGGAATTGATGGGTGGTCCTTTAACAGCCAGTCAAGCGTGATCCCAAGCGCGTCGGCGATCTTTACCGCATTGTCGGCCCGAGAAATACCCCTTTGGACGTAATCGCTTATCGTGCTCGCCGGAATTCCGGTCCTCTGGGACAACCAAGCGTAATCTCGCCCCTTCAACTCGCTTAAAATGCGATTTCCCACCGGATTATCGGTTGATACGAATTGACGCCTGCGTCGCCGTGATGTATCCGAGATTTCGTCACGAACTTTCGGGTTAACCATATGTTACTCACTCACATGCATCCAGAGGACGTCAAGGCTGAACTTCGGAAGAGATTCCGCTCCGTCGCAGCCTTTGAGCGCCACCACGGATTGCCGAATAAATCGGTTACCGACCTTTTGCGGGGCTACAAAAGCAGGCGCGTTGCCAGTGCGATTGAAGCGGCGCTTAGCAAGCCAGTCTCTGACCTTCCACCATCCGAATATTCGGACGTTATCGCAAATCCAACAGATTCGCACCGTGAAAAATCGGCAGGTGCGAAATGAGCGCTCCATCAAAAGATGAGCTCGATGTCGCAGCGCAACGTGCTGCGCAGGCGATCGCGGATCGCTTGCGCAGCCACGTTCCGGGTCTTTCTGAAGCCCAAAAAGATCGCCGCGACGTGGCCATTCGCTGGATAGAGCATGGCAAGCGGCCACAGCCTTACAACGATCTCGTCCAGAACCTTTGGCTCTGCTTCCAGATGCGGCCAAGCGAGTGGACGTCGTTAGTTTATCATCATGCCGATGAGACATTCCGCCTCGCGGACGCGTTCAGCGACCATGTCATTCTTCTAATTCGGCCATACTGGCATCGCTCCACCGTCGCTGAGCTGCGTCAACTTAGGGCAACCAAAGACAAACCGGTGGCTGCCCTTGGTGCGCTCCACTCAGCGGCTGCATTCGCTGCCGCCATTGAGGCGCTGCCTCTCGGCAAGGACATCCGCAACCGCCTGAGAGCTTTGCTCGATCAGCATGTATGCGACCTCAAGCAGCTCAGCGAGGAGCTGGGAGCATGAGGCTTACTCACCACCCAACTCGCCGAACGGGTCATTCCCGTCGTCAAACGGCCACAGGCTCGGATAGCTGTAAAGCAGCTCTCCCGCAGCCCACGCTGCCCGGTGCATCATCCTTATCGGGTGTATCTGCACCGATGTGTCTGCCGCGCTGGTGCTGGCAGCCTGGAGCCAGGCCAGTCCACTTCGGGCCATATGCGCTGCAGCTAACAGCATCTGGTGCCTTTCTGTGGCGTCGCTCATCTGGCGGAAAGTGGCAGCGCGTTCGTCCTCTGGCTGAACCATTATCTCGCGGAGTTCGTTTCCCCGCTGGTCAATCATCGCGTGCATCGCGCCTGCGTCGGTCGCTGCGGCGCTTTGCAGCACTGCTGCGAGGCCTTCGGCTTGCAGGGCGTCGAGATACCACTCCACCTCCCGCAGGACCGCTGCGCAATACTCGTCCACTTTCATCATGGCACTCCCCCGGCCCTGCAAGTCGGTTCCGGTTCTCCCGTGTTCGGCCTGACGAGTCAAACGGCGGATCGGAGGCGCAGCCATGACCCCCGAGGCGATCATCGAGATCGATCCGAACGAGGTTCGGTACAGCAACCGCATCGGCCTGCTCTGGCCTGAAAAAGTCGAGGCCATTGCCGCGCTGATGAAGCGCGACGGGCAGAATGACCCGATCAAGGTGCGCAAGAGCGTTGATGGTGGCGGCTGGATGCTCGTTGCGGGCCTTCACCGGCTGGAGGGCGCGAAACTCGCGCGGTTGAAGGTCAAGGCGATCGTCGTCGATGGCGATGCGCTGCAACTGCGGCTGATCGAGGCTTCCGAGAACATGCACCGGCGTGACCTCGGCCCGATCGAGAAGGCCCTGTTCGTGCGCGCCCTGGCTGACGTCTACCAGGCCCAGTTTACCCGCGATTTTGGCGGCGCATCTGCCCAGGAGATTGGCGCGCGCAAGCGCTGGGAAACCGAGCGGGACCTTGCCCAGAATGGTGCCGAAAAGCTCGCCGACCTGGAGGCAGCGCATAGTGCGGACACGATGTCCGGACTATACGGCTGGCAGGAAAGCGCTGCCGAGGCCCTCGGCATGTCATCGCGCGACCTGCGCCGCTTTCTGCTCATCCATAGGCAGATCATCGCCCCTCTGCCCGATCATTTCGAGGATTTGGCGCGCCACCCCGTGGGGCAGACCCGCAAGAACGTCCAGAAGCTGGCGGAGATCGCCAGCCTGGACGATCGCCGGAACGTCATCGATTGCATCCTCAAATGGCCAGTCGGCAAGATCACAGTCGAACAGGCCATGGCCGAATGCGGCTGCGCCGATGCCAAACAAGCCGCGCCCGCACAGGGTCAGACCAAGTTCCTGAACAACGCAGCCGCCAATCTCGACCGGCTGTCGGCATCCAGCTGGCGCAGCTGGGCTCCCACGCTCGCTGAGAAGGTCAAGCCGTCCGCGCTGGTCGCGGTGCGGGCTGCCCTGGACGCCCGGATCGAGGCGCTGCGCGCCAGCGGCGACCTGACGGAGAAAGACGAATGACCCTCGCTCACGTCCTTTGCACCCTGTTCTTTGCGCTGGTCGGCCTGTTCGCGATCGGCGTCATCGGCCTGACCTTCTGGAAGGGTGGCCAATGATGGCCGCTGCCGCCTCGATGATGCTTTGGTGCTTCGCCCTGGTCTGCTTTTTCTGCCTCGGCGTCATCCTTGCAGCTTTGCGGAAGGGTGATCTGTGATGGTCCGCTGCGCCGCCACCATCTGCCGCGACACTGTGTCGCGCGGCATGATCTTCTGCCCCGACCACTGGGCCGCGATCCCGCAGAGCACCCAGCGCGCGATCACCGCCGCCTGGCGCGCCCGCGACATGCAGGCCTATGCCGAGGCGTTCGACGCTGCGCGGACCTATCTCGACCTCGCCGACGGCACGTTCGAGGATGTTCTTGCTCCGCCGCCGCCCAATTGGGTGGTCCCCAAGCATATGGGGGCTGCACGATGACGTGGCCCGCATCCCGTATCGGCGACAAGGGCCAGCGCTGGCAGGTTGAGGCCCTCGGCTATCCGCGCGAAGGCGAATGGGCAACCATCGGCTGGAGCGACACGCGCCTCGGCGCGCGGGCCATGGCCAGCTCGATCAAGAAGCACCCGAGCTGCACGCAAACCCGCATCTCCGATCGCTGGAGGGGCGCATGACGCACGCCGATCGCGAAAAGCTGTGCTGGGCGCTGGGCTTCGTCGAAGGCCAGCTGCGCAACCTGCCCTGGATCAGCGTGCTGCACGAGGCCGAGCTGTGGCTCGATGCGACCATCCGCGCCGGTGAAGTCGGCCTCAGCATCCGCATGGCGGGTGTCTCGGGCGTCGTCACGCACGAGGCGGGCCAGGCCGAACTGCTCGCCGCCTGGATCAAGGCCGCAAGGCAATCGCTCGGCTGGGAGGCTGGACGATGATCGATCAGAAGCTGCTCAAGAAAATCCAGAAGTGCCTGCGCCTCGCCAGATCGGCGAACGAGCACGAGGCTGCTGCCGCCCTGGCGAAGGCTCGCGAGCTGATGGAGGCCAATGGCATCGGCGAGGCCGATCTTGCCATGGCCGAGATCGAGGAGGCCACCGCCCGCTCGACGCGCACCATGCGCCCGCCGCTCTGGGAACTGCACCTGAATGCAGCCGTCAATCGTGCGTTGGGCACCGTCTCCTTCATCGACGCGGTCGGCGATCGCACGTTCGTCGGCCACGGCCCGACCGCTGCCATCGCGACCTATGCCTATGCCATGCTGTTCAGGCAGCTGAAGACCGCACGGGCCGAGTACACCGCTACACGCCTCAAGCGCGTGAAACTGGGCCGCAAGCGTCTCGGGGCCGATATCTTCGCCCAGGGCTGGGCCAATGCGGTCCACAACAAGGTACGCGAGCTCGCTCCAAAGCGCGCCGACGACCCCGCGATCGAGCAATACATCGTCGCGCAGCACCCCGGCCTCGTGCCCGTCGATGCGCGCAAGGCGAAGGTTCAGGGTCAGGCAGCCTATAACGACTGGCTGCGCGGTCATCAGCAGGGCGATGCGGTCAACCTGCACCATGGCGTGGATGCCGCGTCCGGCCCCTCTTTGCTGGGGGACGCCCGATGATGACGCCCCGCGAAAAGCTCGTCATGGACCTGTATGACGAGGGCCTGACCGTCGGCAGGATCGCCTTGCAGCTGGGCCTCAAGCGCGGTGCGGTCACCACGATCACCAAGAAATACTCGCTGGGCGATGGCGGCTTCGAGGCCGGTATCGTCAAGGGATCACAGCTGCTGCGCCAAGCGCTGCAGCGCGCCCATCCCGACAAGACGGTGGAGGCGCGCATATGACCCTGACCCGTCAGGAATCGCGCGTGCTGGACTTGTGGGATGCGGGCCTGTCGATGCAGCAGATCGCGGCGCAGACCGGCATCAAAAAGGGTCAGGTCGAGCGCGTCGTCACCTATTTCGATGGCCGCAGCGACCGCCGCATCCAGGAGAACAGCGTCCGCGCCGGATCGGCCGCGCTGCTCGCCGCCCTCCGACAGGTGCAGCCATGAGCAGCGGCGAGCTTTCCAGCGCCGCAACGCGCCACCCTTGGGACTGGTATGTCGAGGAATCGTGGGTCACGGATGCGTTGATCGATACGCTCCGTGGTCCGCTCTGCGGCGGCTATGAGCAGTGGTTTGATATCGATCTGATCTGGGACCCGTGTTGTGGCCTCGGCAATACACTGGAGCCGTTCGCTCGGCGCGGTCTGGCCGTTGCGGGGACCGATATTCAGCAGCGCACCAACTCCCCAGCTTTCCTGTTCGAGCATGATTTCCTGGGCGATCAGACCTGTCTGCTCGACATTCACAAGAACAAGTCGATCGTCTTCAATCCGCCCTATTCGAACCAGGCTGGGCGCAAAGTCGCTGGCCTTGCAGAAAAGTTCATCCGCAAAGCCATCAAGCTCAACCCATGGACGCTCTGCGCACTGCTGCCGGTCAAGTGGTTGGCCAGCGAGGGTCGCCATAAGCTCTTCACCGAATATCCTCCGCTGTTCATCCTGATCCTGTCCGAGCGCCCATCCATGCCGCCCGGCGATCAGGTCGAGGCCCTGGGCAAAAAGGCCTTCCGCCACGGCAAGGTCGATTACATGTGGGTGGTGTGGGATTTCCACGCCCCGTGCGACGAAATCGAGCCCGGCGAAACCCGCACGATCTGGATCGCCCCTCGGCCGAAGAACCGCAGATCGAAGCGGGGGTGCAGCTGATGGGCGCGCGGCTTAAATCCCGTTCGGCACGCTTCCGCCGTGGCCTGCTCCACAGCGTCCAGCAGGGGCTCTGCGGCATCTGCGGCCGGAAGCTCTACGGCACCAAGGGCACCTCGCTGGATCACGTGCTTCCCCTGTCGCGCGGTGGCGGCAATGAGGGGAATCTCCTGCTCGCCCACAAGCGCTGCAACGGAGCCAAGGGCAGCCGCCTGCCCACGGGCTGCGAACTCATCTTTCTCGACATCGTGAACACCAAGCTCGCCCAGTTCAGGGAGGTTTGCCCATGACTCGCCAGGCAGAAAAGTGGCGCACCCATCGCCGCGAATTCGAGTTGGCCATCGCCCACAAGATCACGCTGCGTGAGGCGCGGCAGATGCTGCGCCGCGATGCCCGTGAGCTCGCCGAGCACCGCATGCGCGCGACGATAGGCGCACACGCTGCACCCGGCCTTTCCGCCCCGATCGAGACGCCCGTGCTCAAGCCCCACGAGGAATTCGACGCCCGCTGGATGATGAGGAACTGACGATGAAGCCTGAAGCTGTCGATCGCATTGAGCGCATTTATGACCAGATTGCCCTGGCCGAACGACGTGGCCAGACCGCCGCGACGATCATCGGCACATTAGTCGCTGACCATGGCGCAACCTATACCTGCAGGCCCTGTACCAACACGCTTCGGGTCGCGGGCGTCACCGCGACGTGCACCTGGTCAAAGGACGCAGGCCTGCTTTCCGGCTGGAAAAAGAACGCGACGGTGCGGATCGCGCGGGAGCGGATGAAGTGAGCAGCCCGCACCGCCCGAACATCCGCCGCGCAAAGGGCATCACACCCGACACCGTACGCGCTCTGCTCAACCTGCGCCATGCGGGCACAGACGTGGCCTATCTGCCGCTGGAGCGCATGCGCCTGGCTGATCAGGTCAAGGGCAGCGCGCCCATCGATCCGGCGGATGTACCTGCGTGCCTGCGTGATGATTGCATCTCTGATGCCCCAATGGCGCAGGAGCCCGTAATTCGGGGTAAGCAAGGCTTCACCATAGTCGACGAATACGCGACTTTTACGTCCACAGCACCGCTCGATCCCGCCGATGTTCCGGCCTGTATGCGGCCTGACTGTGATGGCTCCTTTGGCCAGCCGGTCATCATCGGCTTCGATTTTGCCAGCGCCCCTGATCAGACCGTCATCGCCGAATATCGCGACCAGTTGTTGAAGGCAGTCGAAGCTGTGGGGGTCGAGAAAATTCCGGCGTTCCCGCCTGCAATGGCCATCGAATTCATATCCGTCCCGCAGCCGCAACCCCCTCAGGGCTGCGCGGACGAGGCGCGGTCGGCGTTGCTAGCACCGGTGCCGACCGCGCCAACCGTCGATAAGCGCCAGCGTGCCAAATCGCAACGCCTGTCCGATAGCGAGATCGCCAGGGCTGATCGGCTGGACCGCATCCGCGAGGCGGCTGGCAAGCTGGCGCTGCGCAATCGGCCCGCGCCGCGTCCGTTGCCAGGACAGCGTAACCAGCGGCGCGATGTGGCTTCCGCTACCGACCCCATCGCCCAGCGCCGCGAAGCGATCGAGCGGGCGATCCGGTTCCTCAAGAGCAAGGCGATCCTGGTCGATATCCTCGATCGCAGCGCGATGATCCGGCGCTACCGCGTTGGCGGCAAGCGCGAGCCGATGCTCGCCGAAGAAGTCATCGAATACGCGCGCCAGCTCGGCATGGAGGAGCAGGGCTGATGCCGGTCGATCCCAAGATCCAATTTGCGCTCGACATGCCGCTACAGGGCAAGGCCAGCATCTGGCAGGTGCAGGGCAAGCGCAGAAGCAAGCCAAAGGGCGGATATGCCGCGCCGCCAGGCTCCGGTCCGGAGGGCGAATTCTGCAAAACCTGCCGCCACATCCGGCGCATGATGGGTGGTCGCAAGGCCTTCCCGAAATGCGCCCTCGTGAAATGGACCAGGGGGCCAGGAACCGACATTCGCGTCAACGCCCCGGCCTGCTCGCGCTGGTCGCACCCGGTGGAGGGTCAGCAGAACGATGGCTGACGTGTCCGCCTGGTACAATCTGACAGAGCTGGCGGCTATGGCACTGCCGGGCTTGCCTGCCGATCGGCGGCGGCTCGACGAGCGCGCCGAGGCGGAAGGCTGGGCGCACCGGATCGGGTCGGATGGCCTGCCCATGGCCCGCGCGCGCAAGGGACGCGGCGGCGGGATCGAATATCATGTCGAGCTGCTACCCGCAGCCGCTCGAATCGAGCTGATCCGGCGCGGCGCGATCGCGGCCGGCCCCGCTGCCGCCAATGACGGCGCACAGCCCGCATTGCGCTCCAGCGCATCGGGCTGGCACTGGCTGGAACAGCAGAGCGACAAGGTCCGTGAAGAGGCGCTGAAGCGCGCTGACATCCTGACGGCCGTGGAGACGTTCGAAGGCGCTGGGCTGACCCGCTCGGCGGCGATCGCCGCCGCTTCGGCAACGCATGACGTATCGACGGCCACGATTTGGGGCTGGCTGGGCCTGGTCAAGGGCATCGCTCGCGAGGATTGGCCGGTGGCCCTGGCTCCGCGTCGCAGCGGTGGCGGCAAGCGGGCCGAGATCGACCCGCGCGCGTGGGACTTTATCCGGGCCGACTGGCTGCGCGATTCCAAGCCGAGCTTCGCCTCGTGCTTCCGCCGCCTGGAGCGCTATGCGGCGCAGGAGAATATCGAGCTGCCGCACAAGGTTACGCTGCGCCGCAGGCTTGAGCGAGATCTCGATCGGCGCGTCGTCGTCGCCACCCGGGAAGGCAAGGAGGCGCTGCGGCGCATGTTGCCGCCGCAGTCGCGATCGGTCGAGGACCTGCACGCGCTCGCCCTCATCACCATGGATGGCCACAAGTTCGACGTCTGGGTCCGCTGGCCAGGCATTGAAAAGCCGATCCGCCCCGTCATGGTCGCCATCCAGGACGTGTTCTCCCGCAAGATACTGGGCTGGCGCATTGGCGTCACCGAGTCCGCGCACCTGACCCGGCTGGCACTGGCCGACGTGATGCGCGATTTTGGCATCCCCAAGGCCTGCGTCATGGACAATGGCCGGGGCTTTGCCTCCAAATGGGTGACCGGCGGCTCCAAGACCCGCTTCCGCTTCAAAATCCGCGATGATGAACCGCTCGGCCTGCTGACCCTGCTCGGGGTGAACATCCACTGGACATTGCCCTATCGCGGCCAGTCCAAGCCGATCGAGCGTGCGTTCCGCGACATGTGCGACGATATCGCCCGCCACCCGGCCTGCGATGGGGCCTGGAGCGGCAACCGGCCCGACGCCAAGCCCGACAGCTATCAGAGCAAGGCCGTCGATCACCATGCATTTATCGCGCTGGTGAAGGACGAGATCGCCGCGCACAATGCTCGCCCCGGCAGGCGCTCGCAGGGTGCGGCCGGACGCAGCTTCGACCAGACTTTCGCCGACAGCTATGTCCACGCGCCGATCGGCCGTGCATCGCGTGAGCAGCTACGCCTTGCCCTGCTCGCGGGCGAGCAGGTTGGAACGCACCGCGAATCCGGCACGATCACTCTGTTCGGCAACCGCTACTGGTCGCAGGAGCTGATGCAGATCGCCGGGGCCAAGGTGATCGTGAGGTTCGATCCGGATGATCTGACCTTGCCGGTGCATGTCTACGATCGCGCAGGCCGGTTCCTGGTCAGCGCCCCGCTGATCGAGCAGACCGGCTTCCTCGATGTCGATGCCGCGCGGACGCGCGCCCGTCTGGAAGCCGAGCACCGCAAGACGACGCGCCGCATGACCGAACTGGAGCGGCGCATGTCGCCCAGCGACGTCGCGGCCCGCCTGCCCAATTTCGGCCCGCCCGACGATCTGCCCGACGCTGCTGTCCTGCGCCCGGTTCGCGTCCGTGGCCAGACCAGCGCCGCCGTGGCGCTTCCCGTGCCGGTCCCTGAGGCGACCGCAAATGACGCCCCAGCGACCTCTCACGACCAGTTTCTCGACCGGTTTTCCCAACTGCGCCTGGTCGACGAATGACCCCGATTTTTTGACCCCGAATAAGGAGCGAGTAATGACAATCACCCCGATCACCGCTGCAGCGAGCAGCATCGACATCGAGGAGCAGCGCGCCTGGCTGATCGACCACAAGTCGGCGACCGGCATGAGCTGGTCAGAGATCGCCAAGCGCATCGGCCGATCGGCAGGCACGCTCAGCCAGTTCGGCTCGACGCGCGGCTATGCCGGGGATGAAAGCGGCGTTGCCGAAGAGGTCGAGCGCTATCGCCAGTCGCTCGCCAGCCAGTCGGCCCTGTCGGTTGCGACGCCGAATCCTCCGCCGTTCTTTGCCGGGCCAACGGCTCGCGAGATCCAGTCGATCCTGTCGTACGCGCAGCGCGGCCGCATGGCCGTCATCGCGACCGGCGCTGGCCTCGGCAAGACGACGTCGCTTGAAGATTACCAGTCGAAGTTCGCCAACGTCTGGGTCGCCACCATGCGCCCCAGTTCATCGAGCATCGCGCCGATGCTCCAGGCAGTCTTGAGGGCGATCGGTGAAAAGGACGTCAATGGTCCCCCGAACCAGCTCTCGGCGCGCATCGAAGAACGGCTTGTGCGCACGGGCGGACTGCTTGCCATCGACGAAGCCCAACATCTCAAGCAGCCGTCGCTGGATGAGCTTCGCTCGCTCCATGACGCTACCGGTATCGGTATTGCGTTGCTCGGCAACATCAAGGTGTTGTCGCGGCTCGAAGGCGGCAGCCGCAGTGCAGATTTTGCGCAGCTCTACAGTCGCATCGGTCTGCGCATGATCCGTCCCCTAGCATTGCAGGGCGACGCCGATGCGCTGTGCGACGCATGGGGCTTGGAGCAGGAAGACCAGCGCCGTGCCGTCCGGAATATCTGCCAGAAACCGGGCAGCCTGCGCATTGCGACCCTGACGCTCGAACTCGCCTTCATGATGGCAGGCAGCGAGGGCGTTTCGCCCACCGCAGGCCATATCCGCGATTGCTGGGCGCAGCTCTCGACCCGGCAGATCGCCGCCTGATCACAATCCCCTGACTATATAGGAGCGACCCAGATGTCCGACCTTTACGAGCTGGAAAAGCACAATGTGTGCATCGCAGAATTCTGGCCATTACCCAACGGCCATGTTCCCGCGTCCCTGATCGATTTCATGGAAGAACTCGGCGAGTTGCCGGGGAGCTTGGTTGAAACGCTGGGCTGGGCTGGTGACCCTTTCTATCTGATGGAAACCAGCGAGATGCTGTTTGACGGGCCTGGGGGAGGCGCGCTGTGTGCTTGGCAAAGCCTGATGCGCGATCTCGAACTGCGCGGGAAGGCCGGGTTCTTGGTCCATCTTCGCCGTCCGCTGATTAAATACGGACCCGACCACATCCAGTCGATAAACTGGGCCATTCAATCCATTTATTGCGGCTTCAGCGAAACCATCGACGGCGCAATTGCGACGGCCCTTGCACTCGCCAAGGATTTGGACGCGCTGGGTTACCGCGATGCAAAGCGAGCCCAGGCATGAGCGCCGCCCAGAAAGAGGCCGCTGATGCGTTGCCGATCGAGGTGCGCGTCGCCCGGATCATCGCCGATCATCTTGCCACGGCCATTACGGGCGACTGCCTGTCACCTGATGCCCATCTCGCCGACGATCTACACGCCGATGCGATCGACCAGATTGAGTTGGCACTTGCGATGGAAGACGAATTCGACATCGCCATCACCGATGACCAGGGCGCATCTTGCGAGACGGTCGGCGATTGGCAGCAGCTCGTGCGTCAGCTGGTCGAGGCCAAGCCATGACCGCGCCGCACGCCAGCTCGCAGCGCCGCTCCATGATCGGCAAGCTGCATGTCGCCAAGAACCAGCTGGCCATGGCCGAGGATGATTACCGCGCGCTGCTCCAGCGCAGCGCCGGTGTCATGTCGGCGGCCGAGGCGGATATCGCAGGGCTCGATCGCGCGCTGAAGGCGATGGAAGGGCTCGGCTGGAAGGCGCTTCCTCCGACCAGGCGCAAGAGCGGCAAGAGCAGCTCCACCCGCCGCCCGGCTGACCATCCCGTCGCCCGCAAGGCCCGCGCGCTGTGGATCAGCCTCTGGCAGCTCGGCGCGATCGACAACGCCTCGGAACAGGCGCTGGAAGCCTTCGCCAAGCGCCAGCTCGGCTGCACTGCCCTGCAATGGGCCGACCAGTCGCAATGCGACCGGCTGATCGAGGCGCTGAAGGCGATTGCGATTCGCCATGGCTGGAAGGCGACCGGCAGCATCGCCGTGCTGAAGCGCGATCTGTGCCGGGCAATCCTCGCGAGGCTGGTCGAGATCGGCCACGTGCCTGCGCAATGGTCGCTTAAGGACGCGATGTTCCGCCTCTTCGGTGAGGAGGATTTTCGCGAGCTCGATGTCGAGCATCTGACGCGCGCAGCCGGAGAGTTGGGCCGGATGCTCCGCGAACACCAACCCTCGAAAGGAGCCGCAGCATGAGCGCGCGCGTCACCACCATCGCCGATATTCGTGCCCGGCTAACCGCACCAGCCCGACGCAGCACTGCCCTGTCTGTCGCGCTGCGCCGCGCACCGCTTGGCACCTACGCGCAGGGTCGCGCGTGCCCGGCTTGCGCTGGCGGTGCATGGCATATCGGGCGCAGCACCGCCGAATGCAGCGGTTGCGGCTTCGTGCTTCCTCTGGCCTCGCCTGGTCTGGGCGAGGGCTGAAGTCAGCCGCATGCACGACCACCTTTCCTCCGAACTGATCGGCCTGTTGGGTGAAGCGGCTTTTGTCGCCCTGACCGAACGGTTCGGAGGAACGCGCCTCCATGTCCCGCGCAGCATCGGCCCCGAGCACGAACTTGCACAGGCTTTGGGTCAGGAAGCCGCCGATCGGCTGGCGCGGTCCTACACGTCGGCCACCTTGCGCATCCCTCTTGCGCGCGAACTGCGCGCCCGGCACTATCGGGCGCAGGGGCTCAGCAATGCGCAGATTGCGCGCAAGCTCGGCATCACCGAAACCGGGGTGGACAAGCTGTTTCGCCGTATGGCATCGCCGCCGGTCAAGGGCTCGGCCCAGTATCTCCTTCCGCTCTGAACACCGTCCATTCGGGCACCCGCCCGCCTTGGCGGGCATGGCAGCAGAGCACTCCCCCAGCGCATTTTCGCGGCAGATTTTCTCCTGACACGAGGAGCCGCCATGCGCGCCCGCATCACATCGTTTTTCGCCCGCCACCTTGTTTCCGACGCTGCTGACTGGTGGCGCTGGTGGTCGCTCCGCCTCATGGCGCTTGCGGCTTTCGTCCAGGCTCTCAGCCTGTCTTCACCCGATGCGCTGCTGGTCGCCTGGCAGAACCTGCCGCCCGATCTGCGCGCCATGCTGCCTGCTCGCATTGCCGACCTCGTGCCGCTCGCCCTGACGATCGCGGCCATCATCGCGCGCCACGTCAAACAGGCCCCGCCTGCGGAGCGCCGCGCATGAGCCGCGCCGGAGAAACCGCTCCCCGTCCTGGCCTCAAAAAGGCGGGCGTCGTCGGCTCCGTCATGGTGATGATGGGCGCGCTGACCGCTCTGCTCGCCACCTGGGAAGGCAAGAGCAACGATCCGTATCTCGACAGCGTTGGCGTCCGCACGGTCTGCTATGGCGAAACGCGCGTCGAGATGCGGCGTTACAGCGACGCCGAATGCCGCCTGATGCTGGAGGAAGGCGCGGCCGAATTCGCCGAAGCGGTGCGTCAGCGCAATCCGAACATCGCCAACTATCCCTATCAATGGGCCGCGCATACCTCGCTTGCCTACAATATCGGCATAGCGGCCTATAACCGCTCCAGCGTCGCCCGCCTTTTCTCCCAGGGCAAGCATCGCGAGGCGTGCGAGTTCATCGGCAAGTTTCGCATGGCGGGCGGCAAGGTGCTGCGCGGCCTCGTGCTGCGAAGACAGGGCGACACCAAGCGGATCGGCGAAGTCGAGGTCTGCCTCACCGGGATCGGCGCTGCATGACCTTCAACCTCATTGCCCAATGGCTCGGCGTTTGCGCCTTGCTCGTATCGATCGCGAACACGGTCTGGGTCTGGCTGTCGGTTGGCCGGGCCGGGATCGAGAAGAAGCTTACCGAGCTCGGCACCAAGATCGACGCACTGGCGACCACGATCGATTCCCATGACAGCCGCATT
Source organism: Blastomonas sp. 34TW (assembly GCF_059803595.1). Taxonomy (NCBI): domain Bacteria; kingdom Pseudomonadati; phylum Pseudomonadota; class Alphaproteobacteria; order Sphingomonadales; family Blastomonadaceae; genus Blastomonas; species Blastomonas sp. 34TW. The sequence goes on from NZ_JAPFGW010000002.1 coordinate 419,113, forward strand.
CAGGCCGTCGAAGCCGAGCAGCGCCACACCCCGACGAAACAGGACTTCCAGCGCCTGGAGCTCGATCTGACCCGCGTAACCGGACAGATCGACACTCTGAGCCGCGAGCTCAGCGGGGTCGCCCGGACAGTTCAGCGCATCGACGATTATCTCCGTTCCGCGAGCCAGAAACCATGAACACTCCCAGCTTCGACGAAGTCGTCGCCCGCGACGCGCGCCTGTGCATCCTGCGCGAGCTGGCCAACCAGACCAATGGCCAGCTGAATGATGCCACGCTGCTCCAGGTGCTCGACATTTTCGGCTTCAATCGCTCGCGCGAATGGGTCCGTACCCAGCTCAACAAGCTGGAGGAGCTGGGAGCCGTTCGGCTGAACAAGGCAGGGACGGTCATCGTCGCCGAACTGCGCCGCGCGGGCCGGGACCATGTCGAGCGCCGGGCCGTGATCGACGGCATCAGCCGTCCGTCCGATGAAGCGTGACCGCGCATGAACGAGTCCGCTTCCAGCCGCCGCGAGGGCCGGGGTCGGCTGTCGACCATCGACATGCTGCCAGACGAGGCCGAACCTGACCTCGTCTGGGCGGTCGAGCAGCTGCGCGAGCGCAAAATGCACGCCCGTGCGATCCTGGACGAGTTCAATGCCCGGCTGGCCGATCGCGGAATCGCCCCCATTAGCAAGTCGGCCTGGGGCCGCTATGCCGTCCGCAAGGCCATCCAGTTCCGCAAGCTCGACGAAGTCCGCCGCATTTCTGACGAGCTGGTCGAGAGCCTGGGCGCGGACGGCCCCGATCAGGTGACTGTCGCGGTTGCCGAAATGGTCAAGCTTGCTGCCTTCCGGCTTCTGGAAGGTGGCGATGCCGGGGCGAAGGACGTCAACGAGCTCGCGCGCGCGCTCAACTCAGCCGTCAACGCCCAAAAGACCTCAGCTGAGCATCGCCGCCGGATCGAGGCGCAAATTCAGGACAAGCTGGTCAGCGCTGCCGACAAGGCCGAGACGCTCGCCCGCGAGGCAGGCCTTGGCGCAGACCGGATCGCACAGATGCGCCGCGACGTGCTCGGCCTGCGCGTATGAGCGAGCTACAGCCTCCCAAGGCCGAACAGCAGGTTGTTTCGCCGGTCCTGGCGCGCCATCCCGAGCAGCTCCCGCGCGAATTGCCGCGCGGGGCTGAGCTGCCCGCCGATCACGATCCGCTGGCGGACGGCATCCTGATGAAGCATCAGAAGGAGTGGCTGGAAGACCGCTCCGACCTGAAGCTCGGGGAAAAGGGTCGGCGGACGGGCATCACCTATGCCGAGGCGCTCGACGATACGCTGATCGCCGCTGCCGCGCGATCGGCCGGTGGCGACAATGTCTTCTATATCGGCGATACCAAGGACAAGGGCCGCGAGTTCATCGGCTATGTCGCGCACTTCGCGCGCGTCGTCGCCAAGGAACTGGTCGACGTCGAAGAGTTCCTGTTCGAGGACGAACGCGATGATGGCAGCTCGCGCTTCATTGCCGCCTATCGCGTCACCTTTGCCAGCGGCTTCCGCGTCGAGGCCCTGTCGTCACGGCCGGAAAACATTCGCGGCCTGCAGGGCGTCGTCGTCATCGATGAGGCCGCGTTCCACAAGGACGTGCGGGCTGTGCTCGATGCCGTCAACGCGCTGCTGATCTGGGGCGGCAAGATCCGCATCATCTCCACGCACAATGGCGTGCTCAACCCGTTCAACGAGCTGATCGGCGAGGCCAAGGCCGGGAAAATCCCGTACTCGCTCCACTATATCCCGTTCCAGAAGGCGGTGGACAATGGGCTTTACCGCCGCGTCTGCCTGCTGCGCGGATGGACCTACACGGCGGAGGCTGAAGCCGCATGGGAAGCGCGAATTCGCGGCAGCTATGGCGTTCGCGAAGCGCAGATGCGGCAGGAGCTGGACGCGATCCCGGCCGATGCGGAAGGTGCGGCGCTGCCGCGCGTCGTCATCGAGCGCGCGACCAGCCCGGACGTGCCGGTTATCCGCTGGGTGTTGCCCGACAGCTTCAAGGAAGCCGATCCCAAGATACGCGCGGGGCTGACGCAGGAGTTTCTGGCAACCAAGCTCGCACCGGTCCTTGCCCGGCTCGATCCCAAGCTGCGCCATGATTTCGGCATGGACTTCGCGCGCTCGGGAGATGCCTCGTCTATGATCGCCAATGCCTATGGCCAGGACTTGGTCCGGCATGGCGCATTCGTCCTGGAGCTGCGCAACGTGCCTTACGAGACCCAGCGCGATATCGTCTTCTATGTCGGTGACAAGCTGCCGCGCTTTGGTCATGGCGCGTTCGATGCCACCGGCAACGGTGCCTATCTGGCCGAAGTCTCGCGCCAGAAATGGGGCGAGCGCATCAGCGAGGTCAAGCTCAGTGCCGAATGGTACCGGCAGAACTCGCCGCCCTATGTCGAGGCCGTGGCCGACTGTTCGGTCATCCTGGCGGCGGATGCCGATATCGTGCGCGACCATCAGGCGCTCCAGTTCACCAACGGCGTGATCCGCGTGCCCGAGGATATGCGCTACAAGGGTGCGGACGGACTGGAGCGCCATGGCGACTCTGCGATCGCCGGGATACTCGCCTGGTTCGCCTCGCGGCAGACGGCCGCAGAATATGGCTATGAAGCAGTCACTGCCGCCAATCCGGATCACGACCTGGACGATGACGAGACGGGCAATGGTCGGTGGTGGAGACAGCCTCTGGGCGCTCGCCTGCGCGCCGGAGGTGGCGTCTGGTGACCCGGCCCATTTTAAGCCCCGTCAGCGCCATCCGCGCCCGCGACCGGATCATGGCGGGGAAAACGCCTGCACCCGCCCTCTTAACCCCTCTTAAATCGCCCACAGGGCCGAATGGACCCCGCCATGCCCCAGCTGCTTGACCAATATGGTAATCCGATCGATCGATCCGCCCTGAAGCGCGAAGTGGCTGGACCGACCCTGGCTGGTGTCCGCTCGCCGATCGCGGGCTATCCGGCAGATGGCCTGACGCCGGTGCGCCTGGCCAATATTCTGCGCGAAGCTGACCAGGGCAACCCACTGCGCTATTTCGAGCTGGCCGAGCTGATCGAGGAACGCGACCTCCATTATGCGGGCGTGCTCGGCACCCGGAAGCGATCGGTGGCGCAGATCGAGATCACGGTGGAGGCAGCATCGGACTCGGCCCGCGATGTGGCGATCGCCGACATGGTCCGCGCAGGGCTGAAGCGTGACGAGCTCCAGGACGAGATGTTCGACATGCTCGATGCCGTCGGCAAGGGCGTGAGCTTCACCGAGATAATGTGGGACACCAGCGAAGGCCAGGTCATGCCGGAGAGGCTCGAATGGCGTGATCCGCGCTGGTTCGAATTCGATCGTGTCGATGGCCGCACGCCGATGCTGCTCGGAGGCGAGGATGGCAACAGCCCGAGCGCGCCGCTGCCCGGCTTCAAGTTCGTCTATCTCAACATCAAGGCAAAGTCGGGCTTGCCTGTCCGCTCCGGCCTCGCTCGGCTCGCCGCCTGGGCATGGATGTTCAAGGCCTTTACCCAGCGCGACTGGGCGATTTTCAGCCAGACCTATGGCCAGCCCATCCGCGTCGGCCGGTTTCATGCAGGGGCATCGAAAGAGGATCGCGCCACGCTCTTTCGCGCGGTCGCCAATATCGCGGGCGACTGCGCCGCGATCATCCCCCAGGGCATGGATATCGAATTCATCGAATCGGCGAACGTCGGCGCAGGGTCGGACCTGTATGAGCGCCGTGCCGACTGGCTCGATCGGCAGGTGTCCAAGGCGGTCCTGGGCCAGACCACCACCACCGATGCGATCAGCGGTGGTCACGCGGTCAGCAAAGAGCACCGCGAGGTACAACAGGATATCGAGCGCGCCGACGCACGCTCGCTCGCAGCCGCGATCAACCGCGACCTTGTTCGCCCCTGGGTCGATCTCGAATACGGCCCGCAAAAGGCCTATCCGCGCGTCGTCATCGCCCGACCGGAGGCAGAAGACCTGACCGCCATGGCCGAACAGCTGTCCAAGCTCGTTCCGCTGGGCCTTCGTGTCCAGGCCAGCGAGGTGCGTGACAAGCTCGGCCTTTCCGACCCAGATCCCGGCGCTGAGCTGCTCGGCCCGTCCGTCGTTGCGCCGCCAACCGGGACTGCGCCCGCCCCGGCGATTACGTCCGCCGTCTCCACGGCGCTGCAGCAGCGACAGCCAGAAGCTGCCCCCGATCCAGCCGACGCGATCGGCGACCAGCTTGCCGAGCTGGCGGCACCGGCCATGGCTGAGCTGCTCGAGCAGATCGAGGCAATGATGGAAACCGCCACCGATCTTGCCGAGCTGCGCGAGATGCTGCGAGCTGCCATGCCGCAGCTCGATCGCAAGGCCCTGGGCGAAACGCTGGCGCTGGCCTTTGTTGCCGCGCAGGCCGCAGGCCGGTTCGATGCGGAAAACGAAAGCGTGAACGGTGCCTGAGAGCCACGAGAGCAGCCTCTCAGGCGCACTCAAGCGGCCATTCCCTCAGCAGGTCGCGTTCTTCCGGGGCAAGCTAGGCAAGCTCGTGCCGACGCGTCGATGGGACGATATCACCGAGGCCGAACATGACCGAGCGTTTATGGTGGCGGGAGCCGTCCAGGCCGATCTCCTGACCGATCTCGCTGCGGCCGTCGATCGCTCGATCACCGAAGGCCAGAGCCTGGACACCTTTCGCAAGGACTTCCGCGCGATCGTGCAGAAGAATGGCTGGCACGGCTGGACCGGCGAAGGGACCCGAGCAGGCGAGGCATGGCGCACGCGCACCATCTACCGCACCAATGCCAGTACCAGCTACGCTGCCGGACGCTTCGCCCAGCTGGTCGAGGGCGATTTTCCGTTCTGGGTCTATCTGCACGGCGGCAGCAAGGAGCCGCGGATCAATCATCTGAGCTTCAACGGCCTGGTTCTGCCGCCCGCTCATCCCTTCTGGCTGCGCTTCTATCCGCCCTCGGACTGGGGCTGCAGCTGCTATGTCGTCGGCGCGCGCAGCCTGCGCGCCGCCCGCCGCCTGGGCGGCGATCCGGACAAGCAACTGCCCGCTGGCTGGGATAAGCCCGATCCAAAGACCGGCCGTTTGCCAGGGCTGGGCAAAGGCTGGGGCTATGCGCCGGGAGCATCGGTAGCATCGACCGTCAACGCTCTGGCCGAAAAGGCGGTGCGCTGGGATCACCGGATCGCCAAGGGCTTCATGGAGACCGTGCCGGAAGCGCAGCGCGATGCCCTGGCCCGCGCGTATCGTAATCTGCCCTCTGTCGCTGACGATGCTCGGCGGTACGCGCAGCGGATCTTCGACCCACCGCCGGGCCCGGTGGAAACGCCTCCGGTCAGGACGCTTGGCCTTGCTACGTCAGATCAGGTCGCCACGATCAACGCCATGCAGGACGTCGCCGACATTTCGCTGTTCGACTATGTGATGGAGCCGCCCCGCATCGTCCACATCTTCAACCGGCACGGCCCGCCTTCGAAAGAAAGCCTCAAGTTGACTGCGGAGGATTTCGCGCTGCTGCCCCAGCTGCTCAACGCACCCGATGCGATCGAATATGGTAAGGAACAGATCGATCCCGACGCGCCGGTCATCACCATGCGCAAGCGCATTGGCGGGCTCGAATATGAGGCGGTCTGGGTCATTCAGAAGGGCAGGCGATCGCTCTCGCTCAAAACCTTCTACATCGTGCGGAAAGTGCGCGCCGCCCCCGCCGACCTCACGTCCTGAACGTCCCCCGGCAGTAACCGGGATGGCCGATGCAGGGCAGCGCGCAGACGGAGAATAGCCATGATTGCTGTAAAATTCAATAATGAGGCCATGCTGGCCAGTCTGCGAGGCCTGCGATCGCGCCTGGCGGATATGACCCCGGTCTATCGCGACATCGGCGAATACATGGTCAAGGCGACGCGCGACCGCTTTGTCAGCGGCACCGATCCGGACGGCAAAGCCTGGGCACCCAAGAAGCAATCGACGATCGATCGCTATCGCGCCAATGGCGATGGCGAGCTGCTCAGCCCATTGATTGGCCCCTCGCGCCGCCTCGGCCGCGAAATCTTCCCTATTGTTTCCCGGTCGGGCGTCCAGATCGGCAGCGCGCTCATCCAGGCCGCCGTTATGCAGTTTGGCGCAGCGAAGGGCGCATTCGGCACGACCAGCCGGGGCCAGTCGATCCCCTGGGGCACAATTCCGGCGCGCGCCTATCTCGGCATCTCGCCCGCCGACGAGACCAATATCCTCGACATCGTCGCCGAATGGCTCGAAGGCGCGATCGATGCCGGCGGCGAAATCTGAACGCTGGGCTCTGGCCAATTGACCGCAGCGAATTGCATCGCCACTATCGGCCTGGCTCCCTGATCCGCCATCCGCCCGCCTTGGCGGGCATGGTTTGAGCCTTGGGCCGCCGCCAAACAGGGCGGCATGAACCGCCCCGCTTCCACCATCGCACTTTGCTCGGCCCAGCTGCTGCCTGTCAGCGCTGCCGGGGCTGTCGAGGTGCCCGAATGGATACACCTTCTGCCCGCAGGCCCTGTCGGCACCAATGACGGGCGCGGTCCCTACAAGGTGCGCGATGCGGCCGCGCTGATGGCGGCGTCGATCGCCGATGGCACGCCGCTCGTCCTGGACGAAAATCACGCAACCGATCTTGCAGCCCCTAAGGGGCAGTCCGCGCCTGCACGCGGATGGATCGTCGAGCTTCAGGCGCGGCAGGATGGCATCTGGGGCCGCGTCGAATGGACAGCTGAAGGCCGCCGCCTCGTCGAGGATCGGGCCTATCGCGGCGTTTCCCCCGTCATCGCGCACCAGAAGGACGGAACCATCGTGGCGATCCGCCGCGCCAGCCTCGTCAACCAGCCCAATCTTTCCGGGCTCACTGCCCTGCACCAGGAGAAGACCATGGACCTTAAGGAAATGCTGATCGAGGCGCTGGGCCTCGATCCGGCGGCCAGTGACGAGGATGTCGTCGCCGCCGTCAAGAAGTGGAAGGACATGCCGGGCGGCGATGCCACCAAGACGGCGCTTCAGTCCGCCCTCTCGCCGATCGCGCTTGCCGCTGGCCTCGCGGCCACGTCCGACCAGTCCGCTGTGCTCGTCGGCGTGCAGCAGCTCGCCGCTCGCGCCAAACAGGGTGGCGACAATGCGGTCATCACCGCGCTCCAGTCCGAACTGGCCGACGTCACCGGAAAGCTCAACACCCTAACCGAAAGCACGGCGCGCAAGGATGCGGAATCCTATGTCGACGGCGCGATCCGTGAAGGCCGTGTCGGGGTCAAGCCTATGCGCGATGAATACATCGCCATGCACATGGAAGACCGCGAGCGGACCGAAAAGCTGATCGGCGCCATGCCGGTGCTCAAGGGCTCGCACGCTTCCGCCATCGCGCCCAGCGACCCCACCAAGCCCGGCCAGCTCAGCGAAGCCGACAACCAGGTCATCGCTCTGATGGGTCTCGACCCTGAAGAATATCGCAAGAGCCTCGCCGCTTCCGGCGCGGCCCAGGAGGAGGCACTCTAATGGCTGCACTCACTGCCGATCGCAACACGCCCGAACAGCGCGGCGATATCGAAAGCCACCCGATCAAGACGGCCACCACGATCTTTGCCGGTGCGCTCGTCTGTCTCGATGCCAGCGGCTGGGCCGTGCCGGGCTCCACGGCCACCACGCTTACCGCGATCGGCCGCGCCGAGGAGAATGTCGTCAACGGCGGTGCCAATGGCGCGAAGTCCGTCCGCGTCCGCCGTGGCCGCTTCCGCTGGAACAACAGCGCCGCCGGCGACGCCATCACCAGGGCTGACATCGGCAAGACGGCCTATGTCGTCGATGACCAGACGGTGGCCAAGACCAACGGCACGAACACCCGTTCCGCTGCCGGAATCATCCGTGACGTGGACGCCCAGGGCGTCTGGGTCGAGACCTGAAGGATCAATCTGACATGCAGATCAATGCTCAAAATCTGGCAGCCGTGCGCACCGGCTTCAGCGCGGCCTATGCGCGTGGCACCGGCGCGGCGACCTCGCAGTATTCCCGCATCGCCACCGTCGTGCCGAGCTCGACCAAGGAACAGACCTATGGTTGGCTGGGCAAGGTGCCCAACGTCCGCGAATGGCTGGGTCCGCGCGCGCTCCAGAACCTGCAACAGAGCAGCTACACCATCCGCGAGAAGAAATGGGAACTGACCATTTCGGTTGATCGCGACGATATCGAAACCGACAATATCGGCGTCTATGCGCCCATGTTCGAAGAGATGGGCCGCTCGACCTCCAGCTGGTGGGACGTGCTGTGCTGGTCGCTGCTCAAGCAGGGCTTCAGCACCGAGTGCTACGACGGTCAGAACTATTTCGACACCGATCATCCGGTCCTGGATGAAAACGGCAACATGACGACCGTCGCCAACACCGATGGCGGTTCCGGCACGCCCTGGTTCCTGGTCGACACCAACCGATCGCTCAAGCCGATCATCCTCCAGAAGCGCAAGGACTTCAAGTTCGTCGCGAAGGACAAGGAAACCGACGACAACGTCTTCGACAACAACGAATTCGTTTACGGCTCGGATGCCCGCGCCAATGTCGGTTTCGGCTTCTGGCAGTTCGCCTGGGGCAGCAAGCAGACGCTCAATGCCGCGAACTATGCGGCTGCGCGCGCCGCGCTGTCGGGAATGAAGGGCGATTACGGTCGTCCGCTGGGCCTGCAGCCGAACCTGCTGATCGTGCCTCCGTCGCTCGAAAGCGCTGGCCTGAAGATCCTCAACAACGAGCTGGGGACCAATGGCGAGAGCAACGAATGGAAGGGCACGGCCGAGCTGCTCAACGTCCCCTGGCTGGCCTGATCGCCGCCAACTGACCCCGAATAGAAGGACACCCCGATGCCCCCGAAAAAAACCACCAACAAGAGCGCGCCGGACGGCAAGGCTGCAGGAGGGTCGCTCCGGCCTGCAACCGGCCCAGCGCTGTCCGGCACCACACCCGCGCCTGGGGAAGCCGCTGGTGATGGCAGCAGTGGGGGGGGGGGGGGGGGGGGGGGGGGGGGGGGG
>NZ_JAPFGW010000030.1:0-11384 GCF_059803595.1 Blastomonas sp. 34TW
TTCGTCACTACGACGAAGCCCCAACCCTCCTTAAATCACAACCTCAAATCTGTGCCATTGGTGCTGACGGGGGACACTGAACACCTGATCGCTCAGGCGCTCTCCAACGTTCGAGAACATCATGGCTGAAGACATCCGGTTCAGCAAAAAAGCTGCCACTCTCACCCACGCTTCCGCGCGCGAAAAAGTGAAGCGGAACGCAGGCAATTTTACGCGCGGGTCGCAGCTGTTCCACCACGAAATCCTGATGACCTGGGCGGGCATCAGAATGCCCCTCTACGTCTGGATTGGAACCGCCGTTGTACTGCTGTGCATCCTCGTCAGTCTGACCTTCAAAAACCACGAGGTGCAGCTCGTGTTGATGAAGCTCTACGCCGAGGTCTGGGGATGGGTGCAGCTCAATCCGAACAAGCCTGTAAACCTGACGCTTCCGTCGGGTCAGATGGTGCAAGGCACTATGTCGATGGTGCCCTATCATCCTGCCGTGGAACGGGCTTGGGCCAAGGCGGTGCAGGTCGGCATTTCCGCAGGTCTCGGTGCAGCCTTTATCTGTGTGCCTCTGACCGTCTGGTTTGTCGATTTTTCGAAACGGCGCGGCACCGACATTCTGACCGAGCGGCACGAGCGCGGTGCCGTGCTTGTGACACACAGCGAACTGGCCCAAGCCATCACCAGCCATAACTGGAAAGCGCATGTCAGCGAGTGCCGCAAGCGCACGCCGGCAGTGGACCCCGACAAGATCCTCGAAGAGCCATTGAAGGACCGTGTCCGGGCGGGTCTGCATGCGCCTTACCGTCTCGCAGGTGTGCCGGTTCCCTGGCGCCTTGAGCAAAGCCATGCGATGTTCATCGGGACGACCGGCGCCGGCAAGACAACCGAGCTGAAGAAGATCGTCACGCAGGCGCGTGAACGCGGTCATCGCTGCGTCATCTTCGATTTGACCGGCACCTTCGTCGAGAGCTTCTATGATGCCGAGACGGACATCATCCTCAATCCGATGGACCGGCGCTGCGTGCCATGGTCGATCTTCAACGACTGCGACAACTACGCCGAATTCATGAGCGCTGCGACGGCGCTGGTTCCGAGCGGTCACAGCGCGGAAGATGACTTCTGGCAGAAATCGGCACGCACCCTCTTCGTCGAGATGTGCGTCAAGCTGATCAAGATGGGCGTGCGCTCAAATGGCGCGCTTTCCTACTTCCTGATGCAGTCGGATCTGAAGACGATCCATGCTCAACTTGAAGGCACGATTGCAGGGCCGATGATGTCACCCGCCGCTGCCAAAATGGCAGAGTCGATCCGGACCACTTTCATCGCCAACGCGAATGTATTCCGCTTCCTGCCCGAACCTCCTCCGGGTGAAACCGGCTTCTCGATCAAGAATTGGATGACCACCGAGGTCAAGGAAGGATCGATCCTTTTCATTACGTCCACGCACCCGGACCTGGTCCTCAATCGCCCGCTCCTGACACTCTGGATGGACCTTGCCGTCAATGCGCTGTTCCATATGGGGAGGGGCCGCGACCTGCGCACGTGGTTTCTCATCGACGAGGTCCATGCGCTGCATCGCCTTCCGGCGATCGATCATGGCTTGCAGACCGCGCGGGCGTTTGGTGGTGCCTTCGTGCTTGGCATGCATTCCTTCGACAAGCTTGAAGAAACCTATGGCGAGAACGGGGCTACCAATCTGGCCTCGCTGGCGGGCACCAAACTGATCCTCAAGACGGCCGATCCCGAGACCTCGCGGCGATGCTCCGAGTTCATCGGCAACCGTCAGGTCCGGATCATGGATGAAGCCTATTCCTACGGCTATAATGACAACCGCGACGCCTCGACGATCACGCCCCGTACCAACGTCGAAGAACTCGTCATGCCGGTCGACATCAGCGACCTACCTAGCATGCACGGGTTCGTGAAATTCCCGGACGGGTTCCCCGCTGCCCGGATCAGGCTGACGTGGAGAGATTACGAACCCCGCGCAAAGGGCTTCGAGCGTGTCACCGACATGCGCGCCGCCGAATACACACCACCGTCAGGGGATGGCGCGGAATTGGGGGGTGGGGATAGGGAAGGCGCAGAACCTGACCTCGCGCCTAAGGAGCTGAAGGATCGCGAAGAGGTAGCGCTAAGTGAGGCTGAGCGGGCAGCGCAGCAGCTGAGGGAGGCGATCGAAGGGCCATTGAACCCTGAGCGCGAGCTGACCGAGGAGGAGGTGGCGCGCAAGATCGAGGATGAAGAAGAGAGGGCAGACTTCGAGCGCAGGCCAGCGCAAGGGGAGCTCTATGGCTATCACCGCCCGGGCAAAAAGGACCAGCGCGAGCGGCAGAACCTGGCCATGCGCGACAGTGAAGAGCGCAGCGCGCAGACGAAGATCGAAGGGCCGAAGGGGCGAGCGCAGAACAGCAGGGCAGACGCACAGGAGAGCGAGCTTTCCAGAGAAAACATGCGCGGCATCGGCAACGAAAAGCAGAGCCGTCAGGACCCTTCCATTGACGATGATCAGGAGCTTGGGCGATGAGCGCGGCAGGACAGACCTGCCATGTGTGCCCCCTATTCTGCGCGCAATGTGCCGGGCCGATGCTCCGGCGCGAACAGGCAAGGGTAGCCTGAGATGCTTTCGGTCGCATCAGTCGCATCAGCAGGCGGCGCCGCAAACTACTTCGCCAAGGACGACTACTATGTCGGCGATGGCCCTGCGGAGCTCAGCGAATGGGGCGGGAAGGGCGCTGAAGCACTCGGGCTTGCTGGTCCCGTCGCCAAGGACGACTTCGAAAAAGTCCTCGATGGCAAACTGCCCGATGACACGGTCGTAAATGGCAACGCAAACCGCCGCTCGGGGATAGACCTCACATTCTCCATGCCGAAATCGGCCAGCCTGTTGGCGCAGTTGGGCGGAGACAAGCGGATCCTCGATGCACAGCTGGCCGCGGTCAAGGCGACCATGGCCTATCTCGAGAAGCACTATGCGCAGGCCCGCGACCGATCACGCAATGCCAACGGCGAGGGCGTGGTCACAGGCAAGCTCCTCTATGCCCTGTTCCAGCACGACACGAGCCGGGCGCTGGACCCGCAGAACCATACCCATGCTGTCATTGCTGCGATGACGCAGGACAAGGCTGGCAACTGGAAGGCGCTGTGGAACGGAGAGATCTGGAAGAACAACACAGTCCTTGGCTCCATCTACAACGCCGCGCTGCGGACGAACCTCGAGAAGCTCGGCTACGAAACCCAGATCACGGGCAAGCACGGCCAGTTCGAGATCAAGGGCGTGGCGCGCGATTTGATCGAAGCTTTCAGCCAGCGTCGCCTGACCATTCTGGCGACGGCCGAGAAACTCGGGAAGAGCGCAAACGACGCAGAAGCCTTGCGTGAAATCACCAAGCGCACCCGCGATCCCAAGCTCAATCCGGACGACAAGCTGGCGCTCAGGCAGGAATGGGCTCGGCGCGCTGCAGGGCTGGGGTTCGATGCCAAGGCGTTGGTCGAACAGGCACGGGAACGCGGCTCGGAGGCGCGCGAAAGCCCATTGGGATCGCCTCAGCGGGTGCAGGAAACGCTGAGCGTGCTCCGCGACAGTGTGAAGCTCTACACCCGGCCAGCGGACACACTGACAACCAATGGCCTGCAACGGATCACCCTGACGCCCACGCAGCTGCGCACTGAGATGGCAACCGCTTCTGCGATCAGGATCATCGGCGAACGCGAAACCTCTTGGACCCGAGGCGACCTGGTCAAGACCGCGCTCGACCTCGGCGTAAAGGGTGTGACCGCTGACGGGGTGGAAACACGGATCGGCGTCTTGGTGGCCGGCGGGAAGGTGCTGGAGGGCAAGAGCGACAGGCTCGATGGCAGGCCCGAGAAATACACCACACCTGAACATGTCGAGATCGAGCGGGCAACGCTGGCCAATGTCGCCGCGGGAAAGGGCGCAGGCCAGGCCATTATCGAAGCCGCCGAGGCGCCCGGGCGCTTGCGGCAAGTTGCGGGCACTCATGACCTCAACGCCGAGCAGATTGCTGCCGGAACACTGGCGCTCGCCAGCAAGGACCGCACGGTCGTGATCCAGGGTGTTGCAGGTGCCGGAAAGACGACGATCATCTCGGCGATTGCAAGCGTGGCGCATCAGGAGGGAAGGGAGGTGATCGGCCTCGCCTTTGCCAACAAGATGGTCAGCGATCTTCGGACCGGGACGGAGATCCGCGGGCCAGACGGCGAGATCGTCAGGCAGGAAATCGCAGCAAGAACCGTCTCATCCTTTGTGAATGCGCATCTGCGGCCCGCGCTTGCGGGGTCGGGTCCGAAGTTCGAGGCATCGCGCGAGGCTTTGCGCGGCAAAGTGCTGGTCTTGGACGAGGCTTCGCTGGTTGCGAACAAGCCGATGAATGACCTGCTCACGATCGCCAACCGGCTTGGTGTTGAAAAGCTGGTCATGATTGGAGACCGCGCTCAGTTGCAACCGATCGAGGCGGGCAAGAGCTTTTCGCTGATCCAGTCCGATAACCCCACATTGGCTCGCATAGACACCAGTCTGCGGCAGCGCACCGAGCACATGAAGGAAGCGGCGGGCCTCGTGCGCGCCGGCATGTTCAAGGAAAGCTTTGCTTCGCTTGGCGAGCGTGTGGTCGAAGCTGGCGCAGACCACCTCAAGGTCACCGCCCAAAAGTGGCTCGAGCTTTCGCCGGACGATCGCGAGCGCACCGCGATTTACTCGTCAGGACGTGCGGCGCGCAGCGAACTCAACCGGATGGTCCAGCAGGGCCTGAAGGCTGAAGGGGCGATCCAGGGGGAAGGGCTGAGGCTGACCACTCTCCTCCCGGCCCACGCGACGCGCGAGGAGCTGCGCTACGCCGCAACCTACCGCACGGGCCAGTTGCTCGAAGTGACGCGCCAGAACGCCCCTGGAGGGCTTGTTCGGGGCCGGTACGATGTCCAAGGCCTCGACGCGAAGGGCCGGGTCATGCTGCGCGATGAAAGCGGCAAGCTAATCAAATTCGATCCGGCGGCGATCGATCCTTCGGACAAGCGCGATGCCTTGAGGCTCTCCGAAAAGCACAAGGAGACAATCTACGAAGGCGACAAGATCCGCTGGACCGAAAAGGATGATGCCAGGGGGCTGATGAAGTCCGAGGAGGCGAGGATCCTCGGAATCAGGGATGGGATCGTCACGCTCGAGAACAAGGCAGGCGAGACCGTAGAACTCAAGCAGAATGACCGCATGCTCGAGCGCCTGGGGCTGGCCTATGCGATCAACATGCATCAGGCGCAGGGCGACACCCGCGACATGGCGATCGGTGAGATGCACTCATCAGCCCGGCACTTGTCAAACCAGCGTCTGGCGCTGGTCATGATGACACGGGTGCGTGACGACATCACAATCGTCACCAACGACCGCGATCGGCTCCTGGCGCAGATCGACCGCAATCCGGGTGACAAGACCAGCGCGCTCGAAACCCTTGGCGAAAAGCAGGTCGAGACGAAGCGCAGCGGCCGCGAAGCTGGCGAGTTTCGCCCCACCATCCCTGATCATCTGAGGGCGCCTGAGGACAGGCAAGCATCTGCCTCACGGATCGATCCGGCGAGCCTTCGGGCAACGCCGCAATTGGACGTTCCCGAACGCAACATCGAACGCAGCCGATAGGAGGAAGATCGTGACACAGATTGCCCATGCCACAGCGGGCAAACCGCCTTCAGACACTTTCGAAGTTCACTTCGCGCAGCAGCTGACTCTGACCAATCTGGTAAACGAGGCAGGGCTCTCGGAGATTGCGCGTGCCGCTGGCGGGGACAGCTTTGTGGTCTGCGACCTCAATACGTACGGGTTTCAGGGATGCGCCGACCTGCGAGCCGCACTCGAAAACCAGAAAATGGCCGCCGAGTTGGTGGCGATAGGTCTGGTGATCCTTGTCGCAGTTCTGATGGGCAGGATCGCGGCCACCTTTGTGAGGCTGATCGCGAAGCTGGCGGCTCTTCTCTGGGAACAGTGCGCCGATGCCTTTCTTTCGCTGCACAAGGGTCGCGAAACGCCCCTGAAAGGGGCCGTCAACATCATCATCAGGAAGTAGAAAAGACATGGCATTTGACTACGAAGACGCAGGAACCTTCGGGAGTGAGCGCGAGGCGAAGGACTGGGCGCAGCGCAACAAGGTCGATCTGCGCGATCTCCACATCCGCAACGTCGGCGGCCAGCGGGTCGAGGTGGGTATCCGCAAGAGCGCCTACGACCAGCGCGACGGCTACGACAACCGGCATGGTCAGAGGCGCGACGGCTTCTGGCGTTGATGTGTCGTATCGCATTTTGGACGAGCCAGCTGATGCTGCTTCCAGTTTTGGCAGCCAGAGGGGTAATTCATTCATTGACCGTTAGGGTCTTAAGGCATAGATGGAGGGCAACAACACCCCACAGGCTTAGAGCTTCGGCTTGCCCAATACCGGGGGGTTACTTTTTGGGGCCTCGTCGAGTAATCGACGAGGCCCTATGTATTTCAACAAACCGCCAACGTCCATCGATGATCAAATTGCACTGCTTCGAGAGCGGGGGATGCAGGGCGATCAATCTCTGATGCGCCGCTGGTTGGAGACCGTGGGTTATTACCGACTGAGTGCCTACTGGCTACCTTTCGAGATTCCGCCAACGGATCATCAGACACGATCCAAGCAATTTGCCCCGGGCCTCCATTTCGGCACGATCATCGATATCTACGTTTTCGACCGAAAGCTGCGCTTGCTTGTCATGGAGGCTATCGAACGCGTAGAAATTGCACTGCGCTCCCGCTGGACAAATCGGCTTGCGTTGGCACACCGATCTCATGCGCACCTCGACGCAGCAGTCTTCCAATCGGGTTACGACCATATCACTCTGCTGTCGGCGCTTGCCAACAGGTCCAGAGACAGCAGTGAGGTGTTCGTCGAGCATTACCGGCGGAAGTATACGGCACCCTTCATGCCACCCCTCTGGATTGTCACCGAGCTGATGACGTTCGGTGAACTCTCTCGGTGGTTCGCGGCCACCAAAGATCCAAAAATTAAAAGCGCCGTGGCCAGAGACCTGGGCTTGCCTTCGCGAGAGGTTCTCGAAGGCACGCTTCAACTTCTTTCCTATATTCGGAACATCTGTGCGCACCATGGCAGGTTGTGGAACCGACATACCGTTAAACGGCTAACACTTATCAAGCGTTTCAGCGGCGACTTGGTCGTGGTGCAGGTCAAAACTGCAGGAGGCGTTCAGAGCCAGCCTGCAAACCAGATTTACAATGCTCTGGTTGTGCTCGTCCATTTGCTGCGTCATCAAAGCCAAGACACCACATTTGCACAGCGTTTGGCGAGCCTGATCAAGTCTCGGTCAGCTGCCGATCGACGCTCTATGGGGTTTCCCGAAAACTGGGAGACAAGGCTTTGCTGGCAATTTGATTAATGCCCACGTGACACTTTGCCGCCGGCTAAAGTGTCACGCTGGACAGCTGGCGCCCATCGGGGAATGTCTATCGCCTTCAATGCGGACAAATGGCTAACGTCAGGGGTGTAGCTCCAATCCTGAGATCCGACGCATGCAGGCAAAGTGTCATACAGGACAAAGCGCCAGATAGAAGGCTAAAGGGGATTCACAAGATTCACCTTTTGTGCTCAATACTGATCCATGGAAACTGACGAACAGATTGCCGGCGTCGGGGGCATTTTTGCGATCCTGGCTAAAGTCTCC
This sequence comes from Blastomonas sp. 34TW, assembly GCF_059803595.1. NCBI lineage: Bacteria > Pseudomonadati > Pseudomonadota > Alphaproteobacteria > Sphingomonadales > Blastomonadaceae > Blastomonas > Blastomonas sp. 34TW. The sequence goes on from NZ_JAPFGW010000030.1 coordinate 7,697, forward strand.
AAGAGACCTCGCTATGCGTTTCTCGTGCTGCAGCTGGTCGCAGAAGCTGCAGATGAGGGAGGCAGGGCTGGGCCTTATGTCCATTTGTCACAGTCGCCGACGACTCTCCGAGATTGGTTGTGCAGGCAACTCTTGCCTCTCAATGATCAAGGGGGCAAACGCGCCGCCCTTCGTCACCGGGTGGAAGCTTCTTTGCGCCATGCACTTACGGGAAGTGCGAAGGTGGACCGAGAATTGATTGATCAAGCGGTTGAAGAGCAGGTTCTTTCTGTCGGCCGGGCAAATGTGAGCCGGGCGATCACAGATCTGGTTCGCGCCGGACTGGTGACGCGGCATTATTGTGGCTATGCGACGAACCATCACAACCGCGGTGGTGGCAGACATGCCGTTTACGTCGTGAATTCCCATGTGCTGTCGCTTCTGCGGCGACCGGCAAATTCACCGCAAAGCGAAACAAGGCTGACCAGATCACAGGGCAATCTCTTTGCGGCCTGATTGGTTTCAGAGGATTGTAAATCGCAATGCCGTCGAATAGGTTTCAGTGAGCATGCTAAGCCACTGATTTAATTTAACATAATCAACATTATCGCACTTTGACGGGCCCGTTTGCCGTTATCTCACGCAACAGGCTCAAGGTCGATTTTTCAGATCATCCGTCGCCGGACTATTGATCGGAATTTCATCCTACCAACCCAAAGTGCCAGGACCGCCCTTGAACGGGCCTGCAAAGCCGGAGGTGATCCAGCCGCCATAGAAGGCGCCGGACTGCGGGATGACGGTTTCACCATCGACCGTGCATTTGTCGAAAGGACCAGCGTAGAAGGCAAGGTGGTTGCGCAGGATCGCGAAACTGGCGGTGGGGCTGGCATAGCTCCAGCCGACGCGCTGCAAGACCTCATCGCCGATGACGACATCCCAATAGCTGGCAGCGCCTTTCCATTCGCAAAAGGAGCTGCCGCTGGCCCTGCGCAACAGTCCCGGCGCAACGTCCTGCGGCGGGATGTAGTAGCTCGGCGGATGGCTTGTCTCATAGGTGCAGATCGCATTGCGGGTCTCGGCAACGATCACACCGCGATGCTCGATGCGGATGTGCGCATCGCATGGCTCTGCTATTGCCGGGCGCGGGAAATCCCAGACGCTGCGCTGGCCGGGCTGCACCGGATCGGGCTTGGGAGGCATGCGGTCTATTCCTTGTTGCTGGACCGCGCCCAGAGGCGCGTGGTGGCCTCGACGGCCATGGCATCGGCTGGATACGGCTTGTCGAACACGTACAGATCGGCAAGCGGCGCGTTCAGCCAGGTCTGCCATTGATCGGCGCGCAAGATTACCGGCGAACGATCGTGAATGTGCTCGAGCTCGGGCGCATTGTCGGTCATCACACCGGTATAGCAATCGCCCCATTCATCCGAGGTCCGCCAGAGCCCTGCCCAGGCAAATATTGGCTCACTGCGCACCGACAGCCATGTCTCCGTCATCTTGCCCGGCGTGCCGACGGCTTCGGCATAGCGCGACGCCGGGATCAGGCAACGATGCTCGGGTTGCGTGGCCCAGCGTTTCCAGAACGCGCCCAACTTGTCGAACCGCGCATTGTTAACCGGCTTTGGCTTGAGCGGCTGAACCTGCTTGCCCCTGAGGACGACGGGAAAGCCCCAGGTCATCTGCTCGAGCACCATCTGGCCATCGTGCTGCCGCACTACCCAGCCTGGCTCCTTTGGGTGCACGGTTGTCGGTCCCTCGTTATAGGGCCGCAGCACCTTTGCGCTGAAATGATCCTCGATCCGCTGGCGTTCGCCGGGCTGATAGCGGTTGCACATGCAGGGAAGCTGAGATGTCCCTGCCTCCATGTCAATGTCAGCGGCATAGCGCCGCGCCCAGCGCTGGCGCAATTTCAGGCCGGGCGGCGTGAGGCCCATCCGGAGATACCAGCTATCGAGCATGCCCATCAGGGTATTAATCCGGTGGTCCTGACCGCTCGCAGCCGTACACGCCCAGGCATTGGTATCGACCAGCGCATCCCAGAATGCCTTGCACTGCCACAATTGCGCGGCTCCTATGTGGATCAGCCATTTGAGCGCAAGCCGCTGTCCCCAGGTTCGTCCAACCTCGCCTGCCCGGGCCTGCGCAACCGCATCCTCGAGTGTGCGCAACGCAGTCTGGCTTACATCCTGACGGGTGTTTTGGAGGGCGTCGATTCGCATGGGCACGCAATAGAACATAAAGCGAACATGATGCGCAACTTTCATGGCCGGCAGCGCAACAGGCTATCGGCTTTACAAGGTCCAGCGCGCAACCAAAGTGCAAGAATGCGCCGCTCTCGACTTTCCTGTCGCGGTTGCGCACCTCGCAAAATCACTTTGCGACCCCCCGGATTTTGCCGCATAGGCTCGTGCCATTAGCGGGGGAATCAACGAACTGGTGTTGCGCGTGCTTGAACATGCGCCGCAATGGGTAAGGCAGGATCTGCTGACGTCAGGCCCCATCGTTCGCGCGCGCAGAGGAGACGCTGGCCGCGATGATCTCCAGCGCGCTAGCCAGTGCGAGGCGAGCGATGCCGACGCCAGTGAAGCCTCTGGCGACCAGCCTTAGCCTTTCGGCTTTGCCGGCCTGCCTCCACGGCCGGATTTTCCAAGGCCGATTTCCATAGCCAGTTCACGGCGACGTGCCGCGTAATTAGGTGCCACCATCGGATAATCCTTGGGCAGGTTCCATTTGGCGCGATACTCGTCCGGCGTCATGCCGAAGTGCGTGCTGAGATAGCGCTTCAACATCTTCACCTTCGCGCCGTCTTCGAGGCAGACCAGATAATCCGGCTTGATCGATGCGCGGATGGATACAGCAGGCTCTTGCGGCGGCGCGGGCACCGCTTCGGCCTCGCTCAGTCCGGCAAGCGATGCGTGAACGCTGCTGATCAGACCAGCGATATCCGAGATCGACACGCTGTTGTTACCGACATGTGCCGCGACAATATCAGCAGTCAGCCCTATCAAGCTTTCGGTATCAGCCATTTTTGCCCCCCTTTGAACAACTCGTTTGCGCAACGCAGTTCATGTCTGAATTTGTACACTTTAGTGGCAATAGACGGTGTCGGTTCACTTGCCAAGCTGTGTCCAGCGATCAGCCAGTGGATCTGGCACCGAAATCAGCGCCGTGACGCCAGAAGCATCGTGATGCACGCGGTCTGGCTGGTAGAATATTGTACGCGCCTGTGGGTTGTAAAACGACTTTGCCCTGTCAGCGTGCAAACTGAATATCCGCGCCTTCACCATATTTTAGCGCACCCTATGGTAACCCAAGGCTCCTACGCTGAGTTCGAGGCGGCGATACCCGGCTTGCGCTGCTGAACACTTCCCCGCCTCCATGAAGGGTCGGAATGCACCACCCGCATTCCGGCCCTTTTGTGTTTGCGCATCCGTGTGGCGATGGTTGCGCGGGTTGCGCCCCGGGCGCTGTCCGCCCTGACATGAGGCGGAAGGAGGAAAATCTCTCGTCGGCAGAGCCTGTGATCGGGATTGTCAGGGAGGAAAAGGTCCTCTCGTCCCGGTCATAGGAAATGACCATGACAGACAACATGAATGATAATGAAGACCTCGATGGCCACTGGCCACGAGAAGACAGATGGACACCTCGAAAACCTTTCGCCTTTGAGGCTGCAGCCTGATTCAATGTCCCTGCGATGAGCGGAGGCGAA
>NZ_JAPFGW010000031.1:0-10745 GCF_059803595.1 Blastomonas sp. 34TW
AACACATGGATGCACCCGACCGAGGTCATCAATGCCAAAATGCTCTTGCGCAGCGGAGGTCGTCCACACATGGATCTGCAGGAAGCAGCGCTCCCCGTAATGCCCGTTCCGGAGCGAGAGTTGCTGATAGCCGTGGACGACATCGCAGGTGTGATCGATAACCTGCTTCACCGCGGCCGACGCACCAGGATAGCTGGTGCAGTAGATGTCGATCATCCCGGCCATCAGCTTCGCCAGTTCGAGCATGGTCGGTGCGTGCTCCCAGCGGCTCATGGCCGGTTGACTGGCTAATCTCGCGCCTGCCCCCGGGCGCTTGTCCATCGCCAGGCGACAGCCTGGATCGTCGCACAGGGCGTCGAGATCGTCGGCGTCCTCGTAGCCGCACGCGATCGCGAACACCCGGGCTCGCAGGATGTTATTAAGGCAGTGGCCCACTCGCGCAGGACCGCGCGGGTCGGCGATGCAAGCCGCAAGCCGCCTGCAGATCCCCTTCGTGCGCTCGGCCTGGCCAAGCAGCAGAAAGTGTTCCAGTTGCCGGATTTGGGAGGGACATCGCGCCATGGCGTTCCGCAACGCAGCCGCCACAGAAGCCTGTTGGTTATCGCGCGGTTCTGCTCGGGGCGACGACCGCGCCCACGGTTAGCTGCCTCAATCGGCAGCAAAGTCTTCAAAATACGCCAATCTGCTTCGCTGAGATCACGTCAGCCCAAGCGTGCATCAAAAAGCAGGCTTGGATCAACCAGAGCGCCAACCGTCAACCAATCTGTCCACGACACTAAGGGAGTATTCGGCGACAGCCTTACCCTACTAGAACCCATCGACACGACCAGCGGCCTTGCCAGCAGCTGATCCTAGCGCTCTCAGGGTGCTAGACGCCATCAGGCTACGAAGTATGCAGCTTTCGAACACCGAGCATGCCCCGCAACCCGGACAAGAGCAACGCAGCTTAATCACCTTCTAGTCGATCGGAAGGGATCCAGTGGTAGGTCCACGAAGAGCCCGCTATATAGCGAAAACGCCGGTTACCCAAATTCGGATCACCGCGAGTTGGATTTTTTCGGTTGGCGGCAGCCAGGAAGTTAACTAGGGAAATCTCAGAACGCAAAAATGGACCATCGGTCCGCCGGAACACCATCGTATCAACGCCATGACAACCATTTTCAACCAACCTGTACCGAACGCCGAAAAGTCGCGGCATTTCAAGGTGTTTTGTGGGTTCCTCGCTGCGGTGGCCCTTCTCGGAGGAGGTGCTCGGGGCGACATTGCCTCATTAGTGTTGTTGCGTCCGTTGGCGTTTGGGGTGATTGCATATGCATTGGTCCACGGAGCTTGGCAACGCCGTCGAGAAACAATGCCACTTACGGTCATGCTCCTAAGCCTGGCTACAATCATGGCCATCCAGCTAATACCACTCCCCCCCTATTTCTGGGAGCATTTGCCTGATCGACAAGAAATAGCTGTTCTCACTGATATTTTGTTACGGGAACCCTTATGGCGTCCAATTAGTATGGCTCCACCCCAAACCTTAAACAGCTTATACTCTCTATCGGTGCCCATTGCGACAGTTCTGATGCTTAATATACTTACCCCGCGCAAGCGACTGATGGCGCTTGGTGTGTTGTTAGTCATTGCAGCAATTTCTGCCACTTTGGGTATAATTCAAGAACTGGCAGGGCGCTCAAGCTCTCTGTACTTGTATGAAATCACCAATCGCGGGTCAGCGGTAGGGCTCTTTTCAAACCGCAACCACCACGCAATCTTTTTGGTTGCGATGATACCTGTAATAATTTTTTGGCAAATTCGAGCAGGGATCCAGTTGAACAATTTTAGAGCGGCACTTTCATTTTCGGCGGTTTGCCTAATAATGTTCATGCTACCTATAATTGGTTCGCGATCTGGATTTGTACTGGGTTGTTTTGCAATTCTACTATCGGTTTTTCTTGGCCTATTTTCGCGAAGGCTAAGCGGCAATACGAAGAAACCGAGTAATGCGAAGCTAGACTGGCCTTTCTTGCTAATTCTGTTGATCGCCATCGTCGTTCCTTTTGCCGCATTTGTGTCCATGTTGGCTGGGCGTGCGACTGCGATCGATAGACTGTTTGAGCTTGATGCGCAGGCAGAATTAAGGACGCAATTGTCACCGATTTTATTTAACATGGCGGAGCGTCATTTAATCTGGGGATCGGGCTTTGGAAGCTTTGAGAGGGTTTTTTACAAATACGAACCTTTGGCTACCCTGGGACCAACGTATCTGAACAATGCGCACAACGATTGGCTGCAGATAGCGATAGAGGGTGGGGCAATTAGTTTGATCGTTGTTGTTCTAGGAGTGTTGGCCTTTGCAAGAGCACTGAGGACTGCCTGGAGAATTAGAATAAAGTCAACTCAAGTCTTTCTGTTAAAATATTGTGCAGCTTTGGGGATTTTGATCTTTGGCATTGCAAGTGTGGCTGACTATCCCTTAAGGGTTCCGTTGATCATGATGGCATTCGCAGTTTTTGCAAGTTACGTAATCGCACCCGCGAGCTGGGTCGAATTCTCACAAGAATCCACTGGTCGAAGGGTTTCAGTCACTTAGTTCTGTTTTCCCATGGCAGCTGCCAGGAGCAAGCCGTGTTTATCGCAAGGAAGCACTTATTATGCGTAAAGTATGGGTAAGCCTAGTTGTGTTAAGCCTAACGGGCTGCGCAGGTTCACCCCCTTTGCAGAATCCAAGTTCCCAATTATCCATCATGCGACAGGCACAAATGCCCGTTCCGACAGGTGTTGACCTCCTCACGCCAGATCGCCCTTATTTGATTGGACCGTTTGATAAGCTCAAAATTGAAGTATTTGGTGTTGAGGAACTTGAGCGCGAAATCCAAACCGATGCGTCCGGTAGTTTTCTTTTTCCTTTGGTAGGAGAGATCAAAGGTGGTGGTCGTAGTCCTTCTGAGCTGGCGAAGGAGATAGAGAGCCGGCTTAAAGGAAAATTCGTCCGAAACCCATCTGTAACCGTAAACTTAGAGGAATCTCTCAGTCAGCTTGTTACAGTTGATGGAGAGGTAAAAAGGCCCGGTTCTTATCCAGTTCTGGGTCGTATGACGCTAATTAGGGCAATTGCTGCGGCGCAAGGCGTGGATGAATTTGCAAGCCTGAAGGATGTCGTTGTGTTTAGAACTGTCGATGGGCAAAAGTATGCTGGCTTATATAATTTAGATGCCATACGTAAGGGTGCGTACGAAGACCCAGAATTATTCGCCAATGACGTTGTCGTAGTCGGCGACTCTCCTGGCAGGCGCCTGTTCAGGGATCTCTTGCAGGCCAGCCCCCTTCTCACAACTCCATTGATAATCTTGGCACAGCAGTAAGAGAGCGTGATGGCTATGAACCAGAATAGTGGTGAACTTGTGAGGGCAGAGGCTCCTCTAAGTCCGCATCACGTGGGGACCGAAAGCGATATCCCCCCAGCACTTCTTGAATACTGGCGTGCAGTATCGACAAGACGTGTCGCCGTATTGATTATCATTGGCGCTTCTTTGATTTTTGGTTTGGTTATCTCGTTTTTGATGACGCCCAAATACACCGCAACATCTAGAATAGAAATTAGCCGGGCTGAGGATAAGGTTACCAATGTTGAGGGGGTAGAGGCGAAGGAAATTGGTCAAGGACTTGAGTTCTATCAAACCCAATACAGCCTGCTTGAGGCGCGTTCCCTTGCAGAGCGAACTGCTCGAGCTCTCAAGCTTGCCGCTGATCCAGATTTTCTTGAAAGTTTCTCAATAGATGATGAAGCCGGTAATCAAGCGGACGGCTCAACTCAAACCGCTGCAGAACGCCAGAAAGTTTTCGAAATCACTGTCGATACACTGTTAGATAACATCTCAGTCGACCCTATAAGAGGTTCGGCCTTGGTGGATGTTACCTTTGTGAGCCCTTCACCAGAGTTGTCTGCTCGAGTTTCAAGCGCATGGGTAGAGCAGTTCATCCAGCTAAGCATGGATCGCAGGTTTGCCTCTACCGTAAATGCCAGATCCTATCTGGAGCGTCGCCTTGGAGAGCTTCGGCAAAAGCTTGAAGATTCAGAGCGCGATCTCGTATTGTATGCTAACCGGAGCAAAATTATTGCATTGGCCTCTACCGACTCGGGCACTTCTGATGCTCCGCGCACGTTGACTGCCATTGATCTTGAGAACTTGAACAAAGAATTAAATGCAGCAATTGCTTCGCGAATCGAAGCTGAGAGCAAGATTCGTGGTGATGCGCAAGCAAGTGAAGAAGCTCTACGTAATACAACGATAAACGGGCTTCGGGAGAAGCGTGGCCAGGTGATGGCTGAGTATTCTAAATCTCTCGCCAAATACGAGTCTGAGTTTCCGGAAGTGATTGCATTGAAGGCGCAAGTTGCGGCATTGGACCGCAGCATCGCGGGGGAAGAGGCGCGCGTAGGTGGGGCCGTGAATGCCCGCGTCGTAGCAGCGAGAAAGCGGGAAAATGAGCTTCGCCGGCAAGTAGAACAGTTGAAAGATCGGTTTTCCTCGCAGCAGAGAAGTGAAATACAGTATAATATTTTGCGCAGAGAAGTTGACACAAACCGTCAGCTCTATGAAGGGCTTCTGCAGCGCTATAAAGAAATCGGCGTTGCTGGGGTTGGTAATAGCAACATATCAATTGTTGATCGTGCGGTTGTCCCCGATAAGCCCTCCAGCCCGAACCTGATTTTGAACGTCGCCCTCGCACTTTTCTTCGGGATTGTCTGCTCGGCAGGGTATGTCTTTGCAATGGAGCAAATTGATGAGAGCCTGAAGGATCCTCAGCAGGTAAAGCGCAATCTACGTATTCCGCTGTTGGGTGTGCTTCCATATCTGGACGGCGTGGACATCCTGGATAGTTTGTCAGATCAAAAGTCGACGGCATCCGAGGCATTTCTGTCGATCCGCACTGCAATGTCATTTTTGACAGACCATGGTGTTCCACGCGTGTTCGCAGTCACAAGCACTCAACCTAGCGAGGGAAAGTCTACCTCGGCGCATGCACTGGCATTGGTGCTGGCTCGCTCGGGCAAGAAGGTTGTGCTGATCGACGCAGACATGCGGAATCCAACACAACATAAGTTTGGTAGTCATCAGTTAGCTCCAGGCCTCAGTGCTTTTCTGGCGGGCGCTGATGATCATCACGGCCTTATTCGACCAACGGAAGTTACAAATCTAGCGATGATGACCGGTGGCACTGCTCCCCCCAATGCAGGTGAATTGCTTAGCAATGGTCGACTGTCGATCCTCTTGGCTCGCTTAGCAGAAGAGTTTGACCATGTTGTCGTTGATTCGCCACCAGTTCTTGGGCTTGCCGACGCACCACTTATTGGCAACTCAACGGAGGGGGTCGTATATGTGATCGAAGCCAATGGTGCGAAATTGCGTGCGATTGGATCCGCTCTTGACAGATTGCAGGAAGGACGAGTGCGTGTATTGGGTGCCTTGGTCACAAAAGTAGATAATCGAAACGCTACCTATGGCTATGGCTATGGCTATGGATACGGCTATGGATACGGGTCAAAAAATATTGATTAACAATCATGCTAATGTCTGTTTGTTGACTTACTACTTTGCTTTTATGAGTTCGCTATGAATAAAGTGGTTGTAGTAATCGTGAGTGTAGGCTTGGCGTTGTCGGCCGCCCTCTTTTCTTATGCGAATTCCTTTAAGGGCGGAAACGTGAGCTTCGTTGCTAATTGGCCACTTCGGCCCGCACCTCTGGATGCTCGGATTGCTAAGTTACTGCTGGAGAAAGCTGTTCGAGATAATCGCGGTCTTATACCGTCTGTTGTTCCGCAAGAAGTCATACTTCACTCGTTGGCAGGATTTAGGTTAGATCCGACTGACCAGTCGACGGTAGCTTTGCTAGGATTGTCGATCAAGGACCGTGTTGTGGCGCGCCGGTTGTTCGAATCATCTTTTGCTTTGAACAAACGTCAGGTAATTACTGCAGCTTGGCTTGCCGATGATTCAGCGCGGCGTGGTGACGTTGATGCTACAGTCTTGTATTATGACACAATTTTGAAAAGGGATAACGAGCAAAGTCTAGTGGTGCTGCGAGAACTTGTGAAGCTTTTGCATAACCAGAAGGCTGTCCCAATTATGGTTGCGCTAATGAGAAAAGATTCTTCGTGGCGAAGTAGGTTCTGGGCTGCAGCAGCAAATGATTTGAATGCATTGCCCAACGTAGCATTGGTTCGTGGAGATGTGACTGGAGGCCGCGATGCTGAGGCTATTATAAGCGATGAGTTATTGTTGACGAAGCTTATTGATGCAGATCTCTTCAATGAAGCGTGGTCCCTTTATTCAAAATTGCGGCCCGAATTGGTCGATCATCGTGGTCAATCGGACAGTGCTGGGGAGTTCGGTTTTGCAAAAAAGGGCAGTTTGGCCCCATTCTCCTGGGTAGTACCAAATGATAGAGGTGATTTAGGAAGTTTCATCGACGCGGACGGGCGTCTAAATGTCAGCGTTATTGGCTTGGCCTCTGGCGTTTTAGCGCGTAGACTTGCAAGGGTTTATTCACAAATCACATCATTGACATTTCAAGTTGACGATCCTCAGTTGTTGCATAGCGGAATTAGATTTGTTTTAGAAACCCGTTGTGTGGAGAACCCTAAGCTGAATCGGCGTGCTATGAGCAGTCAGGGCCAAGGCGGTCAATTCCGTTTTGATGTAAATTTGCATAGCGAGGAGTGTGGTTTTGCATGGTTTGAACTCTCGATTGTTAACGAACGTGAACAGGGCGTAGACATTGTAATTTCGGACCTTAAGATTGAGTAGGGAGTGTTCTCATGATGTGCAACATTTATGGGGTTCCCTTTTTTGGTGATTATGTGATGCATTCAAAACCGTCTGGCAGCGGGTGGTGATGGGGTGGTGATTGGGGGCGTGGACAGATTGGTTGACGGTTGGCGCTCTGGTTGATCCAAGCCTGCTTTTTGATGCACGCTTGGGCTGACGTGATCTCAGCGAAGCAGATTGGCGTATTTTGAAGACTTTGCTGCCGATTGAGGCAGCTAACCGTGGGCGCGGTCGTCGCCCCGAGCAGAACCGCGCGATAACTAACAGGCTTCTGTGGCGGCTGCGTTGCGGAACGCCATGGCGCGATGTCCCTCCCAAATCCGGCAACTGGAACACGATCTACCTGCGTTTCCGGCTAAGGAATGAGGCCGGTGGTCTGGGACGCGGTGGCGCTGACGCCCGCCTAAGCTATCGCGGATAGCGGTCATTACAAGTAAGCGTGGCGTGAAGGCCATGGTCCCTGGTTGGGCAGAGGTGTATCACCTCAGATATGATAGGCGGACTCAAAGAGCTTAAAGGCTTGCTCCTGAATGACTGGGATCCGATTGGCGTAGCGGGTATGCCCGAGGCGGTCGATGAGTATGATTCATACGCGCTCCACCTTGACGGCATTCTGGCCGCTGGCACGACTGCTGAGGCAGTCGCCGAATATCTGAATTGGGTAATGACGGTTCGAATGGAGCTAACCGGTAACCTCGCCCACAACCGCGAGATAGCGAAACGGGCCATAGCCATTTACGTTCGCACCGACTGAATTGCCCGGAGCTAAGCGGCTTCGGCGGTCATCTGCTGATCTGGCTGCCAGTTCCAGGGCATGAGCTCGTCCCCGCGCGAGGCTGGCCAGTCGCCGGCGATTTTCTCGATGACATCAGTGATAAAGGCTGTAACCCTGCGGTGAGGGCCGCCTTGCGCTGATTTGGTGACGTGCCGAGAAGGGTGTCCATCCGGCGGGGGCCGCCTTGCGCGGGTAGGTAGCGAGCGCTCTTAAGCGTGCTCTTAAGAGTGTGCTTTGGAGCGGTCGGTGGGTCAGGTGACGGTATTTTCGGGGCCGGAGTGGCGCCGCCGGTGGAGTGATGAGGAACGGCTGCAGATCGTGGCCGAGGCGTTCGCGCCTGGCGCCCGGGTTGCCGATGTCTGCCGGCGTCATGACGTCTCGTCCGGGCTGATCTACACGTGGCGGCGCAAGTTGCTCGATGCAGGCGCGGCGCGGGAGGCCGAGGTGCCGGATGCGCTTCCCACACCGGTATTCGCTGAAGCGGTAGTGGACGAAGATGTGATGGTGGCCAGCGGTGCCGAGCACCCCGCGATGATCATCGACCTGCCGCGCGGCAAGCGGGTGAGCGTTTTCGCTGCGGCATCACCGGCCCTGATCACGGCCGCGCTGAAGGCGCTGCGATGATCCCTTCCGGCGCGCGGGTGTGGATCGCGCTGGGCCACACGGATATGCGCAAGGGCATGCAGGGTCTGGCGCTGCTGGTGCAGCAAGGGCTCAAGCGTAATCCTCACGGCGGCGATCTGTTCGTGTTCCGCGGGCGCGCAGGCTCGCTGGTCAAGATCATCTGGCACGACGGGATCGGCATGTCGCTTTACGCCAAGCGGCTCGAGAAGGGCCGGTTCGTGTGGCCGTCAGCCAAGGAGGGCATGGTGTCGTTGACCCCCTCGCAACTGGCCTGCCTGCTGGAGGGGATTGACTGGAGGAACCCGCAGTATACGTGGCGTCCGCAGAGCGCCGGATAGTCGGCAGACGCGGGCATTTTGCCCTTGCAGCAGAGGGTGGATGATGATTCACTCTGGTTCATGGAAGCCGCCATCTCGCCCCTTCCGGACGATGTTGAAGCGCTCAAGGCGCTGGTCACGGCGATGGCCCGCAAGGCCGACGAGGCGGAGGCCAAGCTCGCCAACGCCATGGTCCACCATAGCGCCATCGAGGCGCTGATCGCCCACCTCAAGCTGCAGATCGCCAAGCTCAAGCGCGAGCAGTATGGCCCCAGCGCCGAACGCAGCCGCCGCCTGCTCGATCAGATGGAGCTGCAACTCGAAGAGCTCGAGGCCGACGCCGCCGAAGACGACCGCATCGCCGAGGAAGCGGCAGCCAAGACCACCACGGTCACGGCCTTCGAGCGCAAGCGCCCGGCAAGGAAGCCGTTCCCCGATCACCTGCCGCGCGAGCGCGTCGTGGTTCCTGCACCCTGTTCCTGCCCGGCCTGCGGCGGTGACCGGCTGTCCAAGCTAGGCGAGGACGTCACCGAGACGCTCGAGGTCATCCCGCGCTCGTGGAAGGTGATCCAGACCGTGCGCGAGAAGTTCTCGTGCCGGGACTGCGAGAAGATCGCACAGGCCCCGGCTCCGTTCCATGTGGTCCCACGCGGATGGGCTGGGCCCAGCTTCCTCGCCATGCTCCTGTTCGAGAAGTACGGGCAGCACCAACCGCTCAACAGGCAGGCCGAGCGCTTTGCCCGCGAAGGCGTGCCGCTCAGTCTCTCGACCCTTGCCGATCAGGTCGGGGCTGCTGCCCACGCGCTGATGCCGCTCTACAAGCTGATCGAAGCGCATGTTCTGGCTGCCACCCGGATCCATGGCGACGATACCACCGTGCCGGTCATGGCCAAGGGCAAGACCGATGTGGCGCGATTATGGGTCTACGTGCGCGATGATCGTCCGTTCGCCGGATCTGATCCGCCGGCAGCCCTGTTCCACTACTCGCGCGACCGGCGCGGCGAGCACCCATAGGCCCATCTCGCAGGCTGGTCCGGGATCCTGCAGGCCGATGCCTATGGCGGCTACAACGATCTCTATCGCGAAGGCCGCGACCCCGGTCCCGTGCTGGAAGCGGGCTGCTTCGCCCATGCCCGCCGCAAGTTCTTCGAGCTGGCCGATGTCGTAAGATCAGCCCGCAAGAAGAGCCGCGGCCAGCGCAGCAGCATGATCTATCCGATTGCGCTCGAAGCCGTGCAGCGCCTTGATGCCCTGTTCGACATCGAGCGCGGCATCAATGGCAAGAGCCCCGCCGAGCGCATCGCGGTTCGTCAGCAACTCAGCGCGCCGCTGATGGCCGAGCTCCACACTTGGCTCACAGCCCAAGTTGCCAAGCTGTCGCGCGGCCACGATCTGACCAAGGCCTGCTTCTACATGCTCAAGCGCTGGGACGCGTTCACCCGCTTCCTCGACGATGGCAGGATCTGTCTCACCAACAACGCTTCCGAGCGCGCCCTTCGCTGCATCCCGCTTGGCCGCAAGGCCTGGCTGTTCTGCGGCTCGGATCGTGGCGGCCAGCGCGCGACCGTCATCTACACGCTGATCCAGACTGCCGAGCTCAACGATGTCGATCCGCAGGCATGGCTCGCCGATGTCCTCGCTCGCATCGCCGATCACCCAGCTACCACGCTCGATGAACTCCTGCCGTGGCACTGGGCGCCGCGCACCGCAGCAATCGCCGCATAAACCCAGCCGACGCATCCGGCCGGGATCACACCGCGGCCTTCACCGGATGGATACCGAGAAGGCACCGGTGCAAGCGCTGGTGCTTGCACCGGTGCGATGGGTCAGGTGACGGTAATTTCAGGTGTTCAGCGTCGCCGGCACTGGTCGGATGAGCACAAGCATGCGCTGGTGATGGCGATTTCGGCGCCGGGCGCCAACGTCGCCAGGATTGCCCGTCTGGCCGATGTTCGACCTGGTCAGATCTATCGCTGGCGGCGGCAGCTCGAGCAGGCAGGCCACGGCTTCGCGCAAGTCCAGGTGCAGCCCGATCCTGATCCTGCGCCTGTTGCTGTTGCGGGGACTCCGATCATCGTGGAGTTTGAGCGCGCGATCGTGCGAATCCCGGCAGGCGCATCTCCAGGTCTGGCTACGGCGGTCCTGCGATCGGTGAAGCCGTGATCCCAGTTCCTTCCGGTGTCCGGATCTGGATTGCGACAGGACATACCG
>NZ_JAPFGW010000032.1:0-10370 GCF_059803595.1 Blastomonas sp. 34TW
ACAGCTCTGCGATGCTGTCCTCACCACGCAGGCCGTCCAGCACGATGCGGATCTTTTCTTCGGCAGAGAAATGGCGCCGGGTTGCTCGGCGGATATCCTTGACCACCCGCTCAGCTGGGGCCTTCTTGGGAGGGGATTTTTTCACGGAGGGTTGGGTCTTCATCTTCGTTCCTTCGTCACTACGACGAAGCCCCAACCCTCCTTAAATCACAACCTCAAATCTGTGCCATTGGTGCTGACGGGGGACACGCGTGAGCCAATCACCAGCAGTCGAACTGACCGAGGCTATCATTGCCAGTCCCAGAGGGACGTTTGAGACCGTAGCAGGTGCCAAGGAGGGATTGAGGCGGTCGGTAACCCTCACCGTCATCGTAGGTACGATGAGGGCGCCGTACATGAGCGTCGCCCCCAGAAACCAGTTGAACCAGGCACGCCAGTTGAGGCTGAACGCCACCACCAGCAGCGTGTAGATCAAGCCCATGACCATCACGACGCGCAGCAGCGAACGAAAGCCCCCTCCCCCAGTCCAAGCGGATACCGCGTTGAAGACATTGACGATGTATTCGCCGCCGCCGATCGTGAAGATCTCCATCATGGCACGCGGTCCCTACTGGATGCCCTGACGCGAAAGCGACGTGCTGAATGACAGCGCGGCCGACATCTGCGGCGACAAATTGTTCCTGAGCGTGCCCTCAAGGAACACCGCGCGCTGAACCACATGCTGGGTCCGGTCGAGGCGCAGCTTCATGCCTTGCGAGTATGTGTCGAGGACCTGTCGGACCGAATTGATCTGATCGCGCCACTGCGAAAGAGCTTCCTCATTGGCGTTCTGGAAGGTCCCTACCCCGCGCGAGGCATAGCCATAATATTGCTCCGCAAGCGCATCGAGGAGATCCATCGCCACGATTTCGGCGAAGTCATTCATGTCGTTGCTGGTCATGCCGCCGAGGGTTGCGGCAGCGTTGACCGTCATGATCTTGTAGAGCGGAATCGTGGTCGCTCCGAGCAAGCCAATCTCGTCACTGGTGAGCGCGGCATTGCTGCGAACCTTCGCGTTCATGCTCTCGATCATCGCCCGGACCCTGGGTTTCAACGCCTGTGATGCCGAAATCGACATGGCCTGCGTGGTCGGGTTGAGGCACTTGTCGTTGGTATCGCAATTCAGCATCGTGACCGAGCTGGTACCGTCCAGAAGCGCAGTCAAAAGGGCGCGGTCGCCCTGCCCCACGAACTGGAACCCGCGTTTGCCGCTGGCATCCCCATCCTGGTAGAAGATCACCGTCCCGACGAAAGTCATGAGGTACTCACGAAACTCGGTCGAGAAACTGGGGTAGCTTTGCTTGAGCATCTCCCACGTGAAGTTGTAACTCTGTGCAGGAATGTCGGGATCGCTGTTGGCCGCGATCGTCGAGGCACGCTGCCCACCTGTCCCGCATTCATGGCGGCTCTTGGCCCAATCGGAGAACAACCCCTGGCTGTTGCCGACCGACTTGCAAATCTCCGAGGACATCCGATCGGACTTGCCCCACAGGCCGCCGACGAGGTTCTGCGCCACTTCGCAGCTGTTCATGTTGAACTGGTTCATCTGCTGAACCTTCTGTGCCATCTCCTCGATGGTCGAGGCGATCTGCGGGCTGATCGACTTGATCGCGAGCTGGAAGGCAAAGCCCAGCGCGTTGTTGGCCGTCGCTTTGAGCATCGCCACGATCTCATCGGTGTTGATGAAGGAGAAGCTGCCGGAGAAAACGTCGATGCCCCCGCATCCAGCTTTGACCCCGGGCAGCTGGAGATTGACCGGGTTCACGTTCTTTTGCGGAAAGCGGGTCCAGATGTTGCCGCCCGAGTAATAGCCTGCCGACTGGCCCTGATAGGTGACGGGGCCGGTGGCATTGGCGGCGGCGCCCATATCGTCAAAGAAGCTATTGAGCTCCGAGCCGACATTGGCACTGACGGGGGCTGCAGCGAAACTCGCTGCAGCAAGCACGGCAAGGGCCGTCCCCGACGAGCGGAAGAGGCGGGCGGCAAAGCCGCGCTTGGTCTGGCGTGCCATCAGTAGTCACTCCCGGGCTCAATCTGGGTGAGGTAGAAAATGCGCTGCATCACATCGTCGGCCGCCATCACGCCGTAACCGATGGGAATCGGCTTGCGTGCCTGGGTGTCGAAAAGGACCAGGGCCGGCACAGCGCCGCCTTGTAGACCCATGCGCTGGTACTGGCCGCTATCGACGACATAATTGGGGAACGCTTCGTTGGGCCCGCCATCCATCGAGACCGCGAGCACCTCGAGCCCGTATGTGTCGGACAGCGCCCGCATTACTGGCGAAAAGGTTCGGCAAGCCGAGCAGGAGGAGGAGTAGAAATAGAAGACCCCGTAGCGCTCGGTGAGCGCCGCCATTGAGCCCTCACGCTGGGCTTTGCGATCCTCTGCCCAGGTCTGTTTTGCGAGAGTCGAAACAGGCCGTTCGAGCGTATAGTCGAGATCGGGGTTCTGCCAGATCGAGCGGCCCCACACGTCCGCGAATGTCGAAGCGCGGTCGAGCTGCTCGCGCTGGAAGCGGATATAGCTGACAATGTTTTCGGACGTTGGCTCGAGAATGGCCCGTGCTTTGAGCTCATCGAGCTTCGCCGTAATCTGAGCCATGCGCTCGGTCGCAGGAATGGCTGGCGATGCGGGCCTTGCCTGCTCGCGTGCCTTGCGCTTGGCTTCCTCCGAGTTGCAGTAAAACCAGCTCCCAAGCTTGCGCTCGTCGCAGTAGAACGCATCGCGATTGGCATCAGCCGGTGGCTGGGCGAGCAAGGGGAAAGCCGCCGCCCCGAGGGCTGCTGCAAGGCTCAAGAGCGCTAATCTCGTCATGGGCATTTTCCTTTTTCAAGGTCGAGCATCTGCAAGAGGAAGGCAGTCTTGAAATGACCGCGGCCCCGGTCGATCATCCGGATCATCCCCCCCGACAGGGTGGTGGTCGCCTCCACACCTGCTGGCGTGAGGCAAAAGTCGAAATAACCATCACTCATCCGAGTGATGGAGCCGCGATCAAGAAGACGCTTGATCGACGCTGCGAGCTCACCGACCGTCGCAGGCCGCAAGAACCAGTCTTTGATGAGCGCGAACATCTCGGTCTCGCTGCGCGCCAGATCACGACCGATGGCGACGCTGACCGCGAGATCGAGCACCTGCGCGGGCGGAAACGGCTCGCTATGCGGGAAGGCAAGAATATCAGCACTGCTCATGGGTCAGGTCCCACCGTTCGTATTGTAATAGTTCTGAATTTTCTGCTGGATCTGGATCGACATATCGATCTCGTCAGGCAGCTTTGCCGCATCAACGAACTCGGCATAAACTTCCCGAAAATCCATGCGGCTCAAGTCAAGCTGCTGGAACTGACCGATCAGGAAACCTTCGCAGTCAGGGCGTTGCGGCGTCCCCCACCGCATTCCAAGCTGCGCCTTGCCTTGCTCATTCAGAATCCGGACGAGCTTACTGCCGTAGCAGCAGTATGACTGCTTGCGGGTCACGCAGACGCCGAGCACGCGGGCTGAGCAATAGGTCCCGACAAAGCGGCACAGACCTGCATCATCCCGCTTGTCGACCTCACGGTCCTCGCGGTCGCACAGGAACGGCGTGAGAAGCGGCACACCCTTGCCGCTGCAGCAGTTCGAAAGGCCAAAGACCTTGCGGGTGCAGCGCAAATGCTCGCCGCTGAAGATCTTCAGCCGGTCGGGATCAAACCCGTCCCGCAGCTCGCCCATGACGTTCATGGCGACCATGGCGTCCTTGAACTCAGGTGATGCCTCGCGCTCGACCTGAGTGCATTCTCCATTGATGCAATAGAGATCACCCGCACAAACATAGGCGGGCGGAGACGGCGATCCCGCGCCGGGAATGGCGCACTGATACCAGCGATCATGGACGTTGCAGGTCACACCATCTGCGTCAAAGCTCAGGCACTCGTCATGGCTGAACCTGCAATCGCCACGCGCCTCAAGGGCACCACAGTCATTGGCAGGAGCCACCCCTTCACACTGATAGGTCCGCTGCCACTCCCAGCAGCTGCGCGTCACCGAAAGACCATTGATGACCCGCGTCTCTCCAGGCGCAGTGCAGACCTCGCTTGCAAGCGTGCAGGAGGCACCATTCGTGGCGCTCTGGCAGGCGGCCTCGTCGACGGTCTCGACAACGATCCGCGAGGTGTCGCGTTCAATCCCGCCCGGTACGCCGCTTAGCCGAGAGGGGCATTGCCAGACCTGGCGAAAGATTGGCTCGCCTGGCTCAGCACACCACCTGCGACCGAACTCCTCTTCCACCCACTGCAGGCACCTTTGCCCTACCCGAACGCTGCGCTCGAGCGTGCATGAGCTGGAGCCCTGCGCTTGGGCAAGCATCGGACACATCTCATTGCGATCAGCAAACTCTTCGGTTTCGCAAGAATACTCCCAGGTGCGCCCTCCCTCGGTCTGTATCTGCAGCGACGCATTACAGCTGCGCGCCTCCGCAAAGGGCTGCGAGCCGGCATTGCAGCTTTCGAGATAAGTCGTGGTGCCCGTGCTTCCCGGAGGCAAGGGGTTGCAGGCTCCCGCAGCTCCTCCGGGCCCACCACCAGCGCCAAGATAGGCGTCGGGGTCAGCTTCGATCAGACGACCGACAGACAGATCGACAGTGTCGGAATCGAACCGGGTCCTGTAGGGATCAACGATAACGCGGTACTCATCGCGATACCGCTGCGCTTCTCCCGCCGCCGTCAGCCCGACAGGATCATCGACATAATCGCGCGAAGGAACATCAGTGCCCTGGAAGCCGGGCACGTTTGCCGCCGCACCATTGCCAAGAATGCCCGATGACGTGGTGTCACGGACACCCTTTGCGATTGCTTCGCCTTCTACCCTCGCATCACTGGCCGCCATCTGGGCGTGCGCAAGATGACCGCATGCCGCAAGCGCAAGGGAGACCGCAAGGATGCGCAGGCCATTCACCTTTTCCCCCTCAGATTGGCAAGAGCGAGACGGGCAACCGGCGCGCCCGGCCCGCCCGCCCCGGCGAAGGTCTCGAGCACATAAGCCACACTGGTATTGCCTGAGATGCGATCATGCGGCGGCGGCGCGGTCACACAATCGAGCTGATCGCAGGGCTCGAAATCGGTCGCGAGAGCCACATAGGTGGGAACTCGGTCGACACCAAAGGATCGAAACAGCCGGGGATCGATTGCCACATTGCTTGCGCCAGACTGGTCGACAACCTTTCGGATACCACTGATGAAGGTCTGCGGATTTCCGGTGGAGAAGCCGCGGAAAACGACAACGCCGCCTGCCCTGGTCGTGTCAGCGATCATCTGTGCGAGCGCCTCTTCGGGCATCGACAGGCTCGCGAATGCCACGAACAGCGGCGCACCCTTCGGGCGGGCCATGCCGGCCTTGGCGCCAGCCACCATTTCGTCGAAGTCGACGGGGCCATCTTTCCCGGCGATCTGCGAGACATTGAGGCCGCCGGCTGCCTCATAGCCTTGCGCGACAACCGTCTGCGCCTCTTCGCCTTGGGTTTGCGCGTTAGCGGTAGCATAGTCGAAGAGCGCCTGGGCGTCGGCCTTGAACGTATCGGCCCGCGCCTCGATTGCTTTCGGGTCGAAGTCCGTCAAATCCTGGGCAACGACGGCTGTAACACCAAGCAGCAGGCTGGCGGCGAGAGCGGGGAAGAGTCCTCTGCGGTTCATTGGCGCGACCTCACAACATGCAGCAATTGCGTTTGCGCCAGAGGAGGAAGCCGACATCCTCGCCTTTGACGGGATAGACCTGCCCAGATTTGGGCAAGATCGTGGTCGCTCCAATCGGAGAACAGGCTTCGCGGCCACTCACCATGGGCGTCGGATTTACCTGCTGCATCCGGTACTGGCTCTTCTTGAGGATCGGCATGATGTACTTGGAACACAGCGCTTTCGATCCGCTGGTGCCCCAGGCGAGACCCTGACGGTGGAGCTTGTAGACCATGCGCTCGGCCGCGAGCCGCGCTGACTGCTTGATGCCGATATTGGCACCAACATTGCCGTTCATCGGATACATCGAACCTTGGCAACCAGAGCACCAGAACAGCTCGTCCATTGGCAATCTTGCGCTGGCCGAGATGCAATCGGCCGAGCAGGCGGCCTGCGCGATGACTGAGGTGAAAAGGGCGGCCTCGGGATTGAGCAGAGATGCCAGCTCGTCGTCCTGCCAAAGCGGATCGATCTCGCTCATATAGGCAACGTCGAACGAGCTCGCCTCGAGACAGAGGAAATCGGTCACCACCTCGAGCCAGTAGAGAAGCGGGTAGATGTAATAGTGCACGTGGTATTTGGCGGTGCGCTGGGACTGGCCCCCTAGCTGCGCGCCATCCGAGGCATAACCGTTACCGATCGAAAAACCGGGGTCGAGCTTGATGCCGCCAAGGTTCGGAAAGCACCACGGCTTGGTCGAGACATCAATCAGCCGGACCGGCTCCCAGAACCCGATTGCAAGGCCGATGCGCGGCACCGGCGTGCCGCAGGCGCAGATCGGAAGATCCGGATTGTCGGTGTCAGTACGCGATGATGGCCAAATCTTGAGCGACCCCAGCGACAAGGGGAACATGCAGCCCCAGCACACATCGGTCACCGGATTGACGAAACTGCCTGAGCACCGGCCAGGCCCGCTCGGAAGACCCTGAGCCAGAACCGGAGGGGCCAGCACGGTTGCCGCCATAAACAGGGACGCAAAGCCCAGGAGGAGCGCAAGGAGCCTAGAGCGCATCGTCTCTCTCCCTCATCAGCCAGGCATCATCCGCCGCGTTCTTGGCCCGGACCCAAAGGAACCCCTGAAGCAGAGCGAAGGTCGTAGCGCCTGCGAACATTGCGAGAGCAAAGATGCCGGTTAGCGCCCGAAGTGCCCCGAACGAGACGACGAGGGCAGCGACCAGAAAGAGCCCGGTCATCGTGCGCAAACGTGCCGCCTTGAGCGCGCGCGTTTCGGGCGCAGCAAGAGGCGCCGGAACCAGATTGCGCCAAGAGTTCATGCCCCCCTCCCCTTGCGCGCAATGGCTTGCTCAGTGACTATGAGGACGTCGCCCCGCTGCTCGACCAGCGCCGGGGTCCGGCGTATCCCGAAATAGCTGGTAAGACGGCCGTCCTGATCAAAGTAGAACCGGCGCTGGTGAGCCTTCATGAGCTCGAAGGGAGAGCCATCAACGAAGATGATCTTGGCGCGCGCATCACCCCCGTGCTTAATCGCCCATTCGACTTCTGCCGGGTCGTCTCCATCAACAAAGAGGAGCTTCTTGCTAAGCCCAGCAGCGGCAAGCGGGTTGACGCGCTGACCGGCCACAGCAATCGGGTTTCCTTTGTGATCGCGGATGTCCTTGTCGATCCGGATCGAGGGATCGAACTCCCAGCTCCGGGTCTCTTCCGCAGGCGAAATCCCGGAGACCGGGACCGGTCGCATCACCCTCGCCTTCACCTTTTCGGCGAACTGGCGATTCATCTGATCGAGTTTTCCGGTCGCAGCCGCATGGTCGAGCCGCGCCTTGATAACGCTCAGGAGATCTGGCTCAGCAATGGGCCAGGTCTGGCCCATCTGCCCGTGGTCGACGCTTTGCCCAGACACTGCCCCGCCGCTCGAAGCCGTCGCTGACACCGCAAGTCCGCCAGCAACGAGGAAGGAGAAAGCGACCCTCACAGGATTGGCTGCCCGGTGCCGACAAGCCGGTCGCGGCACACAAAACCGATGTGGGCATAGCGGCTGTCGAACCCGTCCTTGTGCGGTGTGCCTGCAAAAATGCAGCCTTCCGGCACAACCCCGAGCGGGCCAGCGGCAAGACGATGCCCAAGCTTCGTCATCGGTTTGATGGTCGCCACACGCTTGCCGTTGACGTGCACATCATTCCCGATGCGCGTCACCATGTCGCCCGGCAGACCAAGAGCGATCTTGGTGAAAGCCGCCGGCTTCGCCCCAAAATACTTGACCGTAATGGGATCATGACCGGGATGGAAAACCACATAGTCCCCGCGCACCGGAAAACGCCTGGCCTCGACCACGAACGCCCAGTTCGGGAGCGAGTCCGTCACGTTGATCATCAACGCGTGGTTCTCGCTCCACTTCGAAGCTGCGCTGAGGGCACCTGCAACGAGACAGACAGCAGCGATCGCCACAAGCCTGCCACCGGTCGAAAGGCGTCTGGTCGCACCTGTCTTCACAGGGGGCTCACTGTCCGACAAAAGCCGAGCAAACCCCTTGCGTTGAGCCGAACGAGGGAGCGGATCAGGGTTTGCCATCGCGCTGACGCCCCTGATTGGCAGCCATGAAGGCCTGCATCTCTTGTTCAACGCGGGCCGCCTGACCCTGGGGAGCGGCGCCAAGCGCTTGGGCGGGTTGGGGACGCGGAACCTTTGCGTAAACGGCAGTCTTCACGCTCTGCGTGACGTCGGGAACCTCGCCGCCCACGATCGCCTCATGAACGAGCACGACTTTCCCGGACTTCGACAGGCCAGATACAGTCTCATCAAGCGCTGCCATGAAGACAGCGGTCTGCCGCGCAGCAGTCTGCTCGTCGGCATTCGAGCGTGCCTGTGCCTGGAGATAATCCCCGATGATGCCCTGCAGCTGAAGCTGGACGAATTCCTGCTGCCCTGCCCCCTGTGCGGCAACACTCTTGGTCACCCAGGCCCCCCAGACAAAGGTCGCCGCAGCGCCCGCGAACAGGAGGATTTCACGAGCCGACAGCGCGGCAAAGCGACTGCGACGTCTGACCTGTGAGGCCTTTGCCGAAGCGGGTGTGGCAGGCGCCGCCATATGGTCGAAAAGGTCAGTCATTGGTCATCTCCGGCAATAGAAAAGGCTGAAATCAGGCTCGCGCGGCGGAAGAAGGCGATCAGCACAAAGCCCGTGAGCATGACGCCGAAGCTGATGGCCGCGAACTGGCCGCGTCTCGAAGCGTCGGCGGCAACGAAGCGCGACGCGAGATTGTCCAGATGAAGCATCAGGCCATCGAGAGTGAAGCCGCCAAGCACGAGGAAGAACAGCGTGGCGATGCCCAGGGTCGCAAGCGCGCTGGTGGCAAGCCAACCGCTGAACCGAAGGGCAATAACGACAAGATCCTGAGCGGCCTTCTTGCGGCGCGCAATGGCCGAGTGACGCATCGGGGAACGGCCAAGGGGACGTGCCAAGGGACGAGAAGGCGTGCTCATTCTGCAGCCTCCCTCATCGGAAGATATTCAGGCACCTGATGCTCTTCAGGGAATGCGACTGCCTCGATGGCATCGGGCATCCGGTAGCCACGCTGCACATAGTCCTCAATCTGAGCGAAGACGTGCGGGCTCGATGAATAGAGCGTGCCCGAAAACCGGTCGAGGACCAGGCGAGCGACGCATTCAGTCTCTGGGCCGCGGATGAAAATGTCCGAGTAGTCGGTGCCGTTTCGCTTCAGCGACCGGAGCAAAGCCTCGGTCATGTTGTCCATCTCGAACCGGTCCGAATTGCGAAAATCCGAGATGGTTTCGCCCTTCTGCTGGAGGATGAGGAACCAGTCGGAGTTTTCGAGGGCGGCCCGCGAGCCTTCGGATTTGTAGTAATCGTGGATCGACTGCGTGGCAGTGATCAGCGCGCCGCCATATTTGCGGCAGGTGCGCGAATAGGTCTCGACGAAGTCGGCCATCGCCCCGCCCTTCAGCATCTGCCAGGCCTCATCGATGATCAGCGGTTTCGGGATCGCGCGGTCCATCCGGCGCATGACCTGCGAGGCAATGAACATGATCGAGGTCAGAACGACGCCGCGCAGCTCCACCCGGGTCGCAAGGTCCGAGAGCTCGAACACGGTAAGATCGGCCGACAGATCAAGGTTGGCATCGCCAAGGAAGAACTTCCCGTATGTTCCCTTGGCCGCGAACGGCAGCAGCGAGGTCGCCAGATCATAAGCGAAGGGATGCTCGTGGCCCTTGAGGGCCTGCATCACGTGATCGATGGTGCCGTCCCGCCCATGGGTGTCCCACACAAGATTGACCGCCTGGTCGATAAGCCCGCGCTCCGTGTCATTGAGCCGGGTCTCGTTGCGCGCCATCTGCGACACGATGGATTTGAGCATCGCAAGGCAATCGACCAGATAGTCGTCGTCACCTTCGGCAAGGGCCTCGTCGATCATGCGAAACGGGTTGATCGAAATGCCCGAAGACAGCTTGAACTCGGTGAAGGTCCCGCCCAGCGCCTTGGCCATATGCTCGAAACTGCGGCCGTCATCGATCACGATGGTCTTGGCCCCGACCCCTGCAAAGCTTGCCGTGAGGTCCTGCAGCAGCACCGACTTGCCCGAGCCGGACTTGCCGGAGATCGCGACATTGTGGTTGCCGGCACTGTTCTGGAAGGGGGACCAGAATTGCGGCT